>NZ_JBNBZD010000024.1:0-60395 GCF_049804075.1 Brevibacterium sp. FAM 24630
TTGTGTGGGAGAGGTGTCCTATAGATGATGGGGTTGATAGGCCGGGTATGGAAGCACTGTGAGGTGTGGAGTTGACTGGTACTAATACACCGATCACTCATCAACTCTTTTGTTGGGGTTGGTGTGTGCGTGAGAGTCTTTTTGGGTTGCACGTGGTGTTGGCTTGAGAAGTCACCCCCGTTTTGTGGGGTGCATGTTATGTGACTGTTGTTGGTGTTCGCGTTCGCTGTGCGGTTCTTGGACCATTACCGCCTGACCTGTTTGTGGGTTGGGTGTGGTGGTGGTCTGTTGGTTTTGCGGTGGTGATAGTGGTGGGGAAACGCCCGGTTAACCGTTCCGATCCCGGTAGCTAAGCCCATGCGCGCTGATGGTACTGCAACTTGGTGGTTGTGGGAGAGTAAGTGACTGCCGCAATATTTTTTGGTGGGGGTGGCCTCGTCTGATTCCTGTTTGTGTGGGGGTTGGGCGGGGCCTTCCTCGTATTCACAATCAATCGCACCATCCTGTGGCAATCAAACGCATCGCCCGATCTCACCTGAACGCATCGCGCGTCCTCAACTGAACATACTGCCCAATCACAACTGAACGCGCTGCCATAGAATCCGGTATGAGCACATTCGAAACTTTGAAAGCAGAGCTGGCAGAGACCGGCCAAGTGACTCTGCACTATTCCTCCAACAGACAGTTCCTGCGGGGTCTGAGGACGCTGCAATTCGCTGCTCAACGTACCCCTCAGATCATCGTGACTGTTCACGGAGTCTGGATCGCGACGAGCGAATGCCCAGAAGACGGGTTCGCATGGTCGAGGATCCGCGATGTCCACCTCGTCAGTCCAACACTCTTCTCCGCTGTGGAGCTGACCATCGAGGGCGAAGGATCCGCCGGCAGGTCGACGACGAGACTGCCTCGTGGACTGACCGTCGGTACTCAGGACCTTGCGCTGTGGCTCGCGGCGGAACTCTCCACACGCGGTACACCTCTCTGATCACTCGGCGAATCCAAGCGAAAGATCGGCTGGCACCGTCGGAAACTCGGCAGACTCACAGTCAACGTTGATGCGGCAGGCGTAGCGGCGTGCGAGGATGAAGCGGTCCGCTGGGTCGGATGCAACTCATCAGCGACATCCGAAGAGACAGCAAAGGAGAAACCGCATGAACGTGTCAACCATCATCTGGATTGTTGTCGCCATCGTCGTGATCCTGATCATCGTGGGGATCCTCATCGCAGTCAGCCGCAAGGCCGCTGCAGTGAAGCGTGAACGACAGCGTGAAGAAGCCGCGCAGCTGCGACAGCAGGCAGCGGATTCTGAACACGAAGTCCGCGCTCATGAAGCTGAAATGGAGAAGCGTCGGGCAGAAGCCAAAATGGCCAAAGCCGACGCCGACGCGCGTGCGGCCGACGCAGACCGTCAGGCGGCCGAGGCGGAACAGCTCGACTCGGATGCCGCGAAGCGCGAACAGCTCGTGCGCGAAGAACGACTCGCTCACGAGCGGTCACTGCAGCATGCCGACGAGCTGGACCCCGATACGCCTCCGCATCGGGGCAAGGGCCCTCTTCCCGGCGAGAACCACGACCCCGCCGCCCCTGCGCCCGGTGCCGGCCACCATCGGGGAGACCGGGGCGAGCCTGCAGACACTCGTGAACCCGATGGCCGTCCCCATCCTGAAGGCGATCGGGTGCGTCCCGAAGGCGACTACCGCACCGAGGGCCAGCCTCCTGTCGAAGGCCAGCCTCGAACCGACGGCCACACCGGGACAGCCGGTGACCGTCGCCTCGGCGAGGAACTCGATCCGCGCGGTGAGGACGAGCCTCCCAGGCACTGAGGCGTCTGCCGCCTGCGGCTTTCGAAACGGAGCTCCGGTCATGTTGACCGGGGCTCCGTTCGTCGTTTCTGGGCCTGCCGCGGATGGGCCGACGGACCGAGAAGTGGAATCGACAGGCCGAGGAGCAGAGTCGATATCGCTTTGTGACAACGGACTTTGCATGAAAACTCGGACACTTCTGTAGTGTGGGTGAGACACCGCTCACCCGCTTGGTACTCAGGAAGGATGCACGCATGCTTGACAGACTCCACGATGCATTGAGACTCCGCACCAATCCGGCCATCTTCTTCTCCTCGGCTGCCGTGATCATCATCTTCGTCGTCGGAACGATCTTCTTCACGGACCAGCTCGATGCCGGAGTCTCCGTCGCATCCGACTGGCTGCTGACGAACCTCGGATGGTTCTACATCCTCGGCGTCACAGTGTTCCTCGGTTTTCTCATCTACATCGCCGCCTCACGGTATGGCAGAGCGAAGCTCGGCCCGGACGATGAACCACCGGAGCACTCGAACGGTGCCTGGTTCGCTATGCTCTTCGCCGCCGGCATCGGTTCGATCCTCATGTTCTGGGGCGTCGCCGAACCTGTGAGCCACTTCGGCGATCCACCGCGAGCATCGCTGGGCATCGAAGCCGGCACGCCCGCGGCTGCGGTCGACGCCATGAACTTCACCTACTACCACTTCACCCTGCACACGTGGACGATCTTCACCCTCCCCGCGCTGTGCTTCGCGTACTTCATCCACAAGCGCAACCTGCCTCCGCGAGTGAGCTCGATCTTCCAGCCCATCCTCGGCGAGAAGATCCACGGACCGATCGGCAAGACGATCGACGTCGTCGCCATCATCGGCACGGTCTTCGGCATCGCCGTATCGATCGGACTCGGCACCCTCCAGATCAACGGCGGTCTGGCACAAGTCCTCGGCATTCCCGAAAACGCCCTGTGGCAGCTGATCATCATCGGCGTGGTCTGCGGTCTGGCGACGATCTCCGTTTCGCTCGGCCTCGACAAGGGCATCAAGGTGCTGTCGAACCTCAACATCGTCATGGCGGTGCTGCTGCTGGTCTTCATCGCCGTCTTCGGCCCGACCCTGTTCATGGCCAAGGGCCTCTTCGAATCCTTCGGCACCTACATCCAGCAGCTGCCCGAATTGGCGCTGTGGAACGATACGTTCGCGAATACCGGCTGGCAGAACACCTGGACCGTCTTCTACTGGGCCTGGACGATCACCTGGTCACCGTTCGTCGGGATCTTCATCGCCCGCATCTCCCGCGGACGCACGATCCGACAGTTCGTCATCGGCGTGCTCGCCATTCCCGCAGCGTTCTCGATCCTGTGGTTCGGCATCTTCGGCTACGCCTCGTTCGACATCGAGTTCAACAAGGGCGGGGGACTGGTCGACCGGGTCGTCGACCAAGGCGACATTCCCGGTGCGCTCTTCGCGTTCCTCGACCACTACCCACTGGCAGGCCCCGTCTCGGTCATCGCGATCGTCCTCGTCATCATCTTCTTCGTCACCTCGGTGGACTCTGCGGCACTCGTCGTCGACACGATGAACAACGGGCATGAGGACTTCAACCCGCTGCCGCAGAGGATCTTCTGGGCCCTCGCCGTCGCCGTCGTCACGGCGACTCTGCTGGTATTCTCCGGCTCCGGCGGTCTCGAAGCCCTGCAATCGACGATCATCCTCGTCGGTCTGCCGTTCTTCATCATCGCCTACTTCCAGATCTACGCTCTGATGCGGGCGCTGCGCGAGGACGCCGGCGTGCTGCCCAGGGTGCGGATGCGCCGCTGGAAGAAGGTGCTGCCGCCCGAAGAGGTCGAACGTCGTGAGGGCGGTGACGACGAATTCGGCCACGAGTATGACAGCGACGAGGACGTCGTCACGAGACCTCAAGCCGTCGAACCGGCACCGGAGTTCCGTGACCCCTACATCGATTCGCACGGTCACAAGGTCAAACGCGGAGGCACCCTCGCCAGCCGAACCGGCAGTCGCCGAACGTCGGGCAAGGGCGACGACGGGTAGACCCGCTCCGGATTCCGATCCCCGGATACCCTGCGGGTCCGAGCATGACCCGGTCCGAGTACGACTGGATCCGAGCATCACTCGGTCCGAGCATGACGAAGGGGCCGCTGCCATTCGCAGCGGCCCCTTCATCGATCGGTCACAGACCGGTCTGTCTGACAGTCACAGACCGTTCCATCTATCGGTCACTGACCGTTCTTGATCATCTCCGCGCACTTCTCACCCATCATCATCACCGTGATGTTCGGGTTGACCGTGGTGATCTCCGGCATCGCCGAGGCATCGACGACGCGCAGACGGTTGACGCCCTTGACCTTGAGCTGGGGATCGAGCGGCGACATCTCGTCATCGACCGGTCCCATCCGGGTGGTGCCGACCGGGTGGTAGACCGTGTTGTGCGTGCGTGAGACGTAATCGGCGATCTGCTCGTCGGTGACGACGTCCTTGCCCGGGAACAGCTCTTCGCCGGCCCACTCGGACATCGCGTCCTGGGAGACGATCTCACGGGCCTTCTTGATCCCGGCGACAGCCACGCGCATGTCATGGCCTTCCGGGTCCGTGAAGTAGCGGGGATCGACCTTCGGCTTGTCGCGGTAGTCCTTCGAGCGCAGACGCACGGTTCCGCGGGACTTCGCGTGAGTGACGTTCGGAGTCAGACAGAACGTGTTCTCCGAGGTCGGGTACCCCTGCCGCAGAGTGTGCATGTCGAAGGGCACCGAACCGTAGTGCATCATCAGGTCCGGACGGTCGAGACCCTCTTCGGTGGGGGTGAAGATGCCGATCTCCCACCACTGGGTCGAATCCTCGACCATCGGCTTCTTCGCATCCCAAGCGATGACGGCTTCCGGATGGTCGGCAAGGTGCTCGCCGACTCCCGGTGAGTCGACGCGAACGTCGATGCCCACCTCGGCGAGGTGGTCCTTGGGGCCGATGCCCGAGAGCATGAGCAGCTGCGGGGTGTTGATGGCACCGCCGGAGACGATGACTTCCTTCTTCGCCTCGATGCGCTTCGTGTGGCCGAAGGCGTTGTTGACCACGTGCACGCCGGTGCAGTTGTCGGCGTCATCGAACTCGAGCTCGCGGGCCTGCGTGCCGGTGAGGATCGTGAGGTTCTCACGGTCGAGGATCGGGTGCAGGTAGGACACCGAGGAGGACGAACGGGTGCCGTCGTCCTTGCGGTTGACCTGGAAGAAGTTCGCACCGTTGACAATGGTCTCGCCGTCGTTGAACTGCACACGCGGGATCCCGGCCTGCTCGCAGGCGTCGAGGAGAGCGACGCCGCAGGGGTCGACCGGGGGTACGTTCATCAGACGCACGGGACCGTCGTGTCCGTGGTGGTCACCGGGCAGCTCGTTGTTCTCGAGCTTCTTGTACAGGCCGAAGGTGTCCTTCGATCCCCAGCCGGTGGCGCCGTACGTGTTCTCCCACTCGTCGAGATCCTCGCGAGGGGCCCAGAAGGCGATGCAGGAGTTGTGCGAGGAGCAGCCGCCGAGCACCTTCGCCCGTGCGTGGCGCATGTGCGAGTTGCCGTTCTCCTGCTCTTCGATGGGGTAGTCCCAGTCGAAGCCGGATTCGAGCAGCTCCATCCAGCGGTTGAGCTGGAGGACGACGTCCTCACCGACATCGGTCGGACCCGCTTCGAGCAGTCCGACGGTGACCTGGGGATCCTCGCTCAGGCGGGCGGCGACTGCGGCTCCGGCCGAGCCGCCTCCCACAACAACATAATCAAAGCTATGAGTGGTTTCCACTGTCCATCTCTCCTTATTCTGCGTATTCGTCTGTGATCCCAGGGTCACTTCGTGTGGTCGGGGAACCATCCGGTGACAGCGGGTTCGAGGTTCTGGTAGATGTGCTTGGCTTCCTGGTATTCGGCCAGACCGGTGGGGCCGAGCTCGCGACCGAAGCCGGACTGCTTGAAGCCGCCCCATTCGGCCTGCGGCAGGTAGGGGTGGAAGTCGTTGATCCAGATGGTGCCGTGGCGCAGGCGCTGAGCGACCAGCTGGGTCTTGCCCGCGTCCTGGCTCCACACGGCACCGGCGAGTCCGTAGTAGGTGTCGTTGGCGATCTCGACCGCCTCGTCGACGGTGGAGAAGGTCTCGACGGTGACGACGGGGCCGAAGGCCTCATCCTCGACCACGGACATGCCGCGCTTGACCTGGTCGAGCACGGTCGGCAGGTAGTAGAAGCCGTCGGCCAGGTCACCCTCACCGAACTTGCCGCCGCAGCGCAGACGAGCACCCTCGGCCACACCCTTCTCGACGTAGGCGGCGACCTTGTCGCGGTGGGCCGCGGAGATCAGCGGACCGGTCTCAGCGTTGTCGTCGAAGGGTCCGCCGAGTCGGATCTGCTCGGCACGTTCGACGAGGCGGTTGACGAACTCTTCGGCGATGGATTCCTCGACGATGAGCCGGGCACCGGCGGAGCACACCTGGCCGGAGTGGACGAAGGCCGCATTGAGCGCATTGTCCAGGGCGGCGTCGAAGTCGGCATCGGCGAAGACGACGTTCGGGTTCTTGCCGCCGAGTTCGAGTGCGATCTTCTTGATCGTCGCCGAGGCATTCTTCGCGAGCAGGCGACCGGTGACCACGCCACCGGTGAAGGAGACCATGTCGATGTCCTCGTGCGTGGACAGGGGAGCTCCCGCATCGGCTCCGGCGCCGAGGATGAGGTTGCCGACACCGGCCGGAAGGCCGAGTTCCTCGAGGACCTGCATGGTGAGGATCGCGGTGTGCGGGGTGAGTTCGGCGGGCTTGAGGATGAAGGTGTTGCCGGCGGCGATGGCCGGGGCGATCTTCCACGCGGCCTGCAGCAGCGGGTAGTTCCACGGGGTGATGAGGGCGCAGACACCCACGGGCTCGTGCACGATCTTCGAGGCGACCGTGTCGGTTCCCGCGTCGACGACGCGACCGGCATCGTTTGCGGCGAGCTTGCCGAAGTAGTCGAAGCAGTTCGCGATGTCGTCCATGTCGATCTGCGATTCGACAAAGCGCTTGCCGGTGTCCAGGGATTCGGCCTTGGCGAATTCGTCCTTGCGCTCACGCAGCACGGCCGCGAACTTCAGGAGCATGTCGCCGCGTTCGCTGGCGGGGACGGAGGACCAGACGCCGGAGTCGAAGGCACGGCGGGCGGCCTTGATCGCCAGTTCGGTGTCGGCGGGGCTGGCTTCGTCCACCTCGGCGACGAAGCTGCCGTCGGCCGGATTGTGGATCTTGCGGGTTCCACCGTTGACGGCTGAAACCCACTGTCCGTCGATGAAGAGTGTGTTTGGCACGATTTCTCCTTTTTCTAGCGGGTGAACGACTGTGTGATCTGAGGGGTCGAACCATCGGTTTCACGAGCAGAGCATGCGGCGTCACTGAGGAGCCTTGCGTTTGCGAAGCTGCCGTCTGACCTGCGGGGCAACCCGGTTCGAGAGCTTCGCCCCAGATGCGTTCGGGCATAAGAATGCGTCCGGGCACAACAATAGGCGAAGCACGGGGCCGAATGCGCAATCCGATGATGCTGATCACAAGCGCAGTTGGGATTGTCCATCGCGTATGCGTGCTGCAGAGAAGGCAGGGGACCGAGGAAAACCGGGGCGGGGAGGCGGATAGCTGCAGAATTTCTGCTCGTGGAGACACGCAGACGGCTGTCATCCGCGCAATGATCTTCCACGTCCGCTGTCATTCATCCCCTGGTGCCGAGGCGACGCGGACTGCCGCTGCCGCCGAACCGATTCGACTTGTGCTGGCCGTTCGACTGGATTCGCCTTGATTCTAACAGAGGGCTGACGCGGTGACCTGGGAGTCGACGGGTGAGAGGAGAGCTCGCGGCGGAGTCTGACGTGTCCCCGCACACAGGGCGACTCGGCGGTGAGTGCACTAGAATGGAGCGGAACATTGAAAAGACTTCATAGGGAGAATCGTGGCCCAAGGGGATTCGCGAGACAGCCAGGACAACCGCCGCGCAGAAGGCGGTCGCGGCGCAGATCGCGACAACAATCGCAACCGTCGACCGGACAACCGGGACGGCCGCGGGCCACGCCATTCCGATCGCCGAGATGACCGCCGTGGTGGGTATCAGGGCAACCGCCGTGATGACGATCGTCGCGGTGGGTACCAGGGAAACCGTCGTGACGACGATCGCCGAGGCGGGTACCAGGGCAATCGTCGCAACGATGATGACCGTAGGGGCGGTTTCAACCGTGACCGTCGTGATGACGATCGTCGTGGCGGGTACCAAGGGAACCGTCGTGATGACGATCGTCGCGGTGGGTACCAGGGCAATCGTCGCAACGATGATGACCGTAGGGGCGGTTTCAACCGTGACCGTCGTGATGACGATCGTCGTGGCGGGTACCAAGGGAACCGTCGTGATGACGATCGCCGAGGTGGCTACCAGGGCAATCGTCGCAATGATGACCGTCGCGGTGGCTACCAGGACAACCGTCGTGATGACGACCGCCGGGGCCGCGGAGGATACGGCCGCAATGACAACGACCGCCGTGCGTCGCGCAAGACCGATACCGGCGAATACGCACGCGAGCAGCGCGCCCGCCGCCCGCGCGTCCAAGAACCCGAGATCCCCGAAGGCGTCACCGGCCGCGAGCTCGACAAAGAGATCTTCGCTCAGCTGCGCTCCCTCGACAAAGAGAACGCGATCATGGTCGCCAAACATCTCGTCGCCGCGGGCGGGCTGCTCGACCTCGATGCCGACCGCGCCCACGAACACGCGAAGGCCGCCATGGCTCGCGCCGGCCGCGTCGCCGTCGTCCGTGAGGCCCTCGGCATCGCTGCCTACTACGTCGAGAAATACGACGAGGCCGTGCGCGAACTGCGCACCCACCGCCGCATCTCCGGGTCGAATGACAACATCGCGCTCATCGCCGATGGCGAACGCGGCCGCGGCAAGCCGGAGAAGGCCATCGAGCTGCTGAAGCAGTCCGAAGAGCTCGACCTCGACAACGATGCTCGCACCGAACTCGTCATCGTCGCTGCCGGAGCGAAGTCCGACCTCGGAGACATCGCCGGCGCACGTCGACTCATCGAAGCCGAGGACTTCACCCAGAAGCCCAGCGGCGCACTGGTCCGTCTCATGGCCGCCTACGCCGAAGTGCTGCGCATCGACGGCGAGCCCGAACTCGCCGACAAGTACGAAGAGCTCTCCCGCCGCACGGCCAAGGCGACCGGCACACTCTTCGGCGACGAGGAGCCGGACCTCAACGCCGGTGTCGAGATCGAAACCGTCGACGAGATCGAAGACGAGCCCGAGGCCGCAGGCGACGCGTCCGCCGAGACCGGCGGCGAGACTGACGACCGCAAGTCCGAGGCCGCAGAGGAACCGTCCACCGAAGCCGGCAGCGAGACCGACGACCGCAAGCCCGAAGTCGCAGAGTCCGAAGCCGGAGAAGGTGCGTCCGCCGAGTCAGCAGCACCTGCCGACCAGACCCCCTCGTCGAAGACGCACGTCTCGGCGAAGGAACTGAAATCCGTCAAGGTCACCGACGAGGAGATCGAATCCGAACTCGACGAGATCCTCGCCGAGGCAGAAGCCGACGCCGGCACGGAAGGTGACACCGTTACCACCGACACCGCCGACGCCGGGACCGACACCGAGACCGCCGAGGCCGACGGAGACCAGTGACACTCCCCGCCGAACAGGCACAGACGTCGCACGGTTCCACGCCTGAGACCACGGGCGTGCCCATCGACTGTGTCCTGTTCGACCTCGACGGCGTCGTCTACCACGGCACCCACGCGATCGACGGAGCCGCTGACGGCATCAACTGGCTCCATTCCCAGCAGATTCCCGTCAACTACGTGACCAACAACGCCACACGCACCGCCGAAGCGACCGCGGAGAAGATCACCGGGCTGGGTATCGACGCCTCCGACGACGAAGTGACCACCTCGGCGCAGGTGCTCGCCGAACGCCTCGCGCAGCGGTTCGGGCCCGGCGCCCGTGTCCACCTCGTCGGCACGACCGGACTGCGCATCGCGCTCGAAGACGCCGGACTCGAGATCACGGACTCCGCGAAAGCCCAGCCCGTGGCCATCGCGCAAGGGCTCGACCCGGACATCGACTACGAGACGATCGTGCGCGCCTGCGCGACCATCCGTTCGGGAGCCGAATGGTGGGCGAGCAACCCCGACTTCTCCCTCATCACCGAATCCGGCAAGGTCCCCGGCAACGGAGCATTCGTCGAACTCATGTCCCGACTCACCGACACCGAACCCGTCATCGTCGGCAAACCCGCCCCGCACATGATGGAATTCGCGGCCAGCCGCCTCGGCGCCAGACGACCGCTGATGGTCGGTGACCGACTGAACACGGACATCGAAGGCGGACGTGCCGCCGGCTTCGACACCGCGCTCGTGCTCACCGGAATCCACGACATCCACGATGCACTCCGCGCAGCACCCGAACGCCGACCGACCTTCATCCTGCCGAGTCTGCGCGGCCTCGAAGCCCTCATCACCGGCGCCGACCGCAGCGAATGCACGCAGATCGAATCCGCCCTGCACCGTGCCTGGGACGCCATCGACGCGGGCGACACCGACGCCGAGGCGGTGCTGACCGAAGAGCAGCTGCCGCGCACGATCGGCGACTGTCCCGACACCGCCGACACCTCCGGGATTCGCAACGATGTTGAGGAGGACCAGTGACCGAATCACCGCGACCGACCCCTCCACCGCAGGCCCAACCGACACCGACACCGGCTTCGCTGAGCGGAGACGTGCCCGTCGACGGCTGGCGTGCGCACCTCGCCGAGACCAAGGACGCCCCCGCCGCGCAGCGTCATGAGCGCCTCGGTGTCCTGCTCGACGAACTCGACTCCCAGGTGGGCTCCTTGTGAGCAGGCTCGACCGGGCACTCGTCGACCGCGGACTGCTGCACTCCCGCTCCCGCGCGGCCCGCGAAATCGCCGCCGGCCGTGTCGGCGTCAACGGCCGCACCATCACCAAGGCCTCCCACGAGGTGGCCGAAGCCGATGACCTCACCGTCACCGAACCCGACCCCTGGGTCGCCCGCAGCGCCCACAAACTCCTCGGCGCCCTCGACGCCTTCGCACTCACGACCAGGCTCAGCGACCTCACCGCCCTGGACGCGGGCGCATCCACCGGCGGTTTCACCCAAGTCCTCCTCCAGCACGGAGTCGCCGAGGTCTGGGCGGTCGACGTCGGCCATGACCAGCTCGCCCCCATGCTGCGCGAAGACCCGCGCGTCCACGTCCGCGAAGGCCTCAACCTGCGCGAACTCTCGAACTCCGACGTACCGAGCGTCGACCTCGTCGTCGCCGACGTCTCCTTCATCTCCCTGCGCCTGCTCCTCGAACCGCTGCTGGCCGCCACGGCATCGACCGGGCAGCTGCTGCTTATGGTCAAACCCCAATTCGAACTCGCCCGCTCCTGCCTCGACAAGCACGGCGTCGTCACGTCCGCGGCCCACCGCCGCCGTGCGATCGACTCCGTCGTGACCGCCGTCGGCGAACACGCCGCACGCGTGAGCGACATTGCGGCCTCACCCTTGCCGGGACCCAGCGGGAACAGGGAGTACTTCCTGCGTGTTCGACCCGGCCGCGCCCCGGATGAGTCCGATAGGCTCGACGAAGCAACCATCCCCGCCCACCTGGACAAGATCATGAGAGGAGAGTCGTGACCAGACACATCATGGTGCTGCTGCACCCCCAACGTGAAGAGTCGGCCGTGGCCGCCGTCAGCGTATTCAAAGCTCTCCTCGACGACGGCATCACCCCCGTCGTCCTCGACGACGAGATCGTCGGCATCCGCGCCCGCCAAGCCGCGGCCCTGGGCACCGAAACGGTCGCCGAAGCCGACATCCTCGACCACTGCGTCATCATCGATGCCTCCGAGCTTGGGGAGTGGAAGAACGCCTGCGAACTCGTCATCGTCCTCGGCGGCGACGGCACCATCCTCCGCGCCGCCGAACGCTTCCACGGCTCCGGCGTACCCCTCATGGGCGTCAACCTGGGCCACGTCGGCTTCCTCGCCGAAAGCGAAAGAGAAGACCTCGCCGAGGCGGTCCACCGTGCCTCCCAACGCGACTACCTCGTCGAAGAGCGCCTCGCCCTCGACGTGTCCGTCTGGCACGAGGGGGAGAACATCTTCAACGCCTGGGCGCTCAACGAGGCGACCGTGGAGAAAACCTCGAAGTCGCGCATGGTCGACGTCGTCCTCGGCGTCGACGCCCGCCCCGTGTCCTCCTTCGGCTGCGACGGCGTCATCCTCGCCACCCCCACCGGCTCGACCGCCTACTCCTTCTCCGCCGGCGGCCCCATCGTGTGGCCCGAGGTCGAAGCGCTCATCCTCGTCCCGATCTCCGCCCACGCCCTCTTCGCCGAACCGCTCGTCGTCAACCCGAACTCCCGGCTCGGTGTGGAGATCTCCCCGACGAACCCCGACTTCTCCGCCGTGTTGTGGTGCGACGGCCGCCGTGCCCTTGAACTGCCGTCGGGCGCCCGCGTCGAGGCCACCCGTTCGAAGTCGCCGATCCGACTCGCCCGCCTGCACACCGGACCCTTCACCGACCGACTCGTCGCGAAGTTCCGCCTGCCCGTCTCCGGGTGGCGGGGCCCGATCAAGGAGGCCTGATTGATCTCCGAACTGCGCATCTCCCACCTCGGCGTGATCGCCGAAGCCGAGGTCGAACTCGACACCGGCTTCACCGTCGTCACCGGTGAGACCGGCGCCGGCAAGACGATGTTCGTCTCCGCCCTGTCCCTGCTCATGGGCCGCAAAGTCGGCTCCGGAGTCGTCCGCAAGGGCGCGGAGAAAGCCGAAGTCGAAGGCATCTTCACCGATGTCGCCGAGACCGTGCGTGAGCGCATCGAAGAAGCCGGCGGCAGCGCCGAGGACGAAGCGATCATCTCCCGCACCGTCGCGCTCAAGGGCCGCGCTCGGGCCACCGCGGGCGGACGCACCGTGCCGATCTCCGTGCTCACCGACATCTCCTCCGACCTCATCACCCTCCACGGCCAATCCGAACAGCTGCGACTCAAAGGCACCGCCCAGCAGAGACAGCTCCTCGACGCCGCCGGAGGACAGAGACTCGCCGAGGTGGCCGCCCGCTACCGTGCCGCGTTCGAGTCCTGGAAAGAGACCGAAGCCCGAGTCTCACGCATCAAAGACTCCACCGCGGCCCGCCGCGAACGCATCCTGTGGCTGCGCGGCTGCCTCGAAGCCATCGACGCCGTGCGCCCCGAACCCGGCGAGGATGAGACGCTGACCGCCCAGGCCGCGAAGCTCGGCGCCGCCGCCGAGATCACCCGCGCCGTCGGCGCCGCCCACGACCTGCTGCTCGGCTCCGAAGCCGACGACGCCGGAGCCGCCGTCGACCTCGTCCATCAGGCCATCGCCGCGATCAGCGACGTCGAATCCTCCGACCGAGAACTGACCACGATCCGCGAAGCCCTGGGCGACGCGGTGCTGCGCTTGTCGGACTCCGCCGCGGAACTGTCCTCCTACCTCTCCGGCTTCGACGAACTCGGCGAGACCTCACTGGAAGAGACCGAAGCCCGCCGTGCCGAACTCGGCACCCTGGCCCCCTACGGCCAGAACGTGGCCGAAGTCCTCGACTTCGAAACCCGGTCCGCGGCCGAACTCACCGAACTCGAAACCGAAGACCGCGACCTCGACGGCCTCGACGCCGAACTCGACCAAGCGCGGACCGTGATGGAAGAAGCCGCCGCGGCGCTGACAGAGATCCGCACCGCCACCGCGCAGGAATTCTCCCAGGCCGTGAGCGAAGAGCTCGCGGCACTGTCGATGCCGAAGGCGAGCGTCGATTTCGAGCTCACGCCCCGGGAACCGACCGGCCACGGTGCCGACGAGGTGCGGCTGACCTTTGCCGCGCACGAATCCTCGACTCCCGACGACATCGGCAAGATCGCCTCCGGCGGTGAACTCTCCCGCGTCATGCTCGCCATCGAAGTCGTCCGCGCGGCCAGCGAATCCATTCCCACCTACGTCTTCGACGAAGTCGATGCCGGCGTCGGCGGCAAGGCGGCCGTGGAGATCGGCCGCAGACTGGCGAAGCTCGCCCGAAACGCCCAGGTCATCGTCGTCACCCACCTGCCGCAGGTCGCGGCGTGGGCCGACACGCACGTGACCATCGTCAAAGACGATGACGCCGAGACCGTGCGCTCGGGCGTGCAGGAACTCAGCGACGAAGACCGCGTCGTCGAACTCTCCCGCATGCTGGCCGGAATGGACGACTCCGCCTCGGCGAAGGCCCATGCGGCCGAACTCCTCGACAATGCACGGCAGGTCAAGGACGCCGGCGCGAGGACCACATGAGACAATGGCCGGACCATGAGAGTGCGTAGACATCGCGACGTTCCCGCCGCACCGACCCGGTCCGGTCCCGCCCCTGCCCGCCTGGACCGACGCACGAAAGACCTCACCAAACGCCTCGAAGCAGGCGATATCGCGGTCATCAAACACTCCGACATCGACCGGATCTCCGCCGAGGCCCTCGTCGCCTGCCGACCGGCCGCGGTGATCAACGCCGACAAATCGATCTCCGGCCGCTACCCGAACCTCGGCCCGGGCATCATCGTCGACGCCGGCATCCCCCTCATCGACGCCACCGGAGCAGAGATCTTCGACGCCGTCGACGAGAACGCCGAGATCTCCACCGAAGGCGGCACCGTCTTTGCAGGTGACACCGAGGTGGCGACCGGAGTTCTGCAGACGCACGAGACGATCGCCGACGACATGCACATGGCCGAAGCCGGAATGAACTCCGTGCTCGTGGACTTCATCGACAACACGATCGAATACATCCGCAAGGACTCCGACCTGCTCTCGGCCGAACTCGTCGTGCCCGAAGTGAAGACGCAGTTCACCGACCGACATGTGCTCATCGTCGTCCGCGGATACCACTACAAGGAGGACCTGGCGATGCTGTCCTCCTACATCCGCGAATACCGGCCCCTGCTCGTCGGCGTCGACGGCGGTGCCGATGCGATCATCGAAGCCGGCTACCGCCCCGACATGATCGTCGGCGACATGGACTCCGTGTCCGACACCGCGCTGACCTCCGGAGCCGAGATCGTCGTCCACGCCTACCGTGACGGCAACGCGCCGGGCACCGAACGCGTCGAATCACTCGGCGTCGACTGCGTGGCCTTCGCCGCCTCCGGCACGAGCGAAGACATCGCGATGCTGCTCGCCGATGACAAAGGCGCCGAACTCATCGTCGCCGTGGGCACCCACGACACCGTCATGGAGTTCCTCGACAAAGGCCGCAAGGGCATGGCCTCGACGTTCATCACCCGCCTGCGAGTGGGATCGAAGCTCATCGACGCCAAGGGAGTCTCCCTCCTCTACCGGCAGCGCATCTCCAGCCTGCAGCTGGCCGTGCTCATCATCGCCGGACTCGTCGCCCTCGGCGTGGCGATGACCGCAACCTCGGCCGGGCAGACCTTCCTCGGCCTCATCGGCGCCCAACTCGACGGCCTCTTCGGCTGGATCGGCTCCCTCTTCGGCGGGGACCCCGCGGCCTCGACAGAATCCGCCGGCTTCATCCAAGGACTGACCCGTGATTGATTTCCGCTACCACCTCGTCTCCCTCGTCTCGGTGTTCCTCGCACTCGCCGTGGGCATCGTCCTCGGCGCGGGCCCGCTCAAGGAACCGATCGGGGAATCCCTGCAGAGCCAGGTCGATGCGCTGCGCAGCGACCGAGACACTCTGCGAGCGAACCTCGATGCGGCCAAGGGCAACATCGACAAACAGAACGACTTCGTCACCGCAGCGGCTCCCGAACTCATCAAAGGCACCCTCAAGGGCCAGGACGTGAGCATCATCGCCGGACCCGAGGCCGACCCCGAGCAGGTCGAAGAGGTGAGCAACAGGGTCAAGGAAGCCGACGGCACGATCGCCGGCGACGTCTCCTTCGTCCCGACCACGCTCAGTCTCGAGGACTCCTCTGCGTTCCTCGAACAGCTGCGCAAGATCGTGCCGAAGCTGCCGAAAGACGATTCGACGGCGATCCGCGCGGCACTGGTCATCGCGCTCACCGGAGATGCCTCGATGCTCGAAGATCCCGCTGACCGTGACGCCGCGGAGAAGAAGTCCTCGCAGCTCTACGACGCCTTCGTCGACGCCGACCGTCTGCGCACCGACACCGATCACAAGACGACCTCGCTGTTCATCGTCGTCGACGATGAGAATTCGACTCTGGCCGAGGAGACGAAGCCGAGCCCGCAGGCCACCGATGACAAGGCCACCCGCACCCTGGTGACCGACTTCGTCACCGCACTCACCGCCGAAGCCACCTCGGTCGTCGTCGCCGGCGACGCCGGATCGTCCCAGAACGGACTCGTCAACGTGCTGCGGACGGAGAAGTCGCGGGCCAGCACCGTCGACGGACTCGGCCTCGGCGCCGGCCCCGTCATCGCCGTTCGGGCGCTGGCCGCCGGTGAAGCCGGCACCCACGGACACTACGGATTCGCCGAAGACGCGGAAGGGATCCTGCCCGCGAAGACGGACGAGACGAAGAAGGAAGAGGCGAAATGATCCGCTCCATCGTCAGCACCGCCGTCGCCGGACTCGCCGGATACGCGGCGACGAAGGCCGTGCTCAGGTCTCGGCTGCGCACCCAGCGGGACGTGGTGCGCACCAACCACGCCGGCCGCGAGGTCTCGCTCATCGAAGGCCCGGCCGTCACCGCTGGACTGCTCGCCGGCGGACTGCTCATCGAAGACCCCCGGCAGCGAGCCGCGACCCTGCTGGCCACGGCCGCGGCGGGCGGCCTCGGTGCCGTCGACGACTTCTGCGAATCCGGGTCCTCCAAGGGACTGCGCGGACACCTGAGCGCACTCGCCCGCGGTGAGATCACGACCGGAGCGCTCAAGATCACCGGAATTCCGCTCGCCGCGATCGCGGCCGCGACGATCCTGCGCAGCGGGGCACCTCGGCCCGGGGCCCACGGACTCGCAGACAGCCTCGGATCCGCCTTCGGCACCGGCCTCGGTGCTCGGAAGAACGACCGCGCCTGGTACGCCGCGGCCGCGGACATCGTCGTCACCGGGGGTGTCATCGCCGGATCGGCGAACCTGTTCAACCTCCTCGACCTCCGACCCGGTCGCGCACTCAAGACAGGGGCGCTCACCCTGGCGCTGACCGACCACGAACGTCGCGTGTCCTGGTCGCCGTCGGCCGCGATCGCCGGCGCCACGGCAGCGGCCTGGCCCGAGGACTTGGCCGGTGAGGTCATGCTCGGGGACACCGGCGCGAACGCGCTGGGCGCTGCCATCGGCGTGATCCTCGCCGAAACCGCGAGCCCGGGACGCCGCCGTCTCATCCTCGCCGTCCTCGCCGGACTCACCCTGGCAAGTGAGAAGGTGTCGTTCACCTCCGTCATCGAGTCCACCCCCGGACTGCGGGAGATCGACGCCTTCGGCCGCGAGGGCGTGTGAGCAAGCTCGTTCGAGTCCTCGCCTCCACGGCGCTGCTCGTATCGATCATCACCCTGCTGACCCGACTGGTCGGTTTCCTCCGCTGGTTGGTCTTCTCCGCGACCGTCGGTGCCGGCACCGTCGGCACCGCCTACCAGAGCGCCAACCAGGTGCCGAACATCCTCTTCGAGGTCGTCGCCGGAGGCGCCCTGGCCGGGGCCGTCATCCCGCTGCTCGCGATCCCGCTGGCCCGATCGGACCGCGCGACGGCCGGGCGGATCGCCTCCGGACTGCTGACCTGGGCCGTCTCGGTGACCCTGCCGCTGTCGATCCTGCTCGCCGTCTTCGCCGCGCCCATCGCGAACGTCCTCGTCGATGCGCGGACCAGCGACACCGGAGTGCAGGCGACCGTGCAGCTGCTGCTCATGTTCGCCCCGCAGCTCGTCCTCTACGGCATCGGCGCCGTGCTCACCGGCGTGCTCCAAGCCCACCGGAAGTTCCTCTGGCCGGCGTTCGCCCCGCTGCTGTCCAGCCTCGTCGTCATCGGCAGCTACATCGCCTACCGCATGGTCGGCGGCAACGACGACACCTGGCACTCCCACCTCGGCTGGCTCGGCTGGGGCACGACCATCGGCGTGGCCGCCCTCGCCCTGCCTCTGGCGCTGCCGATGGCCTCGACCGGGCTGAGACTGCGTCCCACCTTCTCCTTCCCGCCCGGGGTCGCCCACCGGGCGCTGCGACTGGCCGGGGCCGGGATGTCGGCTCTGCTCGCGCAGCAGGGCGCCGTGCTCGCGACCCTGACCCTGTCGAACCATTCGGGCGGAGAAGGCACGTTCGTCCTCTTCAGCTACATCAACGCCGTCTACCTGCTGCCGTATGCGGTGCTCGCCGTGACCGTGGCGACCGTGATGTTCCCGACCCTGTCCACCTGGGTGGGACGATCCACCGACCCCGAGGCGACCGACACGCACCGTACCGAAGCCCGGGTGCGACTGCGGGCCGTGACATCGACGACGACCGCGCTCATCGTCGCCATCGGCGGCCTCGGCGCCGTCATCCTCCTCTCCGCGGCCGGACCGCTGCAGACCTTCTTCATCGCCATCGACGCGGAGAAGAGCTCGTCGGCGCCCTTCGACTCGATGGCACAGGCGATCATGGTCATGGCACTGGCCGTGCCCGGCTGGTGTTTCGTCGCCTGGGGCACCCGCGTGTTCTACGCCCTCGAACGGTCCCGCCATTCGGCTGCGGCAACGACGACCGGGTGGCTCCTCGTCATCGTCGGCATGATCGCGGCCATCCTCGTGACGAATGCGAACGGGGATCCGGGGCTGACGCTCATCGCCATCTGCTGCGGCTACGTCTTGGGCATGAGCGTCGCCGGAGGATTCCTGCTCACGTCCATCCGCCGCGTCCTCGGCCCCACCGGCCTCGCGCTGGTCGGCCGCCGCGGACTGCTCACCCTCGGTGCCGCCGCCGTTGCCGGAACCGCGGGAGTCGTGACCTCGCAGTGGCTCGGGGGACTGCTCGACAATTCCGCGGGATCGGCCGTGCTCGCCGGCACCGTCTCCGCACTGCTCGGCTGCGTGGTCTTCGCGCTCATCGTGCTCATCATCGACCGCGGCTTCCTGGGCGAGGTGCGCAGACTGCTCGCCGACCGGAAGGACACGGGCGCCGGCGAAGCGACGGTACCGCAGGGCACTGGAACGGACAGGGAGGAAGAATCATGAGGATCGTCTTCGTCATCGGCACCTCCACCGGGGGAGTCGGCACTCACGTCAAGGCACTGGCCCGCGACCTCGGTGCGGCCGGTCATGAGATCGGCGTCATCGGCCCCGCCGCGACCGATGAGCACTTCGGTTTCTCCCTGCTGCCGGGAGTCCGCTTCGCCGTGCTCGAACTCGGCACCGGAATCGGACCCGCCGATGCCGCCCTGGTCCGGCGGCAGCGCAGTCTGCTGCGCAGCTTCGATGCGCAGATCGTCCACGCCCACGGGTTCCGCGCCGGACTCATCACGCAGCTGACGCTGCGCACCCTGCGCTCCCGTCCGCGTTTCGTCCTCAGCCTCCACAATCGGGCCAGCGGCCAGGGACTGCGTGGGAAGGTCGAAATCCGCGTGGAGACGATGCTCGCCCGCGGCGCCGACCTCGTTCTCGGTGCCAGCACCGACCTCGTCGAACGTGCCCAGGAACTCGGTGCCCGCGATGCCCGGTTCGTGCCCGCCGCCGCACCCGAGGTGACACCGGTGAGCGCCGAGGCGGCCGCCGCCACCCGCGCCCAGCTGGCAAGCACCTACGGCTTCGACGAGGGCGCGGTCATCGTCCTCGCCGTGGGCAGGGTCGCACCGCAGAAGAACTACCCGATGCTCGTGCGCGGGCTCGGCCGCCTCGGCGACACGACGGGCAGCACGAACCCGACCCGGACAGCGGACGCGGCACGCACGGGACAGGACGCCTCGCGCACGAAACAGGACGCGGGCGATCCGGCCCTCGTCGTGCTCATCGCCGGCGCCGCCGACGAAACGGTGCTCCGCGAAGTCCGGGCACAGTACGCTGAGCTCAGCGCCGCCTCGGCGATTCCCCCTCTGCATTTCCTCGGCGCACGCAGCGACGTCGCCGAACTCGCCGCAGCCGCGGACATCTACGTGCTCACGAGCGTGTGGGAGGCCCGCGCGCTCGTGCTCCAGGAAGCGCTCATCTCCGGCAAGGCGATCGTGGCGACCGCAACCGGCGGCAGCACCGAACTCGTCGGCGACGCAGGTGTCCTTGTCCCCGATGACGATGATCGGGCCTTCGCCGCCGCCGTCGCCGAACTCGCCGGAGACCCCGCCCGATGCGCCGAGCTCGGGGCACGGGCACGAGCCCGCGGAGCCGAGCTTCCCGGTGAAAGGGAAGTCGCCGAAGAACTCGCAGGCATATACACGGAACTCGTGTCTGCCCAGGTAGGCTAGAAGCAGCGTCGATCGAAAGTAGAGGATGAGGAAATGAGCGAATCCGGCGAGGTCAACCCACTGAGCGCAGACACGAGGATTCTGCACGTGCTCGCCGAGACCACCGGCCCAGTCGTCGAAGTGGCGAAGCTCGCCGTGCTCGGTCACCTCCGTGCGGGCTTCAAAGTCGCCGTCGCCGCACACCGGTCGCTGCTGGGCACCTTCGGAGTTCCCGAGGAGCTGGCCGACGAATTCCGCGAGATCGAACTCGCGGCGCGCCGACGCTTCTCCATGGCCGACCCGAACACCGCCTTCACCCTGCACAAGTACTACCAGCACGTGGACATCGTCCACGCGCACGGACTGCACGCGGCGACGCTCGCCGGGCTCGCCTTCACCGGTCTGCCCGCCCGCCTGCATCCGAAAGTCGTCGCCACGATCGAGTCCTTCGACTCCGCGAACGTCATCGAGAAGACCGGCGCCGAGATCGTCGGCCGCACCGCCACCGCCGTCCTCGGCACGACCGAACCCGTCGTCGACTACTACAGCGGGCGGGTCCCGATCGTCGAACGCGCCGAACTCGTCCACCCGGACATCGACGTCGACCTCACGGTGCGCACCCCGCGCGCCGATGTCCGACGCGAACTCGGAGTCAAGGAAGGCACCTGGGTGGTCGCCAGCCCCATCGCCCTGCGCGATCACACGGCGCTGGCGACCGTGCTCGACGCCGCCGTCCAGATCAACAGCCGACGCCCCGACCGCAACGTCGTCTTCGTCCTCACCGGCACCGGCAAGGACCGGTCGACGGTGTCCCGCGAATTCTCCGACCGCGGCGTCATCGTCGCCCCCGCCGGTGACCTCGTCGATGTGGCCGCGGCCGCTGACGTCGTCATCGCCAGCGAGACGATGACCGGCCTGTCCCACGAAGACCTCATGCAGCTGTCGAAGCCTGCCGTGTTCATCGGCAGCGAACGCCGCGCCGGCATCTGGGGAGAGGCCGCGAAGAGCGTCGACGCCGACGACACGGACGGTCTGCTGCGTGAGATCAATCATCTTCTCGACGACCCGGCCGGACGCGGCACCTCCGCCGTAGCCGCGAAGAAGCGGGTCATCGACGTCAGCAACGGCGCCGCGATCTCCGCTACGCTGCTCGACCTGTACGCCGAGGCCGACGCCGCCGCGGATTCGTGAGCCGGACTTTGATAGAATCAAATCCCGTGGTGAATCGAACTGGCCCAGGTGGCACTCATACGGCAAAGCACATCTTCGTCACGGGAGGCGTCGCCTCTTCGTTGGGAAAGGGACTGACGGCATCGAGCCTCGGTCATCTGCTCACTCAGCGCGGCCTCACCGTGGCCATGCAGAAGCTGGATCCCTACCTCAATGTGGATCCCGGCACGATGAATCCCTTCCAGCACGGTGAGGTCTTCGTCACCGAGGACGGGGCCGAGACCGATCTCGACATCGGCCACTACGAGCGTTTCCTCGACAACAACCTCGACGGCGCCGCGAACGTCACGACCGGCCAGGTCTACTCCTCGGTCATCGCCAAGGAGCGCCGCGGCGCGTACCTCGGCGACACGGTCCAGGTCATCCCGCACATCACCGACGAGATCAAGGCGCGCATGCGTGCGCAGGCCGAACGCCCCGAGGCGGATCGCCCCGACGTCATCATCACCGAGATCGGCGGCACCGTCGGCGATATCGAATCTCAGCCCTTCCTCGAGGCCGCCCGCCAGGTCCGCCACGACATCGGACGGGACAACGTCTTCTTCATCCACGTCTCCCTCGTGCCCTACCTCGGGCCCTCGGGCGAACTGAAGACGAAGCCGACGCAGCATTCGGTGGCGACCCTGCGCTCGATCGGCATCCAGCCCGATGCGATCGTGCTGCGCTCCGACCGCGAGCTGCCGGACTCGATCCGGGCGAAGATCGCCGGGGCCTGCGACGTCGAAACCGACGCCGTCGTCTCCTGCGTCGACGCCCCGAGCATCTACGACATCCCGAAGGTCCTCCACGACGGCGGTCTCGACGTGTTCGTCATCCGCAGCCTCAACCTGCCCTTCCGCGATGTCGACTGGACGAAGTGGGACTGGGTGCTCGAGCGTGTGCACAACCCCTCGAGCGAGGTCACGATCGGCATCGTCGGCAAGTACATCGATCTGCCCGATGCCTACCTGTCGGTGACCGAGGCGCTGCGTCACGGCGGCTTCGCCAACGACGCGAAGGTCAAGATCCGCTGGATCGCCTCCGATGACTGCGAAACCGAAGCCGGAGCCGAGAAGGCGCTGGCCGGACTCGACGCGATCTGCGTGCCCGGCGGCTTCGGCATCCGCGGCATCGAAGGCAAACTCGGCGCACTCGAGTACACCCGCACCCACCAGATCCCGACCCTGGGTCTGTGCCTGGGACTGCAGTGCATGGTCATCGAGTACGCCCGCAATGTCGCCGGCATCGAGGCGGCGTCGTCGTCCGAGTTCGACCCGGAGACCACGGTCCCGGTCATCGCGACCATGGCCGAGCAGCTCTCCATCGTCGAAGGCGAAGGAGACCTGGGCGGGACCATGCGGTTGGGCACCTACGAAGCGAACCTCGCCGAGGGCAGCGTCGTCGCCGGTGTCTACGGTGCGACGACGATCAGCGAACGGCACCGCCACCGCTACGAGGTCAACAACACTTACCGGGATCAGCTCGCCGAGGCGGGACTGGAGTTCTCCGGCACCTCACCCAACGGTGAGCTCGTCGAGTTCGTCGAACTGTCCGCCGAGACCCACCCGTTCTATGTCTCGACACAGGCCCACCCCGAGCTGAAGTCGCGTCCGACCGCGCCGCACCCGCTGTTCGCGGGGCTCGTGGCCGCGGCGCTGGCGCGTCAGTGAGCACTGTGACCACTGTTGTCAGCGAATGCCGTCGGCGGACACGCCGGCGGCATTCGCCGTTGCACCACCGTCGATGAAGAGGAAGGCAGACGATGAGCACCCTGCAGGATGAGCCGTACACTCCGTCGATCTCCGGATCCGAGGTCGTCTACCGCGGTGCGGTCTGGGACATCCGACGCGAGAGCTTCGACCTGCCCGAAGCCTCCGGACTCGTCCGCGACCTCATGGCCCATACCGGTGCCGTGGGGATCGCCGTCGTCGACGACCAGCAGCGGATGCTCCTCGTCCAGCAGTACCGGCACCCGGTGCGGTCCCGTCTGTGGGAGGTCCCCGCGGGCCTGCTCGACGTTGCCGGAGAGGACCCGGTCGACGCGGCCAAGCGGGAACTCGTCGAAGAAGCCGACCTCACGGCCGAACGGTGGGAGGTTCTCAGCGACTCCTGCCTGACACCGGGCGGCAGCTCCGAGACGATGCGGCTCTACCTCGCCCGTGACCTGACGTTCGTGCCCGAGGCCGACCGGCATGAACGCGACGAGGAAGAGGCAGGGTTCCGCTTCCGCTGGGTCAGCGTCGACGAGGCGCTCGACGCTGTGGCCGAAGGACGGGTCACGAATGCGATCGCCCAGTTGGCGATCCTCCAGGTCGACAGAGTGCTGCGCGCCGAAGCGGCCGGACAGCCGGTTCAACTGCGCGCCGTCGACTCACCGCGGCCCCTCGTCGACGGACGCCCGGACTTCGGTCGCGGTGCCGAGGCCGAGACGAGAAGCGAGCCGACAGAGAACGTGGTCGCGGGAAGCGCGCCGACAGGGAACGTAGCCGGGCGAAACGCGCCGACAGGCGGCGCGACCGCGGGGGACGGACCAACCGGTTCCGATCGCACCGACGAGGCCTGATTCCTCGTGGCTCGGCACGGCGCCGAACTGCTGCCCGACGACCTCTCCGCAGAACTGCGTCGAGGGTTCGAGTCCTACCTCAATTCCCTGCGCTTCGAACGCGGCCTGTCCCGCAATTCCATCGACGCCTATGCTCGTGACCTCGCCCGGTACGGAACCTGGCTGAGCGGTGAGGGGATCGGCCGCCTCGGCGAGGTGGAACGGTCCACCGTCGAAGCCTATGGTCTGCACCTGCTCGACACGGGGCTCGCGCCGCGGTCGCAGGCACGGGCCCTCGTCGCCGTTCGGCGCTTCCACACCTTCGCACTCGCGGAGAATCTCGCCCCCACGGACCCGGCTTCCGAGGTCAGTCCGCCGCAGGAAGGGCTGCGCCTGCCCAAGGCGCTTTCGCTCGACGAGATCGAGGCGATGCTTGCCACGACGGCGGGGGAGGAGCCCGTCCAGATCCGGGCCGTAGCCCTGCTCGAGCTCCTCTACGCCACGGGAGCGCGCATCTCCGAAGCGGTCGGGGTCGACCTCGATGACGTCGACCTCGACTCCGGGCTGGTCCGTCTCTACGGCAAGGGCGGGAAGGAGCGGATCGTTCCCTTCGGATCGCACGCGGCAACGGCACTGGGGGCGTGGGTGTCGCGAGTGCGGCCGGGGATGGCGGCGAAGGCGAAGACCTCGTCGCCGGCCGGGGCGCTGTTCCTCAACGCCCGCGGAACCCGGCTCTCGCGGGTCTCCGCATGGCAGATCGTCAAAGACGCGGCCGAGGCGGCACGGATCGACGCGGAAGTCTCTCCGCACACGTTCCGGCACTCCTTCGCCACCCATCTGCTCGAGGGTGGGGCCGACATCCGTGTCGTTCAGGAGCTGCTCGGGCACGCCTCGGTGACGACGACGCAGATCTATACGAAGGTTTCTGAAGAGACACTGCGGGAAGTGTACGCGACCTCGCACCCCAGGGCGCGGTAGGGTTGGACGAAGAGCAACGAAAGGTGGCCATCCGAGTGATGAATACGCAAGAGGCGTTGGATATCCCCCAGCAGAAGACCGCAGCAGCCGAGCCCGAGGAATTTCCGGAGCCGGCCCCCTTGGCTTCGCATGGACCCGCCCGCATCATCGCCATGGTCAATCAGAAGGGCGGGGTCGGGAAGACGACCTCGTCGATCAACCTCGGCGCGGCTCTGGCCGCATACGGCCGGAAGATGCTGCTCGTCGACTTCGACCCGCAGGGCGCCCTGTCCGTCGGTCTGGGCCTCAACCCCTATGACCTCGACATCAGCGTGTACAACCTGCTGATGAATCCGCGTCTGGACCCGCACGAGGTCATCGTGGGCACGGACTTCGAGGACATCGACATCCTCCCAGCCAACATCGACCTCTCCGCCGCCGAAGTGCAGCTCGTCGGCGAGGTCGCCCGTGAGCAGGTGCTTGCGCGGGCGCTGTCGAAGGTCGCCGACGAATACGATGTCATCCTCATCGACTGCCAACCCTCGCTCGGTCTGCTCACCGTCAACGCCCTCACCGCCGCCCATGGCGTGATCATCCCGCTCGAGACCGAGTTCTTCGCCCTCCGCGGCGTCGCTCTGCTGGTGGAGACGATCGAGAAGGTCCAGGACCGACTCAACCCCTCGCTCGAGGTCGATGGGATCCTCGCGACGATGTTCGACTCGCGGACCCTGCACTCGAAGGAAGTCATGTCGCGGGTGACCGAGGCCTTCGGCGACAAGGTCTTCGGGACCGTCATCAATCGCACCGTGAAGTTCCCCGATGCCTCCGTGGCCGCCGAACCGATCACGAGCTTCGCCCCCAAACATGCCGGGTCCGAAGCCTATCGGCGACTCGCACGGGAGCTCATCGCCCGCGGAGGCGCACCCTGAGCGAGACCATCCAACAGGGCACGCACGATCCCGCAGCCAGCACCGACGACGGTGCCGGAACTGCGGATGACACGGGCACGGCAGTTGAAGGGTTCCAGGTCGAACTCGAGAACTTCTCCGGGCCCTTCGATCTGCTGCTCGGGCTGATCTCGAAACGACGTCTCGACGTCACGGAGATCGCCCTGGCCGAGGTCACCGACGAGTTCATCTCCTACACCACCGAACTCAAGGACAAGGCGAACCTCGCCGAGATCTCCCAGTTCCTCCTCGTCGCGGCCACCCTGCTCGACCTCAAGACCGCGAGGCTGCTTCCGCACGAAGAGGGCGAGGAGGTCCTCGACCTCGAACTCCTCGAGGCCCGCGACCTGCTCTTCGCCCGCCTGCTCCAGTACAAGGCGTACAAGTCCGTGTCCGGTTACCTCGCCGAGGCGATGGCCGCCGGATCGATCCGCGCGCCCCGCGACGTCGCCCTCGAAGCCGAGTTCCAGGACGTGCTGCCGCCGCTGGAGATGAACATCGGCCCCGGTGAGCTGGCCGGGATCTTCGCCACCGTGCTCCAACGCGACCACACACCGCCGAGTGTCGCCGTCGACCACATCCACCTGCCGCTGGTCAGCGTCTCCGAGCAGCGCGGCCACATCCTCTCCCTGCTGCGCGCCGGAGAGATCGACTTCGCCGAACTGCTCGAGACCGCCGAGAACACCCTGGTCGTCGTCGCCCGATTCCTCGCACTGCTCGAACTGTTCAAGGTCGGACTCTGCGATTTCGACCAGCCCGAACCGCTGGGGCGGCTGCTCATCCACCGCACCGAAATGAGCGAAGACGGCGTCGACCTGCGCACCGAGGGCGACTGGAGCGGAGACGAAAGCGGCGACGAAAGCGGCGACGACTCAGCAGGCGGCGACCCGTCGACGTCCGACAACGACGAGGGCGTTGGCGATGATGGGGGAGGCGACCTGTCGATGTCTGACAACGATGAGGGCGCTGTCGATGATGGGGGAGGCGACAACGAGGACGCTGGCGATGATGGGGAAGATGACAACGAGGACGATGAGGGCACTGACGCTGCTGGGGGAGACGCACAAGCATGATCGATGACGAGATCCTTGCCGGCATCGAAGCCGTGCTCATGATCACCGACTCGGCCGTGTCCGCCGAGGAGCTCGCCACTTCTCTCGGCCTCGACGTGGACACCGTTGTCGAAGCGATCACCACACTCAAAGCCGACTACGACGGCGATGCGGACCACCGGCAGCGCGGTTTCGAAATCCGCCACGTCGCCGGAGGCTTCCGCATCTTCTCCCGCGGTGACTACCACGAAGTCGTCAAGGACTTCCTCACCGCCGGGCAGAGCGCGAAGCTGTCCCAGGCCGCGCTCGAGACCCTCGCCGTCATCGCCTACCGGCAGCCGATCTCCCGACCCCGCATCGCCGCGATCCGCGGAGTCAGCGTCGACGGCGTCATCCGCACCCTGCTGCTGCGCGGACTCATCGTCGAAGCCGGGAAGGAAGCGTCCACCTCGGCGCTGCTCTATGCCACAACCCCGCAGTTCCTCGACACGATGGGCATGAACGCGATCGACGACCTGCCGGACATCGCCCCCTACCTGCCCGAGGACGCCGACGTCGCCGAACTCGGCTCCGATGACGATGAGGTGCTGGCCGAGATCGACGGCGACCTCGATGCCGATGACGATATGCCTGCCACCGGGGCCGATATCGCAGCCCCGGGCGCCGAGATGTCACGACTTGACGATTGATTTGAGAGAATGGGTATATGAGTCCCTACCGTGATCCACGCGCCCCTGGCGGGCGCCAGAACCGACCGAGCCGAAAACAGCGTGCATCGACCGCCGCGAAGTCCTCGAACAAGGGCGGTTCCGGCACCGGCCAGACATCGGATGCCCATGTCAGCGACGGTGTGAGGCTGCAGAAGGTGCTCGCCGAGGCGGGCCTGGGCTCACGTCGGGCCTGCGAGCAGCTCATCGTCGACGGACGCGTTGAAGTCGATGGGCAGATCGTGACCGAGCTGGGCACCCGGATCGACCCCCAAACGCAGTCCGTGTACGTGGACACAGTGAGAATTTCGACACAGACCAAGAAGGTCTACCTCGTGCTCAACAAGCCGGCCGGCGTCGTATCGACGATGAGCGACCCCGAAGGTCGCCCCTGCCTGGCCGACTACGTGCGCAACAACACCGAACGGCTCTTCCACGTCGGTCGTCTCGACACCGAGACCGAGGGGCTCATCCTGCTCACCAACGACGGAGAGCTGAGCAACCGTCTGGCCCATCCGCGCTACGAGGTTCCGAAGACCTACCTGGCGAAGGTCAAGGGCCAGCTGGCCAAGGACGCCGGCGCCATCCTCAAGGCCGGAATCGACCTCGAAGACGGCTTCGTCAAGGTCGACGACTTCAAACTCGTCGACTCGACCCCCGGCAAGTCCGTCGTCGAACTCACCCTGCACTCCGGCCGCAATCGGATCGTGCGCCGCCTGCTCGACGAGATCGGCCACCCCGTGGAACGACTCGTGCGTCTGCGCTTCGGACCGGTCGTCCTCGACGAGCAGAAGCAGGGCAAGATCCGTCCGCTGCGCTCCGATGAGGTCGGCTCCCTCTTCGAGGCCGTCGGATTGTGAGAGTCCACATCATCGGCACCGGCCTGCTCGGTGCCAGCCTGGGCTTGGCGCTGAGCGCAAAGGGCCATCAGGTGACCCTCGAAGACACCTCGCCGACGGCTCAGCAGCTCGCCGCGGACCTCGGTGCCGGACGTCTCCTCGACGCCGTTGCCAGCGCCGACCCGAGCACCGATGCCACGACCGACTCCAGCACCGATGCCAAGACCGACTCTGGCACCGACCGCACTGCCGACTCCGGCACCGAGCCGAGCGCCCAGGCGGCCGGCTCGTCCGCACCCACGGCTGCGGCATCGGCTTCCACGGCCACGGCTTCAGCACCCACGGCATCGGCTTCCACGGTCACGACTTCGGCTCCCATACCCCCGGACATCGTCGTCGTGGCGACCCCGCCCGACGTCGCCGCCCGCGTCATCGCTACCGCACTGGAGACCTACCCGAACGCGACTGTCACTGATGTTGCCAGCGTCAAGACCCGCCTCCTCGAGTCGGTGAAGACCCTGGTCACAGCCGCGCAGCTCGACCGGTACATCGGTTGCCATCCGATGGCCGGGCGAGAGAAGTCCGGGGCGATCGCCGCACAGTCGGACCTCTTCACGGCCCGGCCCTGGGTGATCTGCTCGGACGAGGACACACCGGGCTCCCGCCTCGGCGAGGTCATCGCCATGGCTGAGGACACGGGCGCCTCTGTGCTCCACCTCGACCCGCGCATCCACGATGCCGCGGTCGCGAAGGTCTCGCATGTGCCGCAGATCGTCTCCTCCCTCGTCGCCTCCCAGCTGCGGCACGCACCGCTCGAGGAGATCGCGCTGGCGGGGCAGGGTCTGCGCGATGTCACGCGCATCGCCGCATCGGATCCGGGCCTGTGGACGCAGATACTGACCGGCAACGCCGAGGAAGTCCGGTCCGTGCTCGTCGACCTGCGGACCGAGCTCGACGAAGTCATCGGCGCTCTCGAACTCGGCCCCGGGGCGACCGGACAGCTTGCGAAGGCGATCGCGCTGGGCAATGAGGGACACGACCGGATTCCCGGCAAGCACGGGCAGCCGCCGACCACCTATGCTGTTGTCACGATCCTGGTTCCGGACACGCCCGGAACCCTGGCCCGACTGTTCAAGGACATCGGCGACCTCGGCGTCAACGTCGAAGACTTCCGGATGGATCACGCCTCCGGTCGGAAACTCGGCATGGTCGACGTGTCCGTGGTCCCGGCCATCCAGCAGGAGCTGGAGATCGGATTGCTGTCGAAGGGATGGCAGATCCCCGAATCCGCCATCGAGAAAGAAGGAACTGCATGAGCGTCATAGCCATTGACGGACCGTCCGGAGTGGGGAAGTCGAGCACCGCCAAGGAGGTGGCGCGCAGGCTGGGCTACCAGTACCTCGACACCGGTGCGATGTACCGGGCGATGGCGTGGCTGTGCCTCAACCGCGGAGTCACCGACCCCGTCGACGTGCTCGAACAGGTGCGAGGCGCCGATCTGGAGATCTCGCTGAGCCCCGACGAATTCTTCGTCTCCGTCGACGACATCGACGTCACCGAGGACATCCGCGGTGAGGACGTGTCCGCGAATGTGCAGACCGTCTCCGGCGTCATCGACGCACGTGAGGAGCTCATCGACATGCAGCGGGCGTACATCGCCGCCGCCCCCGAGGGCATCGTCGTCGAAGGCCGCGACATCACCACCGTCGTCGCCACCGACGCCGAGGTGCGCATCCTCATGACCGCTCGCGATGAGGTCCGCGTGGCCCGCCGAGCGAAGGAAGTCCACGGAAACGCCGACGCCGAGGCGGTCGCCGCCACCCAGGATCTCGTCACAGGCCGTGACGCGAAGGACTCCGCTACGACGAGCTTCCTCGAAGCCGCCGACGGAGTGTACACACTCGATACCAGCGACATCGATTTCGATCAGGTGGTCGAGACGGTGCTGCAGCTGGTGAAGGACTCACAATGAGCGAACCCGAATTCCACGAGACACCCGACGAGGACCTCGTCGACCGCGTCGAGAGCATCAGCGACGAGGAAGCCGAGCAGCGGGCGACCGCGCTCGAAGCCGGACTCGAAAGCTACGAGCTCGAAGACGAAGACCGAGCGCTGCTGCACGCCTACGGTTTCGAGGACGAGGAAGAGGAGGCCCTCGGTGCCGCTCCCGTGCTCGCCGTCGTCGGCCGACCCAATGTCGGCAAGTCGACGCTGGTCAACCGCATCCTCGGTCGCCGCGAAGCCGTCGTCGAAGACGTTCCCGGAGTCACCCGTGACCGGGTGAGCTACCGCGCGGAGTGGAACACGAAGGAATTCACCCTCGTCGACACCGGCGGTTGGGACCAGGACTCGAAGGGCATGGCCTCGCGGATTGCAGTGCAGTCCGAGATCGCCGTGGACATGGCCGATGCCGTTGTGCTCGTCGTCGATGCGACGACCGGTCCGACCTCGACCGATGAGATGATCGTGAAGATGCTGCGGCGGAAGAAGAAGCCTGTCATCCTCGCCGCGAACAAGGTCGATGACGAGCGCGGCGAACTGATGGCCGCCGAACTGTGGGGCCTGGGCCTGGGCCAGCCGTGGACGGTATCGGCCCTGCACGGTCGCGGAGTCGCTGACCTGCTCGACGAGGTTCTGACGATCCTGCCCGAGGTCTCGGCCGTCGACGCCCGTATCGAAGAGGGCGGACCGCGTCGCATCGCGCTCGTCGGGCGTCCGAATGTCGGCAAGTCCTCCCTGCTCAACCAGCTCATCGGCACCGATCGTGTGCTCGTGGACAATGTCGCCGGCACCACGCGTGACCCCGTCGATGAGCTCATCGAGCTCGGCGGGAAGCAGTGGCGTTTCGTCGACACCGCCGGCATCCGTCGTCGTGCCCATCAGGCCAGCGGCGCTGACTTCTATGCGGCGCTGCGGACGCAGACCGCGCTGGAACGCGCCGAGGTGGCCCTCGTCCTCCTCGAGGTTCAGGCGCCTCTGAGCGAGCAGGACGTGCGCATCGTGACCACCGCAGTCGAAGCCGGCCGTGCCGTGGTGCTCGCGTTCAACAAGTGGGATCTGCTCGATGACGAACGCCGCTACTACCTCGAACGGGAGATCGAACGGGACCTCGGGCATGTGGCCTGGGCTCCGCGGGTGAACATCTCCGCGAAGACCGGTCGGCATGCGGAGAAGCTCGTCCCCGCGATGGAGGCAGCACTCGAGGGCTGGGACACCCGCATTCCGACGGGTCGGCTCAATGCCTTCCTCGGTGAGCTCGTCGCTGCGAACCCGCACCCCGTGCGCGGGGGCAAGCAGCCGCGCATCCTCTTCGGCACTCAGGCGCAGTCGCGTCCGCCGAAGTTCGTGCTCTTCACCACCGGATTCCTCGACCCCGGCTACCGTCGATTCATCATTCGCCGTCTGCGTGAGACCTTCGGGTTCAAGGGCACCCCGATCGAGGTGTCGATGCGCATCCGCGAGAAGCGGCGGAGACGCTGAGTGAACGAGGGCGAGCGGTCCGAGGATTCGACCGCACACGACGATGCGGCAGCCGGTGCGGCCGGTGCCTCGGCACGCCCTGCTGAGCCCGGCCCGTCCGCTCCGCCTGGCCCGTCCGCTCCGACTGGCCCGTCCGCTCCGACTGGCCCGTCCGCTCCGTCCGCGGAGTCGCAGTCTGAACAGGCCACGGACGCCGCTTCGGCTGCCGACTCGGAAACGACGGGGGACGACTCCGGTCGCGCCGCCTCGGTGATCGAGGATTCGGCTGCCGGCATCGACGAATCAAACGCAGGTGTCGACGACTTGGGCGCCCACCTCGACGGCTCGGGAGTCGGCGTCGACGAATCGGGCCCTGGCATCGACGACTCGGGCGCCGACGTCGGCCCCCGGCCCTGGCACTCGCGCCCACCGGCACGCGCGCTCATGATCGCGGTGACCATGGCGGGGCTGGCCTACGCTCTCATGTTCTTCCGCGGTCTGCAGGACATCGTGGCTCCGGTGTTCCTCGCCCTCAACTTCTACATCGTCGTCTACCCCGTGCAACGGCTCCTCACCCGGTTCAAGGTGCCGCGCGCGATCGGCGCATCCATTTCGGTGATCCTCGTGCTGTGCATGATCCTCGCCTTCTTCGGGCTCACAGCGTGGTCGGTGGCCGAGCTCGTCATCCTCATCCCCAGCTACAGCAACGAACTCGCCCACTCGTACCAGAACGCACTGGCGATGCTCTCGGACATCGGGGTGACCTCCTCGGTGATCCAGCAGCAGCTCAAGGCCTTCGACGTGCGCTCCGTGCTCGATGCCATCTACCCGCTGCTGACGAACGTGTCCTCGGTCGCGGGTCTGCTCACGACGGTGATCATGTCGGTCTTCTTCGTGGCGATGGATTCGATGGGCATCGACAGGCGGATGACGATGCTGTTGGACATCAAACCCTCCCTGTCGGCCTCGTTGGGCGACTTCGCCCGCGGAGCCCGTCGCTACTGGGTGGTCGCCACGATCTTCGGTCTCATCGTCGCCTTCCTCGATGTCGTCGCCTTGGCGATCATCGATGTTCCACTCATCTGGGTGTGGGGCGTGCTCGCGTTCCTCACGAACTACATTCCGAACATCGGCTTCGTCATCGGCCTCGTCCCGCCGGCTCTGCTCGCGCTCGTCGACAGCGGCTGGCAGTCGGCGGTGTGGGTGATCGTGGCCTACAGTGTGCTCAACTTCGTCATCCAGGCGATCATCCAGCCGAAGTTCACAGGAGAATCCGTCGGCGTGACCCCGCTCGTGTCGTTCCTCTCCCTGCTGTTCTGGGTGTGGATCCTCGGGTGGCTCGGAGCCTTGTTGGCGCTGCCGGCGACCCTGCTGCTCAAGGCGCTGCTCGTCGACGCGGACCCGCGGGCGAGGTGGGTGAACATCCTCCTGGCCTCCGACGCGGACACGGGGACGGGAGATCCGGTGACGGGATCGGCGCGAAAGGGCGCGGCCCCCTCGCCCTCCGAAGCCTGAGTGGTTAGCATGAAGTATGGCGACACTACTGAATATCCATCCGGAGAACCCACAGGACCGACTGATCGAGAAGGCCGCCGAGTCCCTGAGAAATGGTGGGCTCATCGCCTACCCCACGGACTCCTGCTACGCGCTGGGCTGCGCCCTGGACAACAAGGACGGCATCGAGCGGATCACCCGCATCCGGCAGCTGGGCTCGAAGCACCACTTCACGCTCATGTGCCATGATTTCGCCCAACTGGGACAGTTCGTCATCGTCGACAACTCGGATTTCCGGGCGATCAAATCAATGACGCCGGGGCCGTTCACCTTCATCATGAAGGCGACGAAGGAAGTGCCGCGGCGGATGATGCATCCGAAGAAGCATTCGGTCGGGGCGCGGATTCCGCAGAACGTCACCGCGCTGGCTCTCGTCGAAGCGATGGGCGAGCCGATCCTGTCGTCGACTCTGCTGCTGCCCGGCGATGAGGATCCGCTCACCCACGCCGAGGATGTCGTGGACCAACTGGGCAACGACGTCGACATCGTCATCGAATCCGGCGTGCCCGGAGTCGTGCCGACCTCGGTCATCGACTTCACCGGCCGGTTCCCCGAGGTCGCCCGGGTCGGAGCCGGAGACGTCTCCCGCTTCCTCGAGGAATGACGAACGCGTGCACGTGCACGCATAACCGACCGACAATCAGAACGGATGATGCCTCGCCGAGGTGGTGGTTGCGCCTCGGCGAGGCATCAGCTGCGTCTCGGAGCGCGTCAGAGACCCAGATAGGCTGCCTGGACGTCCGGATTGTCAAGCAGCCGAGAGGCATCATCGGCGAGCACGATCCGACCTTCAGCGAGGACATAGCCGCGATGGGCGATCGCCAGCGACGCCTTCGCATTCTGCTCGCTGAGCAGGACGCCGATGCCGTTGCGATTGATCTGTGCGACGGATTCGAGGACCTGTTCGACGACGATCGGTGCCAGACCCATTGACGGTTCGTCGAGGATCAGCAGGCTCGGATCCGACATCAGCGCCCGACCGATCGCCACCATCTGCTGCTGTCCGCCCGACAGCGAGCCGGCCGGCTGCTTCGCCTTCTCCTTGAGGATCGGGAACAGGTCGAGAACCTCCGCATAGATCTCCTCGGTGCGGGAACTGTTCCTGTGCGGGTACGACCCCAGCCGCAGGTTCTTCTCCACCGACATCTTCCCGAACAGATGACGTCCCTCGGGGCAGTGTGCGATTCCGGACTTGACGATGGCGTTGGCGCGGGCTCGGTGGAGTTTCCGGCCCTCGTAGTCGATCGTTCCCGTCCGCACGCGCATGAGTCCGCTGATGGTTCTGAACAGCGTGGTCTTTCCCGAACCGTTCGCGCCGAGGATGACGGTGAGTTCGCCCGCCCGCGCGGTGATGCTCACGCCGTGGAGGACGTCGGTGGCATCGTAGCCGGTGCTGACATTGTCGAGTGTGAGCATCACTTCTCCTTCTGGTCCGTCGGATCCTGGGGCGTCGAACCGAGATACGCATGGATGACGTCCGGATTCGACTGGATCTCGGAAGGCACGCCGAAGGCGAGCTTCTGCCCGTGGTCGAGGACGAGGATCGTGTCCGCGAGATCCATGATCATCGTCATCTTGTGTTCGACGAGGAGGACCGAGACCCCACGCTGGGGCAGCGAACGGATGAGGTTGCCGAAGTCCGCGGTCTCCTCCTCGGGGATGCCGCCGGCGGGCTCATCAAGGAGAATCAGCTCCGGTTCGGTCGCCAAGGCCATGGCGACGGCGGTGCGCTTCTGCACCTCTTGCGGAACATTGGAGGCCAGATCGTGCCGGTATTCCGCCACCCCGCAGTACTCGAGAGCCTCCATGGCACGGTCTTCATTGATCCGAGACTCCCGGCGGTGCCGCGGAGTGTGGAAGACAGCGTCGAAGATGGTGGACTTCGAACGCACGATCCGACCTGCCAGCACGTTTTCCAACAGGGTGCTGTCATCGAACAGGTTCGTGGTCTGAAAGGTGCGTGCGATTCCTCCGGCCACCGTATTGTGCGGCGAGGAGTGGGTGATGTCCTCGTCCTTGAAGCGGATGCTGCCGGACGTCGGCCGGTAGAAGCCGTGAACGAGGTTGAACAGGGTCGATTTGCCGGCACCGTTGGGGCCGATCACCGCGGTGATCCGTCCCTCTTCGACGTCCAGGTCCACGTCCTTGACCGCATCGAGTCCGCCGAAGCGTTTGCCGAGGCCACGTATTTCCAACAGGGTCATTTCTTCTCCTCGGGAGCGGCCGGGCCGCCGGAACGGGTGACATGGGAATCTGCCGCGTCGTCGTGTCCGGACGGGCCACCTCGGTTCGCTGACTCAGCGGCTTCCGCGCTTCGGCGGGCGGCGGCAACTCGCCGTCGACGATTGCGTTTGTCGACGAACCCGCCGAGGTAGCCGATGATTCCCCTGGGTGCGAAGATCACGAGTGCGACGATGATCGGTCCCAAGACGATGAAGCGGTAGGCCTGGAAGTCCTGGAACAGCTCGAACAGGAATGTCACGATCATGCTGCCCAAGAGCGGTCCTGCGACCGTACCCATGCCTCCGACGAGGATGAACATGAGGAATTCGAAGGTCTTGTCCAGGGACGCGGAATCCGGGCCGATGAAGCCGACGACGGTGGCGTACAGGCCGCCGCCGATGCCGCCGAAGACCGCGGAGGCGGCGAAGGCCAGCTGCTTGCTGAAGCCGACTCGCACTCCGATGGCGTCGGCGAGGTCTTCGCTGGTTCTGATCGTGAGCAGGGTCCGGCCCACACTCGAGCGGCGAACTGCGTAGGTGATGTAGACGCAGATGAGCAGGATGACGAAGACGAGGTAGAACATTGCCACCGGCGAACCGAAGTCGACGAGGCCGCCTCCTTCGGGGAACTTCACATTGTTGACTCCCGAGTGCGCATGGGTGACAGATTCCCACCGGCTGATGACCAGGAAGATGATGAAGCCGATGGCCATGGTGAAGATGGCGAAGTATTCGTCTTTCGTGCGCAGTGCGATGAGCCCGCACAGGTATCCGATGACGGCGGTGCCGATCACGGAGACGGCGAAAGCAGACCAGAACGACCAGTCGTAGTCGGTGGTGAGCAGTCCGACGCCGTAGGCGCCGATTCCGAAGAAGCCGCCCTGCGCCAGGGACAGCTGTCCCGTGAAGCCGAGGATGATGTTGAGTCCGTAGACCGCGATCGCCGCGCACATTCCGACGGTGATGACTCGCATGGCGTAGTTCTCGTGTGCGAAGAAGAGCGGAGCCGCAGCGATGAGGACGACGAGGGCGAATGTGCCGATGATTCTCGGGTTCTTCAATGCGTTCATCGCTGCACCGCCTTCGTGAAGAGTCCATTGGGTTTGATGGCCAACACGGCCACGAGAACGATGAAGGCCACGGTGTCACCGAATGCCGAGGACACATAGGTGGCGGTCATCGTCTCGGCGATCGCCAGGACGAAACCGCCGAGGATCGCACCGGGCAGGGACCCGAGCCCGCCGAGGATGATGATGGCGAAGACCTTGAGGTTGAGGGCATCGCCCATCGTGGGGGAGAGCAGGTTGATCGGTGCGACCAGTCCTGCCGCGATCGTGGCCAGGAGGGCCGAGAGCCCCAAAGTCAGCATCGACACCATGGACGGGTTGATTCCGACCAGGGAGGCGCCGATGCGATCCTGTTCGATCGCTTCGATCGTCTGTCCGTGGATGGAGCGTTTGATGAACCAGGCCAGCAGGGCCAACACGATCACCGCAGTGATGATGATGACGATGCGCTGGGCGGAGATCTCGGCGCCGAGGACTCGCAGTTCGCCGGTGATCGGTGTGTCCATCCGGCGGAAATCCGCGCCCCAGATCGCTTGTGCGAGGGCTTGGAAGAAGAACATCGCACCGACGGCCGCGATCATGTGGTGAGTGTGCGGAGAGTTCCGAAGCGGGTGGAAGACCAGACGTTCGAGACCGACGCCGAGGACGAAGAGGATGATCGCGGCCATTCCGATCGCCGCGATGTAGGGGACGCCGATGGTCGTGAGGAAGAAGTACGTGATGTAGGCGCCGAGCATGTACAGCGAACCATGCGCCAGGTTCGGAATGCGCAGGACGCCGAACACCAGGGTCAGACCGATCGCAGCCAGACAGTAGACACCGCCGAGTGCGAGGCCGTTGAAGAGTTGTTGGATGAAGAGAGTCATGATGATTCTGGTCCTCTGCAGGCATGAGGGCGGCTCGGGTGAGGCGCCGTCGTGGCGCCTCACCCACTGTCGTGCCGCAGACGGAAGTTACTTGTTGTCCGAGACCTGTTCGATCGGGATCTTCGTGTACTTGCCGTCGTCATCCAGGAAGGTCGCCTCGAGGTTCGGGTTGACCAGATGCCCTTCGTCGGTGATCTCCTCAGGGAACCCGTTGACCTTGTACCGGTCGTCGACTTCCGGAAGCGCGTCCGTGATGGCTTCGCGAATCTTCTCCGGATCGTCGGTGCTGCCCGAGACTTCCATCGCCTTGGCGATGATGGCGATGCCTTGGTAGTTCAGCGCCGTTTCGCTGGTGGCCACCTTCTTGTCCCCGGCTTTGTCGGCGAACTTCTTGAGGAAGTCCTCTGTGCCCGGGTCTTCGTATTCGGCGACAGGCAGGACTCCGACGGAGTTCTTGAGATTGTCGAGCTTCGTCACGGTCGCCATCTCGTCGAGTTTGGCCTGATCCATGACGAGGAAGCTGCCCTTGAAGCCCTGCTTGCGTGCTTCCTCCATGATCAGAGCGGTCGGCTGAGAGGGTCCGCCGACGAAGATCGCATCGGGCTTCTCTGCCAGTGCCTTGGAGACGGGTCCGGCGAAGTCGGAGACCGTGGCGTAGTCGATGCTGTTGTCCTTGCCGATCTCTCCGCCGGCGGCGCTCCACGATTCGGTGATCGACTCGGTCCACTGCTGACCGTATTCGCTCTGCGTTCCCAGCAGTGTGAGCTTCTTCCCGCCATGTTCCATGGCGGTTTCGGTGAACTCATCGGCGTAGGACTCGAAGTTCGGAGGGATCATCATCGTCAATGGATTGTCCGATTGCACGATCGCCGGATCCGAGGTGTACGCGGAGATGAGGAAGTTCGATCTGCCGCTGTTGATCTGCTGGATCGCTTTGATCGCACCGGCGTTGGGGGAGACGACGACCGGTGCTTTGTCCTGATCGGCCAGGCGCTGGGCATTGCTTGCCGCCGTGGCTGGTGCGTATTTGTCGTCGAGGGCCTTCAGCTCCAGAGTGACGGGCTTGCCGTCGACTTCGACTCCGTCGGAGTTGAGGTCGTCGATGGCCATTTCGAGGCCGATCTGGACGTTCTCTCCGTATGCTGCGCCTCCACCGCTGAGCGGTCCGGTGTAGCCGATGACGACTGTGTCGCCTTCTCCCGAACCTCCACCTCCACAGGCGCTCAGCGACAATGCGAATGCGCCCACGACTGCGGCGGCCAATAGTCTTCGACTGCGGTTTCGCGAGACAGAGTGCATCTTTTCTCCTTTGAAAAGCTCCCGGAGCGAGGACGCTCCACACAGTGTCCGAGGTGTCTTCTGTGACGGTTCTCGGAAGGCGCCGTCGAGATGAGATCGACAGCGACTGATTTGAACCTTCCCAAAACAATCCGGCGAAGTCAATGATTTTCGACGAGATTTTTGAACGTTCGATAATCAATCAGATTCGTCGCCTTGTTTCCGTAAAAGGCGAGGTGAGGCGTGGTGCGGAGCCGAATCCGGGGCGCTCGCGCCGCCTGTGCGGCTCTGCTATCGCGCTGATATGCCCACACTTTGAGCAATCAATCGTTCAGCGACGAGAAATGGTCTAGAGTGAAAGCGGTTGCGCAAGAGACCCCGGTCACATCGGCACTGCAGCGGAGGGTGACAGCTCGTGATCGCGCGATACGACATTGATATCTGAGACCACTATTCTGAGGAGCACGAATATGACTCGTACAGCTATCGTCACCGGAGGCGGACGCGGCATCGGCGCGGCAATCGCCAAGCGGCTCGGCGCCGACGGACTCAAGGTCGCCGTCCTCGACATGGGGCCGACAGACGACACCGTCGCAGCAATCAAGGCCGACGGAGGGGAAGCCCTCGGGCTCGAAGCCGATGTCTCCGACGAGGACTCGGTCAACGCAGCCGTCAAGCAGGTCGCTGACACCCTCGGTGCGCCCACCGTTCTGGTCAACAACGCCGGGATCCTGCGCGACAACCTGCTGTTCAAGATGTCGTATGAGGAGTTCAACAAGGTCCTCTCCGTCCACCTCGGCGGAGCTTTCCTCATGGCCAAGGCCGTCCAGTCGTACATGGTCGAAGAGAAGTTCGGGCGCATCATCTCGATGTCGTCGACTTCGGCGCAGGGCAACCGCGGGCAGACGAACTACTCGGCCGCGAAGGCCGGAATCCAGGGCATCACGAAGACCTGGGCCATCGAGCTCGGCAAGTTCGGCGTCACCGCGAATGCCATCGCCCCCGGCTTCATCGAAACCGACATGACGAAGGCCACGGCCGAGCGCGTGGGCATGGACTTCGACGACTTCGTCAAGGCCTCTGTCGAAGGCATCCCGGTTGCGCGCTCCGGCAAGCCCGAGGACATCGCCCACACGGCATCGTTCCTCGCCTCAGAAGGCGCCGGATTCGTCTCCGGTCAGGTCATCTACGTTGCCGGTGGGCCGAAGGACTGACCGTGAGCACCTGTTTGCGGGAAGCGGATCCCGCACGTCAGTGCCTGCTGGCGGGCAGCAGTTCTCGCAGGCCAGCACCATCCATGAACTCATGACGCGATGTTCGACATCTTCGAAAGGTTAGATCCATGAGAGAAGCAGTCATAGTCTCGACCGCGCGCACGCCGATCGGCAAGGCCTACCGCGGTGCATTCAACGACACTCAGGCCCAGGAGCTTGCCGGACATGCGATCAAGCATGCCGTTGAGCGGGCAGGTCTGGAAGGCGGTGAGGTCGAGGACGTCGTCTTCGGCGCCGCGCTCCAGCAGGGCAGCCAGAGCACGAACGTGGCCCGCCAGGCAGCGTTGCGCGCGGGTCTGCCCGTGACGGTCCCGGGGATGTCGATCGATCGGCAGTGCTCGTCGGGTCTGATGGGCATCGCCACTGCTGCGAAGCAGGTGCTCTTCGATGGTCAGGAGATCGTCGTGGGCGGTGGCGTGGAATCGGTGTCGTTGGTCCAGAACGACAAGATGAACATGTTCAGGGCGAAGGATCCGTGGCTCGAAGAGAATGTTCCCGGCATCTACTACCCGATGCTGGCCACCGCCGAGGTGGTTGCTGAGCGCTACGGCGTCAGCCGTGAAGCTCAGGACGAGTATTCGCTGTCCTCGCAGCAGCGCACTGCTGCCGGTCAGGAAGCCGGCCGTTTCGACGAAGAGATCGTGCCTCTGCCGACGACGAAAGTCGTTGTCGATAAGGAGACGAAGGAGACTTCGCGACAGGAGGTCCTCCTCACAGCCGACGAGGGCAATCGTCCTTCGACGACGCTGGAGAGCCTGGCCGGTCTCAATCCGGTGCTCGAACCCGGTGTGGCATCGAAGGTTCCGAGTATCACGGCCGGAAACGCCTCTCAGCTCTCCGATGGTGCTTCAGCCTCGGTGGTCATGTCCAGCGAGGAGGCAAGTCGGCGCGGACTCGAGCCGATGGGTATCTACCGCGGTATGGCTGTGGCCGGTTGCGCGCCGGACGAAATGGGCATCGGCCCGGTCTTCGCGATCCCGAAGCTGCTGAAGACGCACGGTCTGTCTATCGATGACATCGATCTGTGGGAGCTCAACGAGGCATTCGCTGTGCAGGCGCTGTATTGCCGCGATCGTCTCGGCATCGACCCGGAGAAGTACAACGTCGATGGCGGCGGCATCTCCGTCGGTCACCCCTATGGCATGACGGGTGCCCGTCTCGTCGGGCACGCTCTCATCGAGGGACGTCGTCGCGGCGCCAAGTACGTCGTCGTCACGATGTGCATCGGCGGCGGCCAGGGTGCAGCCGGACTGTTCGAAGTCTGCTGATCTCGTACGACGTTTCATCCGCCGAGGTGCTCGAACCTTGTGCTGCTGAGAAGCTGATGCTCCCAAGTGGTGAAGTCCCTGTGCGCTGGTGGCCCGAGGTGTTGTTGTGCTGATGCAATGGCCGTTCGCTGCGCGGACTCGCTGATGTGACGATGGTTCGCTGCCCGGACTTCCTGATGTGACAGCGGTCCGCCGCATGGATGATGCGCTGATGTATTGAAAGGTTGACGCGCTGGAGGGCTGAGAGTCTGAAGCGTCGACTGTTTGAGGGACTGACAAGCCGGTGGCATCTGGATTGAGATTGATCCAGATGCCACCGGCTTGTGTCGTACGGACTCGTGGCCGTGTGTCAGAACGGCGGTGGTTCTCCGGAGTCCCAGAACCAGTCGCGGAGAACGGCGGGATCGTCGCCGGACTCGCTTCCCGCCCTATGTTCGGTCGGGGACTCGCTTCCCCTCCGACGTTCGGCAGGGTCGGTTGGGGCCGAAGGTTGGAAGCTCGTAATGGAGTGGGGATCGGCTTCTCTCCATCCGGGCTGTCCGTCGGCGGCAGCCGGCTCGGGGCAAGCCGATGCCCTCCGCCGTTCACCGGGGGTCGGCAGAGAACCGCAATCGGGCGAAGGCAATGGCTTCTCGTGCGACGACGATGACTTGTCGTGCGCTGACGAGGGCTTGTCGTGCGCTGACGATGAGTTCTCGTTGGACGACGGCGACTTCTCGTTGGGCGACGATGACCTCTCGTTGGGCGACGGCGATTTCTCGTTGGGCGACGGCGATGAATCGTCAATCGGGGATGGTAGCGAACTGTCACCGGGGGCGGGTGACTTCCCGCCGGGAGCTGGCTGCTTCTCCTGATCGGGTGGCTTGTTCGTTCGGGGCATGCCGCGGCCGAAGCGTTCGAGGAACAGGCGCGCGTGCTCAACGTTGAGGGGATTGTCTGGAACGACGACTTCAACGGTGGCGCCCCGACGGAACACATATTCCAGATGACCGGGTTCGGTCATCCTGACGTCGTACTTTCCGTCGGTCTTCTGCTGGTGGTGGACCTTGCACAGGCAGTGGAGATTCCCGAACCGGGTGAGTCCTCCCTGACTCGGATCAGAGTGGTTGAAGGGGTCGATGTGGTCGATCTCTGTTGTCTCGGCGGGCCGAGTGCATCCGGGGAACGTGCAGGTCACAAACTGTGCGACCAGTGTTCTTCGAATGCTGTTGGGGATTGCGTAAGTCGTCGCCTTCGCGTCGACCGGAGTGCCGGTCGCCGGGTCGGTGAGCAGGCGAGTCCAGGTGGTGGAGTACCCGGCGACCCTGCGCGCCATATCGGCAGGGATCGGGGATCCGTCCGGCAGTGTTCCAGCGAGATTGCACACCTCGTCCGAAGTCAATGGTGCGTCGGAGGGCGGTAGCTCGAATGTTGGTGATGAGTCGGTCGGCGGTGGCTCGGACGTTGGTGGTGCTCCTGAGGGTGGGGGAGCAGCGGCCTCGCCGGCGTGAGCATCGACGTGGTCTCCGTCGCATTGCTCTTGGAGCTGGCTGAGCAGGGTCAGCATGGGCACGGTGATGAAGGTCCGTGCCTGATTCGACAGCCAGTACTCGTTCGTCGGCATGTCCAGGAGGAACTCGAAGCTGATTCGACGGGCTCCTTCGTGACGGATCGGCAGTCCGAACGCGTCGGGAGAACCGACGACTGCTTCGCCTGTGTCTTCGCCAGCGGGTCGTGCCCCGCTGGCGCGTGATCCGATGAGGGAAGCGAGAGCGCCGGTCAGTTCCTCTCCGACGGGTTTGTTGGCCGCTGGGCCGGTGCTGTCGCTCGGGGTGGTGCGGCTGCTGAGAATGGCTTCGAGGAGCTGTGACTCAAAGGCACGATGGGCTGGGGTGATCTGTGAAAGGTCGGCGGTCTCTGGCCGACTCGCGACGGGGTCATCCTGGGCTCTGGCGGACTCCGCCTGTGTCTGGTGGGAGTATCCGTTGGCGTCCATGTCATCGAAGACGCGCTCGATGAGGTCGAGCAGAGACTCGCCCTCACGCAGAGGGACGCCGTCGATCCCGGAGAGGAGCCCGTCGAGTGGGAAGTCCGTATTCGTCGACTTGCCGTCAACCCCGTTGGTGCTGATGATGCGCAGCTTCATCTGCGGTCTCGTCCGGGTGAGGATGTCGAACATGAGCGCCGAGATCGATCGGTCCTCATCGAAGCAGTCTCCGTCCTTCAGCTGGCCGGAGAAGGCACTCGTGTTGCTCTTATAGACGGCACGCGCGAATGCATCCAGTCTCCGGTAGCAGGCCTGGAGTTCGGGCGCGGGCCCGGTCAGGGTGAGGTAGGCGGTTCCGTCGTCACCGGCGGAATAGTCGACGCGACGGCGCAGGGCGACGCTTTCGAGGGTGTCGTCGGGCGGCTGGGTTGCCGCAATCTTGAGTGCGAGTGAACGCTTGAACGTCTCGATCGTGATATCGGCGCGCCGCCTGGCCAGAAAGTTGTCGATCGCGGGGAAATGCTCGAAATGGAGATCGCGGCACGCGCGGGTCACACAGTCGACGTGTTCGATGGTGAAATCGCCGTCGAGGCAGCGGCGCAGGAACTTCGGCAGTCCGTGCGCAAATGTCATCGCCGAGGTCATATGGCGAAGCGAATTGCTCGTCGTGGCTCCGAGCAGGCTGGAGTACACGCCGGCCTCCGTCATCTCGATGTTGCCGCGCAGCCACGTGAAGAACGTGAGCTTCGGGTCGAAGCCGGGGAAGTCGGGCAGGGGTTCGGGGCTGTCGAGCAGCTGTTGAGCCAACATGCGCACACGACGCAGGTGCCGGCCCGCGGCGCGGTTCTTCTTCCGTCCTCGTCCTGTGCCGAACTTCGTGCCGGTCTCCGCTTCGACCTGAGCCAATGCCGTCGTCCAGGCGAGAGTCTCAGCGGCCGTGAGCTGACCCGTGAACGAGCGCCGGCCGGCGTCGGCGGAAGGCGCCGACGCACGGGAGCGTTCCGCCGCAACCGATGGGGACGCTGATGGAGACGAAGACTCCTCGACGGCTGGTGCGCTCGCCTCCTCGCCGGTCGGGGAGCCACCGCCTGCAAGGGCCCTGTTGCCGTGAGCATCCTCCGCGGCGCTTTCCGCGCAGCCAGCGGATGTCCCGGGCACGGCACCGCAGTGGCGTGTGACGGTCTCCGTGAAAGGGGCGAACTCGTAGACAGAGTCAGGCTTTCCTGCCTTGAGGCCGAGGACATAGGCCACGTCTTGGACGACCGCTCGGCTGGTGGCGATGAGGGAATTGAACTGAGCGAGACTGCTTTCGGTGTAGGCACGGAGCAAGTCAATGAGGTCGCTGTCTTCGGCGATCTCGAGCCGACGACCATGCGTCCGGCGGTGCTCAGCCAGGAGTTGAGCGTCCGCGTCGGCAGGGGGAGCAGCAGGCAGGATCGATGTCGAGCTGTCGTTGTTGCCGATGGTCTTCATCGGTGCTGCCTCTCTCCACGTCTCTGTGGAAGTCGAGCGTCGGGAAAGTCCCTACCTCAATTATACGATCAGGAGATAGAGATGAATATTACTATCTGATTACAAATAGAACAGCCAGTCACAAACAGTCCGTCCAAATAGCTTGACTGCAAATCCATTCATCTCTCCGTTGTTTGTCATCCCACAGTATCGTTCGCCACTGACACGAGATTCCGAGCAGGCTCTGCGCTCGGTCCGACGGCTGCCCGGTCAGTGTCCCCGACCCTGCGTCCACCCGACCTGCATTCCCGACACAGCGGTCACTCCACTGCTCACTTGGGCTCTCGGCGAGGGCGATTCGTTAGAATCGACCTGTGGCAGCGATCGACAAGAACATTCTCCGTTTGGCCCTCCCCGCACTCGGAGCCCTGATCGCCGAACCGATTTTTCTGCTCACGGACACGGCTATGGTCGGCCACCTCGGCGCGGGTGCTTTGGGATCACTGGCGATTGCCTCGACGATTCTGCAGACGGTCCTCGGTCTGATGATCTTCCTCGCCTATGCCACGACCCCGCGCGTCGCCAAACGGATGGGATCGGGGGACCGGGCGGGAGCGATCACGGCCGGCTTCGACGGAATCTGGCTCGCCCTGTGCACTTCGGTGCTGCTCATCATCATCGGACTGCCCCTGTTGGACACCGCGATCGCAGCTTTCGATCCGGGGCCGGCGATCACCTCGGGGGCGCATTCCTACCTGGCGATCTCCTGGTGGGGTCTGCCGTTCATGCTCACCGTCATCGCCGCCACCGGACTCCTGCGCGGGCTGCAGGACACGAAGACCCCGCTGATCGTCGCGGCCGTCGGATGTGTGGCGAACATCGGCCTCAACGCGCTGTTCATCTACGGGCTCGATATGGGTGTGGCGGGTTCTGCGATGGGCACAGTCATCGCGCAGGCCGGGATGTGCACCGTCTACATCGTCATCTCCGTGCGTGCGGCCAAGCGTCTCCACGCCACCGTCCGCCCCGACTGGTCGGGCGTGTTCACCTCGGCGAAGACCTCCGGCTGGCTGCTCGTCCGCAACATCTCGCTGCGTGCCGCACTCATCATCCTCGTGTTCATCGCCACATCGATGGGCACCACGGAACTCGCCGCGATCCAGGTCGCCCAGAGCATCTTCTTCGCTCTCGCTCTCGCCCTCGATTCGCTTGCCATCGCAGGCCAGGCGATGATCGGGCTCGAGCTGGGGGCGAGGAACGCCGAGGCAGTCGCCGCGATCAACCGGCGACTGTGCCTGTGGGGAATCGTCTTCGGCCTCGTCGTCGGCGTCATCCTGTTCGCCGGCTCCGGCATCATCCCGCGGGCCTTCGCCTCTGACGCCGAGGTGGTCACCGAACTGACCGCACTGCTGCCGGTGCTGGCGGTGAGCATGCCGATCGCCGGGTACGTCTTCGTCCTCGACGGCGTTCTCATGGGAGCCGAGGACGCGCGCTACCTCGCTCTGGCACAATTGGTCGCTGTGGTCGGGTATGCGATCCTGCTCGTTCCGATCGTCGCACTGTGGCCGGGCGCGCCGGGACTCTGGGCCGCATTCTGCATCGGATTCGTCGGCCTGCGCGCCGTGACCTTGGGTTGGCGAGTCCGCAACCGGGCGTGGATCGATCGCGCCGTTGAGAAAGGAATCTCATGACCGCTGGGAAGAACGAAGCTCAGGACCCGCAGACCACCCCCGCCGAGGCTGGGTCCTCCTGGCTGCGCGGACGGATCCGTCCGCTGCCGGCTGGGGCCGACGACGAAATCTTCCTGCCCTTCCTCGACCTGTGCTTCAACTGGTCCATGGACCAGCCGCGCATCGAGATCGACGAGCTCCGCTACCGCAGCGACGCCGTCTTCTACTACCGCGATTGGGGACGCGACGGTGACATCGCCGTGGCCGCCCACGCCGAGGCGGACACCGACTCGCCGATCGTCGGGCTCGCTTGGGTGCGCTTGGCCGATATCGCCGACGTCGTCGGCAAGGTCGACGAACGTGTGGGCGGGGACTTCGCGGCGGCTCTGGGGAAATCCGGCGCCGAGGTGGTCCCCAGCGAGATCGTGACCGACGCAGCGGGAGAAGCTGAGAGTACGGCCGGTGCGGGTGAGGCTGAGGGCACAGGGGCTGCCGACGGTGCGGGTGAGGCTGACGGTGCGGGCGAGGCTGACGGTGGAAGCGTGGAGGACGAGACCGCTGACACCGCCGCCGCGGAAGCAGAGGGGGAAGGTGCCGAGACGGCGTCCGCCGATCTGACACCGGCCGACGATGCTGCGCCCTTCACCGGGTACGGCTGGGTCGCCGCTGACATCCCCGAGCTCTCCGTCGCAGTCCTCCCCGAATACCAAGGGCAGGGGATCGGCGGCGCCCTCGTCGACACCGTGTGTGCGCTCGTGCGGATGAGCGGATACCCCGCAGTGAGCCTCGCCGTCGAAGACGGCAACGGCGCAGCGAAGCTCTACACCGACCGGGGCTTCGTCTCGGTCGGTCGGAATGGGGGCTCCGACGTCCTCGTCCGACGACTCAAGACGGACTGACCCTACACGTCGGGCCCGGAGCGTGGTCCCGACGTGTCAGACAGTCGCGTGCGAGTCTGACCGCCAACATCACTCACGGCCTCACAGTCTCACAGTCTCACTGCCTCGCTTCCTGGCTGCCTCACCGCCCCACGGCCTTACTGCTTCACGGTCTCGCTACCTCACAGCTTCACGGCCTCACTGCTTCACTGTGTACGGGCGGGGGAGTCCGTGATAGATGTGAAGGATCGGCTGCACACGGCCGACCAGTTGGTTTTCAATGATGAGGAGCACGCCCATGGTCACAGTTCTGTCCCACGCCACGGTCTTCGACGGCACCCGATTCCTGCCCGGCACCCGGGACGTCGTCCTCGACGGAGGGCGGGTCGCCTCGGTGACGGAGGGCGGCCAGGGATCGCACAACGCCTCAGATGACTTCGTCGACTGCACGGGCCAGACGATCATCCCGGGAATCATCGACTGCCACGTCCACTTGACGAGCTCGGGGGCGGCCTCGTCCTCGAACTTCCACGATCCGTTCTCGCTGCAGTTCTACAACTCCGTCGCCCATATGGAGTCCACGCTCAAGGGCGGGGTGACCACGGTCCGCGACGCCGGCGGCACCGACCTCGGGGCGAAAGTCGCCGTGGAGACAGGCGTGGTGCGTGGGCCGCGGCTGACGATCGCGGTCAACATCATGTCCCAGACCGGCGGCCACGGAGACTTCCACCTCGTCTCCGGAACCGAATCGCCGTTTCTCGGCCCCCACCCCGGCCGACCCTCCGGCGTCGCCGACGGGCTCGAAGGCGTGCAGAAGAAGACGCGCGAACTGCTGCGGGCAGGTGCCGACCACATCAAGATCTGTTCCACCGGTGGGGTGCTCTCGCCGCGGGACGATCCTCGCCACTCTCAGTTCACCGAAGCCGAGATCGCAGTCATCGTCGCCGAGGCGGCCGCCCAAGGCGCCCATGTCATGTCCCATGCCCAGGGCGCGCCGGGAATCAAGTCCGCCGTGCGTGCGGGTGTCCGATCGATCGAACACGGAATCTACCTCGACGACGAAGCCATCGACCTCATGCTCGAACACGGCACCTACCTCGTCCCGACCCTGCAGGCCCCGCAGGCAGTGATCAAGGCCGCCGAGGCGGGGGCGAGCCTGCCCACCACCGTCGTCGACAAAGCCCACCGTGTCGTCGAAACGCACCAGAACTCGATCGCCCGCGCCCATGAGGCCGGGGCGCCGATCGCGCTGGGCACCGACGCCGGAGTCGGCCCACACGGGCAGAACCTCGAAGAGATCAGCCTGCTCGCCGAGGTGGGACTCTCGACCGTCGAAGCCCTCTGCGCCGGGACCTCGGTGGCGGCTCGTGTGCTCGACGATGATCGGGTGGGTCACCTCGGCGAAGGCGGGCTGGCCGATCTCGTCGTCGTGGAGGGGGATCTGCGCACGGACGATGTCCGCGGGATCGAGAGCCGGGTCAATGCCGTCTACCTCGAAGGCGTGCTCGTCTGAACCGTGGTCGACTGTCTGCCCGGCGGTCCGGTGCTGGGTGAGCGGGCACTGAGCGGTCTGGGGCTTGTCGGTCCAGCGGCCTCGACGCGTGAGATCGGTCTCCACCGATCGTCTGGTGAGGGGAACCTAACTTAACAGGGGTATGATGGGTGGAGCCGAATCGTCGATGCCGAGCAGGAGGAACGCGCCCACCGATGAACCCCCTCGACTGGTCATTCCCGATCGCCGTCACCTGGCTGATCATGTTCGGCATCATCATCTGCCGTGCCGGCGGCACCTTCCTGCTCGGGCGTCTGGCACGCACCGGAATCCGCAAGATCGAACGCGTCGACAAGATCATGTCCGGATCGAAGTACCGGAAGGCCGAAGGCATGATCGAACGCTTCGGCGCTCCGGTGATCGCGGTGAGCTTCCTCATGATCGGTGTGCAGACCGTGCTCAACCTCGCAGCGGGGACGACGGGAATGAGCTACCGGCGGTACCTTCCGGCGCTCGCCGTCGGCGGAGCGATGTGGGCGACGATCTACTCGACGGTCGGACTCATCGGCTTCAAAGCGCTTGCCGCCGGATATCAGGCAGCTCCCGGCCTCACCGTCGGGCTCGCCGTGTGCTTCGCCCTGGCCATCATTGGTCTGGTCATCGGACTGAAGAAGCCGACCGAACCCACCGAGGCGGCCGCCGGAACCCGCTCGGACGCGGGGCCGAACCCGTCGAATACCGAACCCACCGGCGCCTGAGCCCCCGTGCCGGGTTGCGCACCGGCGTGTGGGCACCCTCAGTGACGTGTCGGTCTGACGCAGTCAGAGTGGGCACCCTCAGCGCGGAGTAGTGCACTGACGCTGTCACAGTGGGCCCCCTCGGTGATGTGTCGGACTGACACGGTCAGAGTGGGCTGCCTCGGTGAAGCTGTCGTGTACTTACCCGGTTACGGTGGGCCGCCTCGGCGAGGTGCGCGTGTCCGGCAATCGCCGTGGTGAGCGGCCTCGGGAGGTTTCCGTCCACCTGGCAAGTCGAGGATGGAACCTGTCTCGTGGTTCAGTAGAGTGGTGCTCTGTCAGCGTCGACAGGACGAGAGCGCTCGTCGACAGTAAGAGAAGGAGGGTCCGCGGATGGTCGTGGCCTGGTGGAGCATCATTCCGTTCGTTCTGCTGCTCGGGTGCATCGCGGTGCTCCCCTTGATCCCGGCTACTGAGAAGATCTGGGATCGCAACCTCGTCAAACTCATCGTCGCGCTCGTCCTCGGCGTGCCGATCGCGGTCTGGTTCCTCATCGGCGGAGAGGCGACCACCGTCATCGATGCGCTCCTCGAATATTTCCAGTTCATCGTGCTCATCGGCAGTCTGTTCGTCGCTTCGGGCGGAATCTTCCTCGTCGGCGACATCAAAGCGACGCCGAGGAACAACACGATCTTCCTCGCCGTCGGTGGTGTGCTCGCCTCCTTCATCGGCACCACGGGTGCGGCGATGCTGCTCATCCGACCGATCCTCAACACGAACCAGGACCGCAGACACCGGACCCACACGGTCATCTATACGATCTTCATCGTCGCGAACTGCGGCGGTCTGCTCACGCCGCTGGGCGATCCGCCGCTGTTCCTCGGCATGCTGCGCGGTGTGCCGTTCGAATGGACCTTCGGACTGTGGCCGTACTGGCTGTTCGTCAACGTCTTGCTGCTCATCAGCTACTTCGCCCTCGACACGAAGATGTATGCGCGAGAGCCGGAGGAGGCTCTGGCGAAGGACGCCGAGTACGTGACCAAACTCGGTCTGCGCGGGGCCAGCGGTCTGATCTTCCTGGCGATCATCATCCTCGCCGTCGCCTTCATCCCCTCGGTCGACATGCACGCGGTCGAAACCGGGCACGCGACGTTCGCCGACTATGTGCCCTGGCGCGAGCTCGTCATGCTCGGCTCGGCGGTCACGTCGTTCCTCGTCGGCGACCGGGGCGCAAGATTCAACCTCAACAAGTTCACCTGGACGCCGATCCTCGAAGTCGGTGCCCTCTTCATCGGCATCTTCCTCACGATGATGCCGGCGCTGCAGTACCTCAGCCAGGTCGCGCACAAGATACCGCTCAACGAGATCTCGCTGTTCGTCTTCACCGGCGGGCTGTCCTCGGTGCTCGACAATGCGCCGACCTATGTCACCTTCTTCGAGATGGCCTCTCAGGTTCCCGGGGAACCGCAGGTCGCCGGCGTCGCCGAGACCCTGCTCATCGCGGTCTCCCTCGGCGCGGTCATGGGCGGAGCCGTGACCTACATCGGCAATGGGCCGAACTTCATGGTCAAGTCCGTGGCCGACTCTGCGAATGTGGCCATGCCGAGCTTCGGCGGCTACGTCTGGTGGTCGCTGCGCCGCCTGGTGCCGATCCTCGCTTCGATGGTGCTCATCTTCATGACGGACGGCATCTGGCTGCCTCTGCTGGGCGTGCTCCTCGGACTGCTCATCCTCGGGCAGGCCGGACGCGACCTGCGCGGGGCGAAGGTCTCCTCCGGCTCATGAGCCTCGACGAGGTGAGACAGGTGCGTCGATTGGCGGGTCCGGTGTGCCGGTAGGCGGCGGGCACGGATCCGGTCCGCGGGCAGCCGCCGGCGTCGGCCTCTACTTCGCTGGGAACGGGGCCGTCTTCGCCGGGCTTCTGCCCTGGTATCCGCTCCTCGTCGAACGGCTGGGATTGAGTTCTTGGCAGTTCGGACTCGTCGTCGCCTGCTTCGCGGTGGGCTCGCTGCTGTCCTCAGCGCTGCCGGCCGCGCTCATCGCCCGCTTCGGAGCTCACCGGGTCGTGATCGGCGGGACGGTGCTCCTCGGTGCGGCCGCTGCCGCGACCGCGTGGTCGGTCAACGGCGTGATGATGGCACTGTGCCTGTTGCTGCTGGGCTGCTGTGACGCGATCGTCGATGTTGCCCAGAACGTCGTCGGCATCGCTGTGCAGGAGAAGCTCGAACGCACGATCCTGTCCTCGATGCACGCGCTGTGGAGCCTCGGCGGACTGCTCAGCGGCGCCGCCGCCACGGCCGCGGCGAGCTCGGGCGCGGACATGCGGGCGTGGTTGGCGGTCGTCGCCCTCATCGCGGTGGTCCTCACAATGATCGGACGCCGGCTCATCCGCGACACCGCGTTTCCTCGGCGAGTGATCGATTCGGATGCCGACGGACCCGTGGGCGATGCATCGCGGGAAGACTCCGGTGCGCGAGATGCTGCCAGGGGTGAAGCCGGCAGGGGAAAGGAGTCGGACGGGTCGTCGGAGGAATCGTGGTCGGAGGCGTCGTCACGGGCCGGCCGATCGAAGCGCGCGGTCCTTCTCGCAGCATTGCCGTTGGCGATCGTCGCGATCTGCGGGGCCGCGGTGGAAGACATCGCGAACAACTGGGCGGGACTGGCCGCCGTCGAGTTCGCGAACGTTCCGGCCGCCTCGGCGGGTATCGCCTTCAGCATCGTCATCGGCAGCCAGTGCCTCGGCCGGTTCAGCGGGGACGTCCTGGTGACGCGGTTCGGTGCCGGACGGATTGCCCGGATCGGCGGCGGACTCATCGGCATCGGCGGGATCGGCGCAGTGTTCGCGCAGGAGCCGGTCATGCTGCTCATCGGGATGGTACTGCTCGGCTACGGTTCGGCGACGCTCGTGCCCGGTGCCCTCGGGGCGGCTGCACGGTTGCCCGGTGTGGGACGGGCCGGGGGAGTGACGTTGGTGAACTGGCTGATGCGCGTCGGCTACCTCGGCACGAGTCCACTGGTCGGCGTCATCGCCACCGAGGCAGGACTGCGCTGGGGCCTCGGGCTGCTCGTCCTCGTCGGCGTGCTCACCGTCGTCTTCGCCCGCAGGCTCGACGTACCCGGGGCCGGCCGAAACTGAGCTTCGACCTCGACCGCGCAGGCCACACGATTCGCGGCAGGATCGACCGGTTGGCTGCGCCCGCCTGCCGTGCCGACCAGGTTTGGTGCGCCCGTCTGTCACATTTCGTACATCCCATCGGGTTCGAAACTGATGAGGTGTACGAAAAGTGGTGGGTGAGAAGCGCGGAGTCGCATAAAGCTGCTTTGCGACAGATTGGATGCCGCAGAAAGCCAGGAGACGGGCGGGAAAAGAAAAAATGTGCCGCGTCATCGAGTGAACGATGTCGCGACACATTCGGGCGTCGGGCTAGCGGGATTTGAACCCACGACCTCTTCACCCCCAGGTGGGCGACAAGCCCTCTTATTACTCTGACCTGGGATTTCTGCGGTCCTGCGACGGCAATTTCACGTCATGCAATGCATGGGATGCATGATTCTGGTCCCGGTTTGGTCCCGGCGTTTCAACCTTTCCTAGAGTCGTGAGCGCAGTCCATTGTGCCTGTGCACATGTAGCTTCTCAGCTTTGTAGAGGGCGACGGTCACCCGGGGCTAGCCTGCTCGATGTTGAAATGAGAGCTTACCCGGAAGGCCGAGGTTCTACGCCTCGGCGTTGCACGGAGACGGCAGCCGTAGGGAGTCCTCCGTTGCCTTCATCTCTCTTCCAAGGGCGACGGCTGGGCAACGACCGGCCATGTCGTCGACCTCGAAGACGTAGCTCTTGGGTGGCGTGGGCCTCGTCCGAAAGGCCCTCGTAGCGTCAAATCGGTAGGGCCTCGTTGGCAGCTACCATGCACCAGAGTGACTGATCGATCCTGCTTCGGACGGTGGTTCGGATGGTGTGGTAGGGGTCAAAGTGGGACATCGAAGTAGGGAATCATGGGTTAAGGTCTTGGGAAAGAACTACTTACCCTACGAACTGATGTTGCTCTTTGCAGACGATGGTCTATTCATCAACCAATCGAAAAGGGCGTTATCTGCAGAGCATGAGTTGCAGGAAAGCGATGTCCTTTTGGATACGGAGTCGATTTCGTGAAGTACTTGACTCACGAACTATGCGTCGATGGCAGGCACCTTGCACAAGCGCCTTGATCTCCATGGATTCTCATAGCAGCGAATATGCTACTGCAGTGAGGAGCGCAGCTGACTCACAAAACACGGACTGCAGGCGTGGGGGAAGACCGATAGTGAGATTTGCTTCTGCTCCAATAGTTACCTCGCCAGAATCATCAACCGACATCTCAACGCGCAGAATCATCCGTCGAAGATAGAGGTGGCTCGATACTGAGATATCATAAATGATTGCTGGCCTTAGACTTGGGTTGGAGCGGCCGTCCAGGCTGACCAGAGCTGGGCGTAGCGGCCGTCGGCGCCGACGAGCTCCTCGTGAGTGCCGTGCTCGACGATCCGCCCGGCATCCATGACGAGGATGCGGTCACAGATCCTTGCTTGACTGAGACGATGCGCGATGACGATCGCCGCGCGGCCCGCGACGGCCGACTCGGCGGCACGATCGAGGCGGTGCGCATGTTCGGAGTCGGCCTCGGCGGTCGCCTCGTCGAGGATCGCGAGCGCGGGGTTGCGCAACAGCAGCCGCGCCAGGGCGATGAGCTGGGCCTCGGCGGCCGTAAGGCGGTGCCCATGCTCGCCGACGACGGTGTCGAGGCCCTCGGGCAGTGTCTCCACGAGATGCCCGGCGTGCACGCGATTGAGAGCGTTGTGGAGCAGATCGTCATCGGCTTCCGGCGCCGCCAGCAGGAGATTGTCGCGCAGGGAGGTGTCGAAGACGTGATGCTCCTGGCTGAGATAGGCGATGCTGTCCCGAGGCACGGCCCTCCGAAGCGTGCCCCTGTGGGTCTGGCGGTGACCCGCGACAAGCCTGGCCACTGTGGTCTTCCCCGAGCCGGAGGCGCCGACCAGCGCGATCCGCTCGCCCTCTCGCACATACAGGCTGATGTCGTGGAGGACATCGTGGCCATCACGATAAGAGAAGCCGACATCGTCGAGCCGGACCAGCGCAGATGTGGAGTTCGATCGGTCGCCCGCGCGACCGCCGAACTCGGTGACTCCGCCGGCGGATGCTGCCTCGGCGCTTGCCGAAGTCGTCCCGGGGACGTCTGGCTGCTGCCGATCCGCCGATCGGATGTGCGGCTGCATGTTGATCACGCCGGCAACGCGGGCGAAGGACGCCTGCGCGGACTGCAGATCGTCGATGACGAACATCAGCTGCCCGAGCGGCCCCACGATCCGGAAGTACAGCATGGCCGCCGCGGTCGCCTGCCCGACCGTGGTGTGGCCGGCGGCCGTCGCCCAGAAGGCGCAGCCGAGGATGAGCAACATTCCGATCGCCTCGGCGAGGTTGATCCGGCTGAAGAGCCGGTTCTGCATGATCCGGGCCCGCATCGCCCATCGCACCAGTTCCCAGGTGCTCCGTCTGATGCCCGCCATCCGGGCCGATCCCAGGCGATAGGCCCGGACGGTGGGGAGAGCGTGGAGGGTGTCGAGGGCATGCTGGCTGCGGGTGCCCTCGGCCGCCCGCTCCGCGGCGTAGACAGGCGGTGCCGTGCGCAGATACCAGCGTGCGGCGAGCAGGTACAGCGGCATGGCGACCAGTATCGTGACACCGAACCTCCAGTCGACGACCGCCATGCCGCCGAGGGACAGGAGCAGCGTGAATACCGCCGCGGCGAGCTGGGGGATGACACGGGGCACGGAATCCGAGATCTCCCGGATGTCGCTCGAGGCCCGGGACACGATATCGCCCGAGCCGGCGGCGTCCACGGTCTCCTCCGGCAGGCGCAGAACTCGCGAGACGTAGCGCTCGCGCATCCCGGCGATCATAGTCTCCATCGTGCGGGCCATGATGACCAGCCCGAAGAACTCCGCCGCACCCGCGGCGATGACGGAGAGGACCAGCAGCCCGAGCTGCCACCAGAGAACGGTAGGGATCGCCTTCCCGTCGCTGGTGGAGACGGTGTCGACGATCCAGCCGACGACCATCGGGAACACCAGGCCGAGCGCGGCGGCGGTGATGAGGAAGACCACCGCGGCGAGGAGTGCGAATCGGTGCCCGGCGCTGAGGGAGCGCAGCATGCCGCGCATCTGTCTGCCGTCGGCGAGCGGGAGGCGCCCCGGCATCCCGGCGGATGCGGTCGCAGTGGAGGTCATGAGCGCTCCTCGTTCTGTGTTGTGTGTCGGCCGGAGATGCGGAGATCCGCGCATTGGGCGAACAGCGGTGAAGAGGTGAGCACGATGGTGGTCCGGCCGGCCCGCCGAGCCTTGAGGTCCGCAGCCACCTGGGCCTCGGTGACGGGGTCGAGGGAGTTGCAGGGCTCGTGCAGGACGAGCACCGGAGGATCGACGGCGATGGCTCTCGCCAAGGCCACTCGCTGGCGCTGGCCGCCGGAGAGCCCCATTCCGGAATCGCCCAGGACTGTGTCGTAGCCCTCGGCGAGTTCGGAGACGAGGGGCCTGCAGCCGGCGGTCCCGAGCGCATCCTCCGCCCGACGGCGCCCCTCGTCGTCGCCGTCGGCGCCAGTGCTGGCGGCGCTGTCGGCGCCGACCCGGACGTTGTCGAGGAGGCTTCCTTCGAAGAGATCGGCATCGTGCGGGGCGGCGAGGACGATGCTCCGCACCGCCTCGGGGTCGAGGATGTCCATCGGCTGCCCGGCGATGGCGATGGACGAGGACGGCGAATCGGGGCCGAGGGGCGAGCGGTAGGAGAGCGCATCGGACAGGGCATGCGCATCCGCGGCCGAGAGGTCCAGCACCGCGAAAGTGCCCGGTCCGACCGTCGCGGAGAACTCTCCCGCGGGCAGTGGCACCCGATCGAAGCGCACTTCGGGCGGGCGGGCGGCGGTGTCCGCGGTGTCGCGGCCGGCACCTGGACCATCTGTGTGCCGCGGAACGGTGCGGGTGCCGAGAGCGTCGTTGCGGTGGGGCGAGTGGAGCAGGTCGAGCACGCGAGACGCCGATGCCATTGCCATGGCCCAGAAGCTTCCGGCCTGACCGATGAGGGATCGCAGGGGATACATCATCGTCTGCGCCAGACCGGCGGCCGTGACGAGTCCTCCGATGCTGATCTGCCCGCCGAAGGCGAGGAAGGCGGCTCCGGCCGTGACCGCTGCGGCGAAGAGCCCGGTGAAGATGGTGGTCGTTCCCTCGAATCCGCTCAGCGCCGTGCGGGCGGACAGTGTTCCCCGCAGCGCTGCCTGGCTCAGTCGGCGGAACCGCTGCTCGGCGAACGGCTGGGCGTGGATGCCGGCGAGGATGCGATAGCCGGCGACGAGGTCGGTCGCCGCTCCTGTGGCATCGGCTGTGCGCTCCTGTTCGCTGACGCTGCGGCGCTGCAGGGGCCTGGACGCCAGTGACATGATGACGAGGAGCGCGGGTGCCCCGATGACCACGCCGAATCCCAGCGCCGGGTGGATGAGGAACAGCGACACGGCAGCGACGAGGATTCCGACGAGCTCTCCGATGGGATACACCGCCACGTACAGTGCCAAGCACGCACGCCGCACATCCAGGGTCGTCACTGCGAGCAGCTCGCCGGGCATCCGAGAACGATCGCCGAACCCGCGCGGGTCGAGGATCCTGTCGAGGATCTTCGCGGACAGCTCGTACTGAGCGCGCTGCACCCCGTACCACCCGAGGCGGCCGCCGAATCTGAACGTGAGATTCATCACGACGTAGAGGCAGGCGATCGCACCCAGCCAGAAGAGGAACCTCGGCACCGTGTCCTCCCATGGAGAACCGTTCGTCAGAGGTGCGATCCCCTCATCGATCGTCCTTCCCAGCGCGACGGGGAGGAGCATGTTCGCCACGTTGAAGAGCACGAGAAGCACGGCCCCTGCCAGGGCAAACCATCGTGCGGAGCGGATGATCGCCCACCCGAGGCCGGGCGCCGAGGTTGAGGGATGGATGCGGATGAGCTCCTCGGAAGGGGCTTCCTCCGGAGCTTCGAACCAGGTGGGGAGTTGCGGCAAAGCGTTCGGCCTTCGATGTTGATCGTGATTGTCGGTGAATCTGAAGTTCATCTAAGCCTAACCTTACTTCGGGTGATATTGTCGAGCTGTCCGCCTCTGGGCGGGGTCCGGTCTGCGCCCGCTGACCGCGGTGCACCGAGCGGCCCGTCCGATACGAACGCCACCGATCCGAAGAGGAGCACAGACACAGATGCATACGACGACCGGCGTGAAGCCGGACCCGGTCACCCCGATCGAGTCCTCGGCGGCGAACGGAAGACTCACGGCCCAGGGCGACGAGATCGATGTCCTCGGCGTCGGCTTCGGCCCGGCCAACCTCGGCCTCGCCATCGCGATCGAGGAGGCCAATGCTCAGCTGCCCGAGAGTCTCCGCCTCAGCGCACGGTTTCTCGAACAGAACGAGAGCTTCGGATGAGGGCTGAGCCCACTTCAGCAACCCTCAGGCACGAACAAGCCAATCGATGCCCAGCATGACTACCGATCATGCTGGACACCGACCACCAGGCGTTCGGGTCTAACGAGGGAAGGCGGGCTCGCTGTGGATGGTAACTGCCCCGCAGCGAGCCCGTTCTTGCTGCACAGTGAGACTGGTGCAATCGTAGCCGACTGGCCTACGCTCGTCGCCCAATGACCCATCATAGCGAACGCCCGGTCGTCCGCGTCAAAGATCTGCGCATGCGATACGGCAACGTCGACGTACTCCGCGGCGTAGATCTGGAAGTCCGTGCAGGAGAGGTTGTCGCTCTTCTCGGACCGAACGGTGCAGGCAAGACCACGACGATCGCCGTGCTCGCCGGATTGAAACGTCGCTCCTCTGGTTGCGTCGAAGTGCTCGGTCTGGATCCTGATCTCGCGGACGATGCCTGGCGCGCACGAATCGGTATCGTGCTGCAATCTTGGCGTGATCATCGACGATGGCGAGTCCGAGAACTACTTCATCACATGGGCACCTACTACTCGCCGTACTCGTCGCCGGAAGTCGCGCGCCCTTTCTCCACGGATGAACTTCTCGAACAGGTGGGCCTCACTGCCGAGGGCAGGAAAAGAGTGGGTGCCTTGTCGGGTGGCAAACGCCGCCGATTGGATGTCGCAATCGGGCTCATAGGAAACCCGGAACTCCTATTCCTTGATGAACCGACCGTCGGGTTCGACCCGGTCGCACGTCGAGACTTTCGCCAGATGATTCTCCGCCTATCCCGAGAGTGGCACACGAGCATTATTCTGACCACACACGATCTTGTCGAGGCGGAAGAGCTGTCCGAGAGCATCGCCATACTCGTCAACGGAACGATTGTAAGGCGCGGCTCGACCGGGGCCGTCTCCAGTTCAATGGTGGGCTCTGATCGAGTCTCCTTCCGCGTTGCCGACGAGCTGCACCAGCACGATATAGATCCACAGCAGACCGTTGAATTCGTCCGCCAAGTCTTGAACAGGCACGAAGCCGATCTCACTGACCTTGAGGTTCACCGACCGACGTTGGAAGACGCGTACTTGAAGTTGATCGGAGGGATGCCGGGTGAAGCCAATAGTAAATAGGAGCCAGTTGGCAGTCGCGTTGCAGGCAGGGTTCTCCCGCGGACTTATCGAGTTTCGAAACTCAATAAACACGATCGGCGGATACATCTTCTTCCCGCTCGTCGCCATCGTCGTTCTGTACTTTTTGCGCGATGTGACGATCGCTGGATCTGACTCCTCGGTTGGCTCTTACGCGATCCCGGGAATCATCGCATTGAACGCGATACTGTCCGGACTCATGGGCATCGCCTCAACCCTCATGCAGGAGAAGGACGACGGTACGCTCCTACGCGCGCAATGCCTTCCACACGGAACGTTGTCCTACTTCGTTGGAAAAATTGTCGCTCAATCGTCCCTCGCGCTGATCGCCTTTCTTCTCGTGACGACGTTCGCTGTCGTCATGCTCGGCGGCGTGCAATCTGAGCCCGCGTGGCAGATACTCTCCCTCCTTTGGATTGTTCCCTTGGGTCTTGCGGCGACTCTTCCGATTGGCGTCATTTTCGGTGCGTTCTTGAGTAGGCCTCGACAGTTGAGTTTCATTTCGCTTGCGATGATGGCGATGACCGTTGTATCCGGGATCTTCTATCCGATCACCACGATCCCAGTATTCCTCCAGTGGCTGGGGCTTGGTTTTCCCCTGTACTGGTTGGGTGCCGGTATGCGGTCGGCTCTGCTGCCGCCCACAGTCAACACAGAGGTACTCACGGGAGCATGGGTGCCAGGAGCAACGCTTGCAGTGCTGGCGACCTGGGCAGTGCTCGGCGCAATCGTCGCAGGCGTTGTCCTTCGGCGCGCCGGCCAGCGCGAGAACGGCACACGGAACCACTGACGAGAGCGGGAGCCATGCCAGCATCGATTCGACGCACGTTCGCCTCGATTCTCACGCCCGAAATTCAACCCGCAACAGTGACCGCGCGATACGCATGGGCGATCGACACGGCCCTCGTTATGGGCGTGTTCCTCTACAACTTGCCGATCGTGTTCGCGTTGGCTCCCAACCCGAGTACTTTTCCCCTCCCTGGCCTGCTCGTCTCGATCGGACTGTGTGATTCGTCCCGGGTTTAATGGAGACCAAGCCACGAATCCCGAAAGGACCAAACAACAACCATGGCGACCTCCAAATATCCCGACGAGCTCCGCGACCGGGCCACCCGCCTTGCCCTCGACGCCCG
>NZ_JBNBZD010000025.1:0-53441 GCF_049804075.1 Brevibacterium sp. FAM 24630
TGGGCTATGAGATCCCTGCCCGGGCGATGGAGTCGTTCTTCGATCGCACCGAGACGGAATCATCGGCAGCCGACCGGGCTGCTTGAGGAAATAGTGTTCTCCTGTCGAAACAACTTGACACAGTCCAAAGCGCTTCGATGATGGGGACGCGGCGGAGTGAGAAGCAGGAGCCTCAACTGTAGTCTATCGGGATAGGATGCTGGGATGTGTATCGACTTGGCTGCTGTTTCTAGCGTCGCGGTGTCCGCAGTAGCGCTCATTGTGGCGGCTCTCGCGCTAGCTCAAGACAGATCACTCGCCCAGAACCCGATAGTGTTCGCGAGCTTCAACCCGGAGCACGGGGCGAGACCATATGGAACTTCAGGCAGGGGCTCGGGAACTGTCTACGGGCCGAAAGACTATTCGATTGATTTCAAACTCCTAGGGCCAGGCGCTGTCTATGACCCGACAGTCACGGTGGACGACACGCGAGTCGATGATGGCGACATCAAATGGACCTACCTACGGAAGGACGACATACTCACTGCCGGGTCGGGTATCGTCGAAATCTTCCTAGAAGGCCGAGTTAGTAAGCACGGATTGTATGTGATCTTGTCATTCGACCGGCCCAGGCGTTTCCGCAGGGGTGCATCGGCCGTGCATTATCGGTACGCCATCCCACGCCATACTTACAGAGACGATGTCAATAAGACGGAGAAATTCAAGCGTGGAAAATGGCGTCGCATCAAGATGAAAGAGATCAAGGGGCCGAGCGTGGAGAACCCGGTCAAGGAGGACCGAAAGCTTCGAGACGAGTGAGCCCACCTCTCATTCGCACCCGCATCCGCATCCGGGCCAGTGTTCGTCGCCCATCCCGATGGCGGTGCCTTTGTGGTGGGGGCGGAAGTTGATCAGTTCCGGCCCGGCCTCCCCGACGGCCGCCCATCCGTAGCCTTTGCGCGTGTCGGGGTCGCTGGTTTTGATGTACTGCCCGCTCGAGAGCAGCATGTGCCGGTGCCATTCGCCTCTAGTGTGCTTGGCCATGTGGTTGAAGTACTTCCTGCCCGGTTCGGGGCGGATGCGGTGGCCGCGGAGCCGTTCGTGCTGGTCAATCACTTCAGGTTTCCTTCTCTTGGTTCGTCAGGTAAAGGTTCTGATAAAGCTTCATAGCTTCCTGGTATGTGTTCTTTGCGGCTTCGAGGAAACCGCTAAGCACGAGTGGGTGAATGCCGATGAGCTGGCCGTGGTCATCTTTGATCGTGAGTCCGTCTAGAATGCGACCGGGGTATTCACTTCCGTGAATGATTGCGCTGGACAACGACCACGGAGAGCGAGGCTTGTACATTGCTCCATCATCAGGTGCTTCATAGTGAGCGTCGATGGTGTTCATGATGCTGGTAAGAGTGCTCGGGCGCAGCTCACCTTTCTTCGTGGTAATTTCGCTGAGGTCGATGTCATTCTCGGCAACATACTCAAGTAGTGCCGCGTTCTTTCGCTTCGTGTACTTGGTAGCGTCCCCGCCGAATAGCCCCATCATCCGCTGTTCGTCTGCTATGTTTCCAAGTTCTCTCTCGATGACCCGTTCAACTATCACTTTGGGCGATGCCTCGGACACCCACCGAGCGATACCTGCATTCTCGATCGCGCATCGCGCTGCGATTACGGGGACGAGAGACTTCTTGGGATCACGCTTCAAATAGCGGACACCGTCGCGCATGGTCTCCCGGGCAAGTGTCATGTGTCGGCGAAACATCTTGACGTACGAGTAAGGTCCGAGTCGTTGTTCGATCCATTCGAGTTGTGTGCGTCCGACTGAACTTGTCATGTCGCTTGATCGGTCCAGTTTGGCGATCTCAATTCTCAGGGCGTTCATCGAGTAGTTCACTGCCTTGGCAAAGTCGGGATCGTTGAGATTGAGGGATTCGGCTACGTCGTCGTTCATGATCTGATGTTCTCAGAACGTAGCTTCGCTGGCGCCATGCGAAACTTTCATTTCGGTATCAATCACTCATCGTCGCCACCGGCCTCGGGTGCCTTCACCCATCCCAGGTCTGCGAGGTGATGAGCGATCTTCTCCTTGTGCCGGTCACGAATCAGAAACCCGTCGCCGTTCAGCTCGTCCAAGTCCGCGAATATATGCTGTGAGGTCGTCGGCTCCGAGTCTTCGACGATGGTGAAGCCAAGCATTCCCACCAGGTCGCGGATGCTCTCATGGGTTCGAACAACCTCGCCAAGTTCGCTCTCCGTGATCGTCCGTCCGGGCACCTGGTCGGGGTTCTCATCGAGCCATTTGAGGACGCGACGAATATCGGTCTCATATGCCGGCATCTCGGCGAGCATTGTCGGAAGTAGATCGATGCACTTCTTCGGTGTGCTCATCGTCGTGCCTTTCTGCTGCTGGTTCATGCTCGTAGCTTCCTTCCATGCACGGGACTTTTCCCAGTGTCGACACGCGGTTGGTGAGGTTCGGTTTTGGTGGCAACGTTTGGTGAGGTTCCGGCCGTGTCCTTGTGTGCCCGTTGTAGGCGCTTACGAGTCACATACGACTCAATGTGTGGGATAACGGTTGGTATCGTCGCCGTGGCGCATCCTGTGACGATGGCGGCTATCAGGGCGGTAATCATGCGGCGCCCCTGAGCGCGAGGATCCCGCGGCGGTACACGCCGACCACGCTGTGCCACTGTGCAGATAGTCGTCGTGCTGGTCGGGGGTGAGTTGCCCGGATGCGATCGCCGCCGTGAGCTCCCGAGCCGTTGTCAGTTCGGTGCCGGCGTCGTTCATGTCGGCCAGGGACGGGTTGATCGGCCCAACCTTCGACAGGCGGTTCTTCCGTTCGACTTTGATGATCGACCGTACATGTGACGGCATCAGCCAGTCCGCATGGGCAACACCAGCGTCTCCGGAAAACGCGAGAACTACCGGGCGACAGCACGATCCCAACAGGTGAACGGCAAGACTGTGCCGCGGTTCCGAACCGGTGCCACAAAGGAAGCCGCACGCAACGCGCTCCTCGAGCCGCTGACCGACCTGCGGGGCCAAACGATCGCCGGCGAAACCTCGAGCACGACGACTCTGGCTTCATTCGCAAACGACTGGTTGAAACGGTGGGAAGAATCCGACGAACACCCGCCAAGCAGCTTGGACATTCTGAGGTCGGGGTGACGGCGAAGCACTACGTGCAGAAGCTCAACATTGGCCCGCAGGGTGTGGTTGGGGTGCTCGACAAGTGGATGCAAAGCGTGTCGTAACCGTGTCGGTGGCCGTCTCTGGGCAGAAAAATAGCCCCTCACCGGGACGCTATCCCTGGTGAGGGGCTTGAAAGTAGCGGGAGGGGGACTCGATCCCCCGACCTCACGATTATGAGTCGTGCGCTCTAACCAGCTGAGCTACCCCGCCCCAGCGCCGCATTCCAGGCGGCACGAGAGCCCCGAAAGGGAATCGAACCCTTGACCTTCTCCTTACCATGGAGATGCTCTGCCGACTGAGCTATCGGGGCAACAGGTAAGAATTTACACGGGTTCGCACAGCCAGGGCAAATCGGCCCGGAGTGACGTCACTCACACGACCTCGTTTCGGCAGCGAGTTCCGGCGCAATTCTTCTGCCGTCACAGCTGTCACCAGTGGAAACGATCATCTCACCGGGTCAAAACGCCCCGCCAGGAACCCTTGCAAACGGCCCGGTTGGTTGGTGATGATCCCGTCGACCTCGGCGTCAAGAAGTTCTCGCCATTCGTTCATCTCATCCGCCGTCCAGACGAACACCCCGAGGTCGTTGTCCCTGATCTCGGTGACGACCGATTTCCGCATGGTGAAGCCCTTATAGGAGGGATTGATCGCCACCGCCCCGAGATCACGGGCGATCTCGATGTCTTCGGGCTTGGGCACCATGCGCAGCAGGAATCGGGCGACCATGGGCAGGAGGTCGCGGCAGGTTTCGAGGGTTTCGAGGTTGAAGGACTGAACGATCATCCGGTCGGCGATGCCGGTCTCGACCACGAGCTCGGAGATCCTCGCCACCGCGCCGGAAGACCACTCCCCTTTGAGCTCGAGCAGGAGCTCCCCGCCTCGATGCTGGATGTCGCGCATCACGGCGGACAGGGTGGGGATCCGCACTCCGTGGAATCCGGGCCCCATCCAGGACCCGGCGTCGACGAACGACAGCTCCTCGGCGGTGAGGTTGGCTACGGGGCCTCTGCGGTTCGTGGTCCGGTCCAGGTCAGGGTCGTGGAGGATCACGGGCACGCCATCGGCGCTCGTCGATGTGTCGACCTCGATGAAGTCGACCCCGAGCGCACGCGCGGCATCGACGGCGGCCAGACTGTTCTCGGGCACAACTGCCGAATATCCGCGGTGCGCGATCACCAGCGGTCGGCTGCCGGCCCCGGGCCGTTCGGCCATGCCTCGTTCGTGAAGGAACTGCAGAAAGCTCATGGGTTCACCCTATGCCCTGATAGGGCGAACGTGCATGACGGCTTCGGACCCCCAACGGTCACCGCCCTGGCCCTGACCGGCGCCGGCCTGCTGAGGCTTCGCCCCAGGGCCGCTATCACCGACGAAGACGGCGCCACCATCGCCGAGGCGGCTGCTTCCTCTCCGCGCTCGTTTCGTCGGCTTGTCGGCCACCGCGCCCCTGACTGCCACCGCCGGCTTCCGCAGACCTGCCCGTGGTGCCCGGTTCCGCTCCGCGCCCTCCCGGCCCCAATCCGGCGCCGATGTCGGTCGTCGCTTGCGCACGGCGTTGGCGCCATGCCGCGACCTCGTCGTCGATGTTGCGCGGCGGGGTGAAGACCGGCGGGCCTTCGCGCAGGTCCATCACGGCATCTCGCACTCGAGCGTTGAATCCTGCGAGGTAGTCGCGGACATCTGCCTCTTCGGTGAAGGCGTCGACAGTGTCTTCGAGGACAGCGTTCTCCTTCCGGAGTTGGAACGCGGCCGGGGCGACTCCGCTGATGCCCTCGGTATCCATCTTCTGCTTGATCCACCAATCGGGATCGGACGAACCGTGCAGACCTGTCAACGGTTTGCCGAGGCCGGGCAGATCATCGAAATCACCGCGTCTGATGGCCTTGTCGAGGGCGGATTCGACCACAGCGTTGCGGTCCTCCAGCGAATTCAGGCGCCGAGGCGGCCCTGCGTCAGTCGGATCGTCGCCCATCGTCTCGCCTCTCCTCCACCGCGTCCGCCGGGTGGTGTCCTTCAACGTTAGAGGCGAGGTTCAGGCTTGGCAAGGGAATGTGGGAAGTGTGCGAGACGAGAGAAGCTCCGTGACCGTTCGGTCACGGAGCTTCTCTCGTTCTGCGTGGCAGATGAAGGATTCGAACCTTCGAAGGCAATGCCGGCTGATTTACAGTCAGCTCCCTTTGGCCGCTCGGGCAATCTGCCGCAGTAGGCGCTCGATGAGCACCTGAAAAGAATACAAGGCCCGAGTCCGATTCGCCAACTCGGTTGTCGCAGGTCACATTCTCGCGTCTCGACTAGACTCGGCGACAGAAGCCACGCCCGTTTCCCGCGGGCACGAACGAATACTCACGAAGGAGCATCCATGGCCAGCGAATCCTCATTCGACATCGTCAGCAAGGTCGACCGTCAGGAAGCTGACAACGCCCTCAACCAAGCCGCGAAGGAGATCAATTCACGCTACGACTTCCGCGGCACCGACGCCTCCATCGCCTGGAGCGGTGAAGCCGTACAGATGAAGGCCAACAGCGAGGACCGGGTCAAGGCCATCCTCGACGTCTTCCAGTCGAAGCTCGTCAAGCGCGGAATCTCGCTGAAGTCCCTCGAAGACGGTGAGCCCTACCCCTCCGGCAAGGAGTACCGCATCGATGCGTCCCTCAAGGAAGGCATCGACAAGGACAATGCGAAGAAGATCTCGAAGATCATCCGCGACGAAGGCCCCAAGGGCGTCAAGGCCCAGATCCAGGGTGATGAGCTGCGTGTGAGTTCGAAGAAGCGTGATGACCTGCAGGAAGTCATCGCCCTGCTCAAGTCCCAGGACCTCGAGGTCGACCTGCAGTTCACGAACTACCGCTGATCCGCGCGCCGCACCCGAGGCACGCAGCACTCCCCTCCTCACCCGCCACCTCCCCTCACCTTCCGTCCCTCCTTCCTCCCCCTCCTCACCGGGCAGCAGCCGGGCCGGTCCCCATACCCTTGCCGCAGCGAACATGACGGAACACGTCCCCGTCTGACGTCAGTGGACGCTGCTTGACCCTCAGATGACGGGTCGTGACGCCGATGTGGCGTTGACACCGAGTCGTCCTGTCCCCGCTGTCAGGATGGCCGCATGCCTTCCACTCATCTCACCCCAAGGATCTCGGCCTCGGCGCCCGACAGCGTCGCCGATGGTCTCCCGCCCGCTCGCGGCCGGCTGCGGCGAGCGCTGTCGTTCGAAGTCATCCCGCCCCGATCAGCGGCGCAGGCGGCCCGAATGCCGCAGCTGCTGAGGTTCCTCGACTCGCTGCACCCTGACTATCTGGCCGTCACCTCTTCGGCGAACAGCGACTGGCTGCAGGGCACCGCCGATTTCATCAGCGAAGTCACCGACACCACCTCGCTCAGACCGTTGGCGCACCTCGCCTGCACCGCCGGCACCGAAGTCGAGCTCCTCACCTGGATCGAGCATCTCCTCAGTGCCGGCGTGCGCGGTTTCCTCGCCATACGCGGCGACATCCCCGCAGGTCAGACCTCGCTTCCAGCCGGTCACCTGCCCCACGCCGATGACCTCGTGGGCCTCCTGCGCCGCATCGAAAGCGAGAATGTCGCCTGCCTGGCCGCCGGACGTCTCGGCATCGGCGTCGCCGCCTACCCCTCCGGCCACCCGGAGTCGGCCGGCCCCGACGAGGACCTCGACGTGCTTGCGGCAAAACAGCGCAACGGGGCCGACTTCGCGATCACCCAACTCTTCTTCGACCCCACCGCGTACTCCCGGCTGAGACGCCGCGCCGAGCACGCAGGAATCACCCTGCCGATCATCCCCGGCATCCTGCCGATCACCGACGCCCGCCGTCTCCACACCATGTCTCGCCTCTCGGGCCTGCCCATCCCGGACGGCCTGCTTGCGCGCTTCGACGGAATCTCCGACCCCGCCTCGGCGCGGCGCATCGGGCTCGAGATCACGGCGGAGCACACCGCTGCGCTCCTCGACCAGGACGCCGACGGCCTGCATTTCTATACCTTCAATGACCAGAACACGACCGAAGACGTGCTCACCGCACTCGACGAGAAAGGAATCTCAGTGACCTCACTTCTTCCACCACCACCGCCTCGGCGATGGCCGCCAACACAACCGACCGCAACGACGACAGACAAGGACACCCGCTCATGACCGCACCATTCCCGACCGCCACCATCACCGGATACCCCCGCATCGGCGCCCGCCGTGAACTGAAGAGGGCACTGGAGAGCTTCTGGTCCGGCCGGATCGACGCCGATGACTTCTCCCGTTCCGTGCACACCCTCCGCATCGAGACCTATCACCGTCTGGCGGGGCTGGGGCTGAGTGAGGACTATGCGATTCCGGCCTCCTACAGCCACTACGACCACGTCCTCGACACCGCGCTGACGGTGGGTCTAATCCCTTCGTCCTCCAACGGCTCTGACTTCGACCTCACGGAGTACTTCGCCCTCGCCCGCGGCACCGCGTCCACGCCGCCTTTGGAGATGACGAAATGGTTCGACACGAACTACCACTACCTTGTGCCCGAACTCGCCGACGACACCGCGTTCACCGCGCACCCGCAGCACCTGCTCGCACTCGTGGCTGAGGCCGAAGCGGCCGGTCATCGCGTCCGCCCCGTACTCGTCGGGCCGTTGACTCTGCTCGCGCTGACCAAACCGGCTCCCGGCACCACCACCCGTCCGCTCGACCGCCTCGACGAGCTCACCGCCGTCTACCGTGAGATCATCGGCTCGCTCGCCGCGGCCGGCGTCGACTGGATCCAGTTCGACGAACCGGCCCTCGTCGCCGACATTCCCGGCACGAGCGATGAGGAACTCGCCGAGGCGGCCCGGCACACCTATTCGGCCCTGTCCGCGACCGAGGTCCGGCCGCGGCTGTTCGTCACCGCCCCGTACGGGAGCCTGCGGGCAGGTCTGAACGGGCTCGCCGGGTCCGGCATCGATGCCCTCGGTGTCGACATCTCGTCCGCCACCCGAGCCGTGGATCCGCAGTATGTGCAGCGTCTGCGCACACAGGTGCCGGACCACGTCCGCCTCGTCGCCGGCATCATCGACGGCCGCAATATCTGGGCCGATGATCTGCGCACCAGCCTCGACGTGCTCCGGGAACTGAACCGAGAGACGGTGAGCGTGTCGACTTCGACATCACTGCTCCACGTGCCCTATACGGTGGAGCAGGAGACGGCGCTGCCGGTCGATGTCGCGTCCTGGTTGTCATTCGCCGAGGAGAAGGTCACCGAGGTCGAGGCTCTCGCCGCGGCGATCACCGAGGCTCCCGAGGCGCGTGCAGCGGCATTCGAACGCGCCGACCGGGCCCGGCGCACCCGGTCCGAATCGGCTCGAGTCCACAACGATGCGGTTCTGGCCCGCACCGAGGCGGCTGCGGCACACACCGGCTTCCGCACCGATTTCGCAACGCGTCATGCGGCTCAGCAGACGCTTGGGATCCCCGAGCTGCCGACGACGACCATCGGTTCGTTCCCGCAGACGCCCGAGGTGCGCCGCGCCCGTGCAGATCACCGGTCGGGCCGCATCGACGATACCGACTACACCGCGCTGATGAAGGACGAGATCGACCGAGTCGTCGGTCTGCAGGAGGAACTGGGACTCGATGTCGTCGTCCACGGCGAACCCGAACGCAATGACATGGTCCAGTACTTCGCCGAGAACCTCGACGGCTTCGCGACCACCGACAACGGGTGGGTGCAGTCCTATGGATCCCGATGCACCCGTCCCCCGATTCTCTTCGGCGATGTGTCCCGCCCGAATCCGATCACCGTGGAATGGTCGGCTTACACCGCCCAGCAGACGTCGAGGACTGTCAAGGGCATGCTCACCGGTCCGGTGACGATCCTCGCCTGGTCGTTCGTTCGCGACGACGTGCCGTTGCGCGAATCCGCCGACCAGATCGCCCTGGCTCTCGCCGATGAGGTCCTCGACCTCGAAGCGGCCGGAATCGGTGTCATCCAGGTCGACGAACCCGCCCTGCGGGAGCTGTTGCCGCTGCGCGAATCCGACCGCGCGGACTACCTCGACTGGTCCGTGCGTTCGTTCCGGCTCGTCGCTGCACAGGTGAGTCCGCGCACCCAGATCCACACGCACCTGTGCTATTCGGAATTCGGGGAGATCATCGACGCGATCAATGCCCTCGACGCTGATGTCACCAGCATCGAAGCGGCCCGCTCCCGAATGGAGGTCCTCGATGACATCGCGGAGTACGGTTTTGAACGCGAGATCGGTCCCGGAGTCTATGACATCCATTCCCCACGGGTGCCCGCGGTGCCTGAACTCGTCGAACTCATCGAGGCTGCGCTGCGGCATGTGCCCGCCGACCGTCTGTGGATCAATCCGGACTGCGGGCTCAAGACGCGCGGCTATCCGGAGGTGCGTGCCGCGCTGGCCAACCTCGTCGCCGCGCGCGATGAAGTCCTGACCACGCGTGCCGATCGGGGACGCGGAGATCACGCCCTCGTGGGAGCCGGTCAGCCGCCTCGGTGAGGGTGACGGTTGCTGCGTCAGCGTCGCGGCAGATCGAGGGGAATGTAGTACAGGCCCTTCGAATCCTCTTCGACGCTGACGCGCAGCCGGTCGTCGATGCGGACGTAGTCGTTGACTTTGATCGTGCCCTTCGTCTCGCTGAGGCGACGGATCGCGAAGGCAGGCACCAGGCCCTGACGCCCGTCCCCGTCGACGGCGAGCGCATACTTCGGGCCCGTCGCGCGGACCCGGACCTCGATCCCGGTGTCCTGTTCGCGCAGCTCGTCGAGCTCGAGGACCGGCTCGGGGTTGGTCAGCGCGGTGAGCTCGAGGGCCAGGGTGTCGGCCATGTCATCGACGGTGGCGAGCATATTCGCCATCGCACGAGCGAACTCGCCGTGCAGCTTGCTCGGCTTCATCGCCGCACCGGGCTTGTACATGTCCTCGTGGGTCAGCTCGCTCCACGCATCCTGCAGACGGGTCTTCACCTGGATCTCGGCGAACACCGGCTGTCCGAGGTCGGAGGGGATGCGGAGGATGACATGGCAGGCACGGTAGCCGCTGGCCTTCGGCGGGTCCGTATAGTCCTTCGATTCGATGAGTTCGAAGGTGCCGAGCTGTTCGGGGTCGCGCAGAGCATCGAACATCATCCGCTGGTCCCGCGGTGACTTGCACAGCACCTTGATGCCGACGATGTCACGGATCTGGTCCTCGACGTCCTCGGCGCTGTCGACCGTCAGCTGCGGGTCCTCTTCGGACTTCTCGCTGAGTTTCGCCAGGGTCCGTGCGGCATCCTTGATCCGGTGCCCATCGACATCGAGGCGCGAGATGTCTTTGTCTTTGAGCAGACCCTTCTGCTGCTCCTTGAGCCAGTGCTTGATCCGCACGGCTGCCGCCTGCCAGGCATCAAGTCGTTCGGCATAAGCACGTTCGACGATCGCTCTGAGCAGCGATTCGTTTCTCACGAGGTCTCCCCTGCCTGCCGACGGTCTGGTTCCGGTGCGTGCCGGCGACCCTTTCGGTGCCGGTCAGCTGTATTCGACTCTACGCGGTGGACGCATCACGCCCCGGCAGCGACTCGTCCTCTCGGTGCGCCGGGAGGAGATGACGTTGCCGGGGCGTTTGGCCGCTCAGCGGAGGCGGTGACGCTGCCGGGAGGCGGTGACGCCGGCGGTGCGGGATGCCCCGGCGGCGTCAGCACCCCAGGAGGTCAGTGACCGAGGGGTTCAGCACCCGGAGTGATCAGCACCCGGAGTGATCCGCGCCCAGGGTGGTCAGTGGCCGCCGGAGGGTTGGCCCACGGATTCGGCGGTGACGTGGCCGCGCGCCTCGGCGAGCATCGCCTCGCGGGTGGCGAGTTTGATCCGTTCACGACCTTCGGCTTCGCCGGCGGCCTTCTCAGCGGACTCGACCCGGTGGTAGCCCTCCCAATCGACATAGTCGATGCCCTTGGATTCGAAGAGTTCGACGATGGCCGACTCGTCCGGGTAGACGGGGTCGGTGAGCACACCGGCGGCCCGGTCGTCGAGGATATGCCCGATGGTCTCGAGCGCATCGCCCTTCGTGTGACCGATGAGCCCGACGGGTCCGCGCTTGATCCACCCGGTCGAGTAGACGCCCTGGACGACGTCGGCCTCGGCCGCCTTCGTCTGGTCGTCAGAGTCGACGACGCGCCCCTCATGGTTGGGGATGACGCGCTTGCGCTCGTCGAAGGGCAGCTGCGGCAGCTTCGTGCCGGCGTAGCCGACGGCACGGTAGACGGCGTCGAGCTCCCAATCGTGGAAGTCTCCGGTTCCGTTGACTCCTCCGGCACCGTCCAGTTCCATTCGTTCGGTCCGCAGTCCGGTCACCCGATCCTCGCCGAGGATGGCCACCGGTGCGTGGAGGAAGTGGAGGTGGAGGCGACGCTTCGCCCCTGTCGGTTCACGCATGGTGAAGTCCGTGAGCGTCTTCGCGACCTGTTTGGTCTGGTTGCTCGATTCGATGGCGGCCATAGAGCCTTCGTCGAATTCGAAGTCCTCGGGGTAGACGATGACGTCGACGTCTTTGACCTGTCCGAGTTCCCGCAGCTCGAGTGGGGTGAACTTCGCCTGGGCCGGTCCCCTGCGGCCGAAGATGTGGACGTCGGTGACCTGCGAGGTCTTGAGTCCCTCGTAGACATGGTCGGGGATCTCGGTGGTGTGGAGGTCATCGGCCTGCTTCGCGAGCACCCGGGCGACGTCGAGGGCGACATTGCCGTTGCCGATGACGGCGACGCGCTGCGCGTCCAACGGCCATTCCTGGCTGACATCGGGATGCGAGTCGTACCAGTTGACGAACTCTGCGGCCCCGTAGGAGCCGGGCAGGTCGATGCCGGGCAGGTCGAATGCGGCGTCGACGAAGCAGCCGGTGGAGAAGATCACGGCATCGTAGCGGTCGGTGAGCTCCTCGAGGTGGAGATCGACGCCGTATTCGACGTTCGAGAACAGGCGGATGTCACCACGGTCGAGGACCTTGATCAGGGCATTGATGATGCCCTTGATCCGCGGATGGTCGGGTGCGACGCCGTAGCGGACGAGGCCGAAGGGAGTCGGCAGGCGGTCGAAGAGATCGATGCTCAGATCGAAATCGCGTTCCGCCTTCATCATGAGATCGGCAGCGTAGATCCCGGCAGGACCGGCGCCGACGATGGCCACCCGGAAGGGTCGAGTCATTCTCACACCTCTCTATTCAGTCACAGCGAGTCTATCGTCAATGTAGGTGATCCTTACAATGACGTGACCAAGCTCGCACTTCGCACCCAGCTGGCTCCCAACCAGCCGCGCCGGGTTCGATTGCGTCTCATGTGCGGGGCCCCGCCCGGTCGCTGCCCGACTCTCAGTAGACTGGGGCGAGTGAGCACAGACCCAGGACCCGATGAGAGCGCAATCCGCCGTGCCGGCCTGATCAACGGATTCTCCGCCTACCTGCTGTGGGGAGTCATGCCGCTGCTCTTCGCAGCCGCAGCTCCCACGGGTGCGCTCGAGCTCGTCTCCCACCGAGTCATCTGGTCGCTGGTGTTCTGCGCCCTCCTCCTCGTCTTCACCGGCGGGTACGCCCGCACCTGGCAGATCCTTCGCTCACCGCGCACCTTCGGGCTCCTGCTGCTCGCCTCGGTGCTCATCGCGATCAACTGGACGACGTTCATCTACGGCGTCGAAACCAACCAGCTCGTCGAGATCTCGCTCGGTTACTACCTCAATCCGCTGCTGTCGATCGGCCTCGGCGTGGTCTTCCTCGGTGAGAAGCTGCGCCCGCTGCAGTGGACGGCCGTGGGCTTCGGCCTCCTGGCTGTGATCGTCGTCGGGGTCAGCCTCGGCCGCATCCCCTACCTCGCGTTCACGGTGGCCCTGTCATTCGGCCTCTACGGGCTCGTGAAGAACAAGGTCGGCTCCCGTGTCGGTGCGCTCGAGGGCATGACCGTCGAGAGCCTCGTCCTCGCCGTGCCCTCAGCGATCTACCTCATCGTCCTCGGCTCGCTGGGTCTGCAGACGTTCAGCGGCTTGGGCGGATGGCACGTGTTCGTCATCATCATCACCGGTCCCGCCACGGCCATCCCGCTCATCCTCTTCAGCGCCGCGGCGCGCCGCATCCCCCTGTCCTGGGTGGGCATGCTCCAGTACCTCACTCCGACCCTCCAGTTCATCCTCGGCGTCACGGTGCTCGGTGAGCTGATGTCGACACCGCGGTGGATCGGCTTCTTCATCATCTGGATCGCCGTCATCCTGCTCTGCACCGATCTCGTGCGCACAAGCCGTCGTCGTCCGTGACACCGCCTCCGCCGGAGTCGGTGGACGCCACTTCCGCCGGAGTCGGCAGCCCCCTCGGAACCACCCGAAACCCGTGATCCGATCATGCCAAACACCAGCCCGTCGGCGCCCATCCGCTGGCTGCCGGGTTCAGAGTCCAACGGATTCCGCCGGAAGCCCTTGACATCATCCTCACCCCCATGGTTCATTAGTTGAGTAACTAACCAACAGACATGGAGTTGAATATGATCGACGACGGCAGACCCCTGTTCGCGCAGATCGCCGAGCGCGTAGAGGACTCGATCATCGACGGGACCCTGTCCGAGATGTCCCGGGCCCCGTCGACGAACGAACTCGCGAGCTTCTACTCGATCAATCCCGCCACGGCGGCCAAGGGGATCAATCTCCTCGTCGCCAAGGGCGTGCTCGAAAAGCGACGCGGAATCGGAATGTTCGTCACCGAAGGCGCTCGCGGCCTCCTCATCAACGAGCACCGCACCACGTTCTCCGACACCTACATCGCTCCCCTGCTCAATGAGGCCGATCGGCTGGGGCTGGGATCCGAGGACGTGATCGCGCTCATCACAGAGCGCTCCCGAGAGCTCCGACTGACCAGTGCCATCGATCCGGTCACCACGAAAGGATGAGACATGAATGCCGTCATCGAAGTCCGCCACCTCACGAAGACCTACAAGAAGACGAAGGCACTCGACGATGTCTCCCTCACCATCGAACAGGACGCGATCTACGGACTGCTCGGCCGCAATGGAGCCGGCAAGACCACACTGATGTCGATCCTCACGGCACAGGACTTCGCCACCAGCGGTGACATCGACGTCTTCGGCGAGCACCCGTACGAGAACGCCCGCGTACTCAACCGCATGTGCTTCGTCAGGGAGAGCCAGAAATACCCGGAGGATGCGACCGCCAAGCACGCACTTGCCAATGCCCGGCGCTTCTTCCCGCACTGGGACCGGTCGTTCGCCGAGGAGCTCGTCGATGACTTCCGCCTTCCCCTGAAGACCCCGATCAAGAAGCTCTCCCGCGGTCAGCAGTCCGCCATCGGCGTCATCATCGGTCTGGCTTCGCGGGCCGAAGTCACCTTCTTCGACGAACCGTACCTGGGTTTCGACGCCGTGGCCCGGCAGCTCTTCTACGACCGCCTCATCGCCGACTACGCGGAATGCCCGCGCACTATCGTGCTCTCGAGCCACCTCATCGACGAGGTGGCGAACCTCATCGAGAACGTCATCGTCATCGACCGCGGCCGGATCATCATGGACGAATCCGCCGAGGCGGTCCGCGGCCGCGCTGTCAACATCGTCGGCGATGATGATGCGATCCGACGTCTTGTCGCCGGACGTGAGGTCATCCACAGCGAGACATTGGGGCGGGTGTCGTCTGTGACGATGCTCGGACACCTCAGCACCCTCGACCGCGAATTCATCGCCGAGGCCAACCTGGATCTCACTCCCGTCTCTCTGCAGCAGCTCGTCGTGCGCACCACTCAGAGTGGGGCCGACGGCCGATCCGTGCCCGACACCGAACACAGGAGCCTTCAGCCATGACCGCCACCGCCTCCGCCGCCAGCATCCGACCCGCTGCCGGGCCGAAGAACCGGACCTGGGGTGTCGTCCGACTCCAATTCACCAATACGCAGACCTTCGTCTGGGTCCCCGTCCTCGTCCTCGGCGGGATCTGGCTCATCACCCTGAGCGTCTACTGGATCATCTCCTCTTCGGGTGTCGAGGGGCCGATGTACAGCGGTGGGTCGCAGGCACCCCTGTGGTACTTCGCTGTAGTGGGCGCCCAAGCAATGAATCTGACCTTCTACTTCTCCCAGGCGATGAGCCTCACCCGCCGCGAGTTCTACCTCGGCTCGCTCCTGGCCGCGGCGCTGAGTGCGTTCGGGATCTCCCTCGTCTTCGTCCTCCTCGGCCTCATCGAGCAGGCCACGAACGGCTACGGCATCAACGGCTACTTCGCCTACCTGCCCTGGGTTTGGGAGGGTGGGCCCTTGGCTGCGGGACTGACCTACTTCGTCCTCACCATGCTGACGTTCATCCTCGGCTTCTGGTTCGCCATCGTCAACAAGCGATTCGGGTTCCTCGTCCTCACCATCTCGCTTCTGGCAATCGCGCTTCTCCTCATGGGAGCAGCGGCGATCGTGAGCGTCAATCGGGCCTGGGCCGAAGTGTGGATGTGGTTCGCTCAGTCCTCAGCCCTCGGGCTCACCTTCTGGGCGCTGGGGCTGTGCGCGGTCTTCGCCCTCGGCTCCTATCTCACACTGCGTCGCCTGACCACCTGATATCGGATCAGGACTGACGAGCCCGACGAGGCAGTGCGGCACTTCAGCTCAGCAGCGCCAGCATCCCACCGGCGAGCACCGCTGAGACGGCGACGGCGACTCCCATGGCCGCGGTCGTCCGCCATCCCATCGCCTTGCCGACCATGACCATCGACGGGATGCTCAGCGCGGGCAGCGCGACGAGCAGGGCGCCGGTGACACCGGCTCCGACGCCCAGCGGCACGAGGGTGAGAATGATCGGGATCTCTCCGCCGGTGGGGATGACGAGCAGGGTGCCGACGACCGCGACGACGAGGACGGCACCGGCGCCCAGCTGCGCTTCGAGACCGAAGACGCCGGTCAGCCACGGAGCGAGCAGTCCGATGAGGAAGACGAGCAGAATATGCTCGGGCACGAGGATGAGCGTGAACCGCCCCAGGGAGCGCAGGAAGCGCACGGGAAGAGACGACACCGTCGCCGAGGCGGGGCTCGGGTCGGGCACCGGATCGTTGCGTCCGGTCACCCACCGTCCGATGAGGGCGCTGGCACCCACAGCGATGAGAACAGCGAAGACCAGGCGCACGGCCGTGTACTGCCACGGCAGGACGAAGGCCAAGAAGATGAGCACAGCGGGGTTGAGCAGCGGGTTGCCCACCCAGTAGGCCAGTGCCGCCGAACGACGCACCCCCGTCTCACGCAGTCCCGCGGCCACCGGGGCCGCACAGCAGGTGCACATCATCGACGGCATCGACAGGGCGGCACCGACGAGAGACTGACCGGCATGGCTGCGCCGATTGAGCAGCCGCAGCAGCCAGTCGCGCGGCACGAGAGCGTCGATGACGGCGGCGACGAGCAGCGCCACGAGCAGGGCTTTCCACACTGCGGTGAAGTACACAAGAGTGAAGTCCCAGGCTCCCGACAGCGACACGGCCTCCCCGGCAGCATCGAAGAGCGGAGCACCGTCCCACAGGGAGGTTCTGCTCAGCGCCCACGCCTTGTCCCAGTAGGGCAGCCACTTCGACCAGCTCAGGCCCACCAGGAGGAACACGGCGAGCACGCCGAGGCCGACCCAGTCGGCCGGTGTGAGTGTCTTCGCACTCGGAGACGGTGAGGCTGCCGAGTCGACGGTCATCGATGAGGTTCCTTTGCGGCCTGGCCGAAACGGCAGAGACTGAGAAGTGTGAGGACGCTCAGGAGCTGCGTGCGACGACGGAGTCGGCGAAGGCGAACAGCGCTTCCTTCACCCGCCCGGCGGGCAGCGCGGCCAGTGCCTCCTTGGCGTCATCGGCCCACCGCACGGCCTCGGTGCGTGCTCGCTCGGTCACGGGATGAGCGGCCAGGGCCGCGCGAGCGGACTCCAGAGCCGCATCGGAAGTGAGGTCGGCGTCGAGGAGTCGGACCACCTCGGTCGCGGAGTCATCGCCGGCGGCGGCAGCGGCACGCACGTAGAGGACGGGCAGGGTGGGGACGCGTTCGCGCAGGTCCGTGCCCGGGGTCTTTCCCGATTCCGAGGATGTCGTGGTCAGGTCGATGATGTCATCGGCGAGCTGGAAGGCCACGCCGACGCGTTCGCCGAAGATCCTGACGGGTTCGGCGAGTGCCTGATCGGCGCCGGAGAACATGACACCGAACCGCGCCGAGGTGGCGATGAGCGATCCGGTCTTATCGGCGAGCACCTGGATGTAGTGCTCGATCTCGTCGGCGTCTTCGGGCGGTCCGGCGAATTCGTTGAGCTGGCCGAGGACGAGACGTTCGAAGGTCTCGGCCTGGATGCGCACGGCCTCGGGACCGAGCTTCGCGGTGACCCCCGAGGCCTTGGAGAAGAGCAGATCGCCGGTGAGGATCGCCACCGAATTGCCCCACACCTCATGAGCGGCCTTCGCACCGCGGCGCACGGGAGCATCGTCCATGACGTCATCGTGGTAGAGCGAGGCGAGGTGAATGAGTTCGACGGCCACGGCCGCATCGATGATGTCCTCGTTCTCGGCGTCGCCGAGGCGGGCGGTGAGCAGGACGAGGTTCGGGCGCGCCCGCTTGCCGCCGGCGGCCAACAGGTGCTTCGAGGTCTCGTCGGGGAGCCTGCGGGTCTGTTCGGTCACCTCGTAGAGTTTGGCCTCCACGGTTTCCAACTGAGTCGAGATCTCCGCCGCGAGCTGGGCGTCGTCACCGGTGAAGGTGGCCGGAGAGGCTAGGTGGCTCATGTCCTCGTCATTCGTCGTAGTCGGTGTCGGCATGCCGTTGTCCTTGCCCTTGCGCTCAGAGTCTTCGCCCATGTGCTCAGACATTGCTGGTGGCCGGGACGATTCGGGCCAGGGCGGAGATCACCCTGTCGATGAGATCGGCCTCGGAGACCTTCGGGTCGCGGTAGAGGTTCGCCAACAATTTGACGACGAACTCCATCACAACGTCAACACCCATACCGTACTTGATTCCGAACTGCATGAGCGCAGGGTGGCCGATGATCGCGGCGAAAACACGGCCGAGAGTGAAGTAACCGCCCAAGGAGTCTCCGAGCAGTGCCGGGTATTCCTCGAGTCGGCGGCGCATCACGGCCTGCGGGTAACGGGAGTACGTGGAGATCACCTCGGCGGCGATGCGCGCCGATTCCAAGGCATAGTCGATGCCTTCGCCGTTGAACGGGTTGACCATACCGCCGGAGTCGCCGACGAGCAGCAGACCGCGGTGGAAGTGCGGAGTGCGGTTGAACGCCATGGGCAGGGCGGCGGATTTGATCGGACCCAGCGAGGTCGATTCGTCGATGCCCCACTCGTGGCCCATGTCGGCGATCCACTGCCCCATCACCTTGCGCAGGTCGACGGATCTGAATTGCGGGGAGGAGTCGAGGAGGCCGGCACCGATGTTCACCGTGCCGTCGCCGAGGGGGAAGATCCACCCGTATCCGGGCAGGGTCTCCGCCTCTCCGGCCTGGTTCGTCGACCGCATCTCGACCCAGGATTCGATGTAGTCATCGGCGTGCCGAGGCGTCGTGTGATAGGCACGGGCGGCGATTCCCATCGGCCGGTCGTCGCGCTTCTCCAACCCCATCGACACGGCCAGACGGGAGGACACGCCGTCGGCGGCGATGACGATGGGGGCCCGGAAGTGGGCTTCGGGTCCGACGCGGCGGCCTCGGTGGTCGGTGCCGGAGGCATGCACGCCCCTGATCCACCCGTCGTCGCCGATGTCCGGGGACATGGCCCGCACCTGTTCGAAGAGTCGGGCTCCGCTGCGCTGAGCATGCCGGGCGAAGGCCTCGTCCATGCTCATGCGCGGGCGGGTGAGCCCGTAGTTCGGGGTGCCGTCGATGTCCGGCCAGTCGAGTTCGAGGCGGTGCCCGCCGCCGATGAGGCGCAGCCCCTTGTTCGGATGCCAGCCGTCGGAGGCCGGCAGATCCATGCCGAGGAATCCGGCTTCCTTGACCGCACGCGGGGTCAGGGCATCGCCGCAGATCTTGTCGCGCGGGAAACCTGACTTCTCGAGGATGATGACCTCGTGGCCGGCCTGGGCGAGGTAGGCGCCGATCGCCGATCCGGCGGGGCCGGCTCCGACGACGACGACCTCGGCATCGAACTCATTCATCGTCAAGGCGTGTGCGTCTCCGCTTCGCCACCGTGCTCCGCCCGGTCGGTCGGCTCCGACGCCCCGGCATTCGCTGCCGGCTCGGCGGGTTTGAGGGCGTGGTGGACAGCGACGATTCCGCCGGTGAGGTTGCGGTACTTCACCTGGTCGAAGCCGGCATCGAGGATCTGGTGGGCGAAAGCGTCCTGGTTCGGCCAGGCGCGGATCGATTCGGCCAGGTAGACGTAGGCCTCGGGGTTCGAGGACACGGCCCGGGCGATGGCCGGCAGCGCCTTCATCAGGTACTCCTTGTACACGAGGCTGAAGGCGTCGAGCGTCGGGGTGGAGAATTCGCAGATGACGAGACGGCCGCCGGGCTTGAGCACCCTCAGCATCTCGGCCAGTGCCGTGTCGACGTCGTTGACGTTGCGGATGCCGAAGGAGATCGTGACGACGTCGAAGCTGGCATCGGCGAAGGGCAGATCCATCGCGTCGGCGTAGATGAAGTCGATCTTCGGGTGCCGTCGGCGCCCCTCGGCGAGCATCCCGGTGGAGATGTCCCCGGCGACCACCTCGGCGCCGTGGTGAGTGAACGTCATCGACGAAGTGCCGGTTCCCGCCGCCAGATCGAGCACACGTTCGCCGGGCCCTGCGGCCACGGAATGGGCGACGGTGCGACGCCATGCACGGGCGAGCCCGAAGGTGAGGACATCGTTCGTGAGGTCGTAACGGGAGGCGACATCATCGAACATCGACGCGACGTCAGCGGGCTGCTTGTCCAGCTTGGCACGATTCATGACCATATTGTCTCAACACCTGCGGCGGGAGGGCGAATCCGCACGACCGCGGACATGCGGCAGACGGTGTGGACATGGCCACACTTCCTGCCCCGAGTGCTCACCGCGACTCCAGCGGGGAGGCCGCGAGCCCGCATCCTCGTCTAGACTCGAGGCGACATGACTACGACTCTAGGCACCTCCGACATCCTGGCCGCCGCCCCGCGCCTGAACGTGCGCTCCCGCTTCGTCGATGACGTCGATCCCGGGCCCGGCTTCCCCTTCGAATCCGGCCTGCCGACCACCGTCGAGCAGACACTCGAGCTGCTGCCCACCTCCGGGTTCTCCTGCTGGGTGCGTGACACCTCCGGGCTCATCGGCTTCGGCCGAGTGCTGCGCATCCGCGCCAGCGGCCCTGAACGCTTCGCCGAACTGTCCCAGGCCTGGAAGGCCATCACCGAGGCGGCCACCGTCGAAGATGAGGTCGACCTCCTCGGATCCGGGCTGATGTGCTTCGCCACGGTCGCCTATTCGGGCGAATCCACGGTCGATTCGATCATCCACGTCCCCGAATTCGTCCTTGGTCGCCGCGGCGGCCGCGTGTGGCTGACCTCGATCACCACCGCCGCAGAACCTCCCCTGCCCCCGCTGCTGCGTCCCGAACCGCTGCGACGGGTGGAATCGGCCCATGCCGAACCCGGTGACCTCGACCCGACGCGGTGGTCGCAGCTCGTCGCGCAGGTCGCGGACATGCTCACTCCCGTCGAGACCTCCGACGAAGTCGACGCGTTCTCCGACGATCCCTCGCTGCGCAAGATCGTCCTGGCCCGCGACGAAGTCGTGACCACCGAGGGCGACATCGACGTCCGATCGGTGCTCGGTGCGCTCAACCGCAGCTACCCGAGCTGCTGGACCTTCGATGTCGCGGGTCTCATCGGATCGACCCCGGAGCTGCTCATCGGGGTGGAGAACAATCGGGTGACCTCCCGCGTCCTCGCCGGCACCTACCGGGTCGAGGCCGACCCGATGGACGAGCTGCCGGCGGCGAGAAAGCTGCTGAGCGCACACAAGGACAGCACCGAGCACGCCTTCGCCATCGCCTCCCTGCAGCGCAGCCTGGGATCGGTCGCCGAGGATGTCACCGTCGATGAGCGCCCGCACCTGCTGCCTTTGGCCAATGTCATCCATTCGGCCTCGGACGCGCAGGCGACGCTGGCCGCCGACTCCGGTCTCAACGCCCTCGACGTCGCCGCCGCCGTCCACCCGACCGCGGCCGTCGGCGGGTATCCGCAGGCGAGCGCTGTGGCCCACGTCGATGAGCTCGAACCCCTCGACCGGGGCCGGTACTCGGGTCCTGTCGGGTGGATGGACGGGCGCGGCAACGGGCAGTTCGGCATCGCCCTGCGCTGCGGCCAGCTCGAGGAGCGCAATCGGATCCGCTTGTACGCCGGGGCCGGGATCATGCCCGATTCGGATCCCGACACCGAGGTGGCCGAGACGAATGCGAAGCTCAAACCGATGCGCAGGGCGCTCGGTCTGAGTTGAGACGCGAGCCGGGCTGACGATCCGGTCAGGCTGCCGGCCCGGTCGGACGGATGATCCGATCGGGAGGACTCGTGTGACGTCAGCCGAGAGGTGTCACTTCGACGATCCGCCGCCCGGTCGTGGAACCCTCGGCTGCCAGTGCAGCGCTCAGGCCCGGAGCGTCGCTCACCTGCGCGTAGTCCCAGCCGTAGGCGGCTGCCAGTTCGGCGAATCCGCGACCGTGCGGGACGGTGAAGTATCGCTCGAGGTGGGCCTCGAGGTGGGGCTGTGAGTGTTCGAGTCCGGAGAAGATCGCGCCCCCATCGTCGTTGAGCACGACGATCGTCACGTCACCGGCTGCCTCAGCGGTCGGAGTGAGCAGTCCGCCGACGTCGTGGAGCATCGCGATATCGCCGATGAGGAGGACGACCGGTTCCCCCAGCCCGAGAGACAGACCGGTTGCGGTCGACACGAGCCCGTCGATGCCGGCCAGACCGCGAGAGGCGTGGATGCGGGCCCGGATGGTCTCGGCGTCGCTGAGGTAGCGCACCGAGTTCGAGCTCGCCACGAACAGCGTGATCTCCTGCTCGGCGAGGTGTTCGGTGATCCTCCGCGCCGTCGTCTGGAACCTCTCCGCCGAGGGCAGGCTCACAGGTGAGGATGCGCCCGCCTCTTCAGCCCGTTCGGCCCGGACGTCCGCCACGATCGAGGCCCCCGTCTCGACCCAGTTCCGCACCCAGGCGGGTCCCGATGAGGCGTCGGCTTCTGCCGACCCCGAGTCGATTGCCTCGCCTGTGACGGCTGCCTCGTCGAACACGGTGATTCCGACCGTGTCGATGTCATCGGGCACATGCTGCACGTGCACGGAATCGTCGGCCAGCAGTGCGGCGACGGGCCTCGTCAGCGTCGGTTTGCCGTGGACGATGACGGTGCGGATCGCGTCCCGCAGCTCGATGTGTTCGCCGAGCACACGCGCATGGGCGGGCACGAATGTCGAGGTCGCCTGGGTGGACCGCGACAGCGGACTCGAGGGTTCGGCGAGCACCGGCAGATGGTGGTCGGCGGCGAGCGCTCGCACGGTCTCGGCCGAGTGTCCGCCGGCGTCCCCGGCAACGATGACCGTTCCATCGGTGACGGTGACGTGCACCTCCGAACACAGGGGCTCACGCGCTCGCATCGGTCCGGCCCGCAGGGTGCCGATCTCTTCGGCCCACGCCTTCAGCTCGTCGACGGTGGGCACGAGCGGGGTGTCGAACTGCACGTTGAACTGGACCGGACCGGCCGCCTCGGTGCCGGTTCCACCGGTCGTGCCCGCGGTCGCGGACACTGCCTCGATCACGGCGCGCTCGATCACGTCCGAACTCTCACCCGCGGGAATGTCGAAGCGGGCGCGGACATCGCTGAGGACCTGGGACTGGTCGTCGATGGTCTGGTTCGCGCCGGTGGCGCGCAGTCGGGCGGGCCGGTCGGCGGTCAGGGCCAGCAGCGGCAGGTGTCCGTAGGAGGCTTCGAGAACGGCCGGGTGGAGGTTGGCCACGGCCGAGCCGGAGGTCGTCACGATCGCCACGGCCGCTTCCCCGCCCCGCACGCGCAGACCGCGCGCAAGACCGAGGGCGAGGAACCCGGCGTCACGCTCATCGATGCGCACGTGCGTGCGGATGAGCCCCGCCTCGTTCAGCGGTGCCAGGGCGTAGACCAAGGGGGCCGACCGGGACCCGGGGGCGATGACCACGTCCGTGACCCGCGATCGGATCAGGCTCCGGGCTATCTGCTGCGCCGCCGCGCTCGAATTCGACATCACCTGATATTCAACCACTTACCCACCTGCGGTTCATCTCCACCCTCTAGCCTCGACGCATGCGTCGCTCGTTGATCATCGCGATGGGAGCTCGTGCCATCCGCACCCTGACCGCGGCTCGCTCCCAACGCGGACTGTACCCCGCCCTCGACCAGAACAGCTCCTTCCTCGGACCCGAACCCCGCGGCAAGGACGCACGGACCTGGCACATCCGAGACAAGCGGAAACTCTCTCCGAGGCTGCGCGAATTCTTCCTCTACTCCCCCGCTCTCGGCCGGACCGTCGGGGTGCGGGTGCTGCTGCCGGGCATTCCCGCCGAGGTCAGCCCCGTCATCCACCTCTTCCACGGGGGTGGCGACGATTTCCGGTCGTGGACGGATCTCGGGTCCGCCGAAGAGCTCACTCTCGATTCCCCCTCCCTCATCGTCATGCCCGACGGCGGCGCCGGGACGTACTCGCGGCTGGCTGTCGGCAGCGAAGTCCACGATTGGCCCCGATTCCACACCGAGGAGATCCCCGAGTTCCTCAAGGCGAACTTCTCCGTGGACTTCGCCCCGGAGAACCAACGACTGGCCGGACTGTCGATGGGCGGGTACGGAGCGATGAAATACGCGGCCTGGCATCCCGACCGATACGGGGCGGCAGCCGCGTTCTCCTCCCCCTTGGACCCGCTGTCGACCGTACCGGCCTTCGACATCATCGCAATGCGTGAAGGTGCTCGGTCGATGACGCTCTTCGGTGATCCGGTCTCCGATCGCGGCGAATGGCTGGCGAACTCCCCGTATGCCTTGGCCGAGAACCTCGCCGGCCTCGACCTGTGGTTCAGCGCCGGATCCGGCAGCCTCGAGGGCACGAAGGATCGGGACCTGGTGGAGAAGATGATCAACGCTCAGGGCGAGCGCTTCGCCGCCCGACTCAACGCACTCGGCATCCGTCATTCCTGGTTCCCCCGCACCAGCGGGCTGCACAACTGGACCAGTTGGGAACGCGAGCTCGGTGCGTGGCTGAAGACGCTTGCCAGACGGCGGAACTATGCGAGCTCGGATCGAGGCCTCACCGATCGCGTGGCCGATGGCGGCCGATTCACCTACCTCACCGGTCACGCCCTCTTCGACATTCACGGGTGGCGCGTCGAGATCTCCCGGCGTCGGCCACAGATCGTACGCTTCGACGGCGTCAGCGCCGCGGGTTTCTCCCTGACCGGCACCGGCAGCTTCCGTGTCCGAACGCCCGGGCTCTTCGATCCCGGCCGTCGTTATGACATCAGCGTGTCCGGTCCCGGCGGAAGCAATGCCTACCAGCAGAAGGCGGACAAGAAGGGGCGGCTGACGTTCACCGGTCAGCTGGCCGCGGCCATGCACGACCCGATCATCCCCGGCAAGCGCACCGCACACTTCACCGCGCTGGGACAGGACGAGGTGACCGCGGTGTGGATCACCTCGGCGCTGGCCGACGCGGCAGCCGACGACAGAAATGCCGCGAGCGGCGACGAACGAACCGTGACCGACGATCGACACCCCACGGACGACGTGGGCCACGACCAGGTCAGTGGTGATGTTCCAGATCCGACACAGACAGCAGCCTCAACTGAGACCGTCGGCGACTATATTGAGAACGGTCATGAATCAACGACTGCTGACTCCTCTGAACGCTGATCTTCACTGAACGCTGACTCGAGAGGCCCAACATGAAACGCATACTCCCAGCCATCGCTCTCATCGCTGGACTGTCCCTGACCGGATGCACGGGCGGTGACCAGAGTGCAGACAAGCCCGACGGCAGCGGAGACTCCTCGCCGACCGCCGAGCAGACGCCGGAGGCGAAGAAGCTCGATGAGGCGCAGCTGAAGGACATCCTCGAGTCCACCTCTGCCGAGGGCCAGTCGTTCAAGGTCGTCGAGGGGGCCGGCCAGGCCAACAGTGAGTCGGTGAAGGCCATCGAGGGCTCGGAGTTCGAACCGGCCAAGTGCAAGAACATCACTCTCGACATCCTCAACGCGAACCTTGCCTCGGACGGCACCACAGTGGCCGCCACCTCCACCGACAATGTCCTGTCCGCAGGCATCACGAGCTTCGACGATCCTGAGGGTCCGCAGACCCAGCTCGATGGGCCGTCGAAGATCGCCGAAGAGTGCAGCGATGTCAAGCTCAAGACCGCGGGCCTGGAGATGACGATGAACTATCAGACCTTCGATCCAGAGGTCGCCGGGGCCGATGCGACCGCCGGAGTCGTCGCCTCCTTCGATGCCGCCGGGCAGACCGCGATGGAGATGAGGATGGTCTACGCTCAGGTCGACAACAATCTCGTCTCCGTGTCCAATGTCGCCGATGTCGAAGAGGCGACGGTGACCAAGACCGCCGACGCCTTCGTCGAGGCCGTGAAGAACGCCGGCTGAGCTCGCCCACTCAGCACAGGTCCGGGCCGTCGGTGGCCCCGCAGTCCGTGGCCCAGACATGGGCCGGCCGGGGGTCTAGACCTCTGCTGTCCCTCCGCGGCGCAGGAACGTCCAGCATTGTTGAAGTCGCCGCGTCCACCAGTCGAATCGCCCCGGATCCACCGCCAGCTGCTGCAGACGGTCAGGATCCGGGGTGATTCGCGCTGCGGGGATGCTCCCGTCGACCGGGGTCAGGCTCGCTGATTCGAACACGACATCGGCGGTGAAGAGACGCCCGGTGCCCAGACCGCAGGCTACCGACTCGCCGAGGATGTCCCGACTGGCCCGAGTGCGCGGCAGCCGGGCGGCGAGTTCGGCCCCCGCAGCCAGCCCGACGGAGGATTCGAGCGCTGAGGACACGACCGCGGGCAAGCCCGAGGCGGCAATGACGGACAGAGCCTGCCCGATCCCGCCCAACGGTTGGACCTTGACGATGATGACCTCGGCGGCACCGAGTTCGGCCACACGCAGCGGATCCTCGGCCTTGCGGATCGACTCGTCGGCGGCGAGAACGATCGGAATGTCCCGTCGGGTGAGTGCTTCGCGCAGCTGCGCAAGCCCCTCGACCCCTGCCACGGGCTGTTCGAAGTATTGGAGTTCGAAACCGGCGAAGGCCTCGCACGCCTCCAGTGCGTCCGGAAGCGAGTACCCGGCGTTCGCGTCGAGGCGCAAGGTCGTGTCCGGGAACAGACGCCTCAGCTCCCGCAGCCGTTCGAGATCCTCGTCGAGGGAGTCGATGCCGTGTTCGGCGACCTTCGCCTTGATCGTGGACACCGTTCCATAGCGGGAGAGAATCGACTCGACCTCGTTTGGAGCGCAGGCGGGCAAGGTCCCATTCACGCTCACCCTCTCCGGCACGAAACCGCGGGAAGAAGCGGCAGCTGGAGCCGCCTCGGCGAGGGTGGGAACGAACCCTGCGAATTCGAGTCCCGCCCGCAGCCACCGGCTCGCCTCCGCGGTGCCGTACTCGGTGAACGGGGAGAACTCTGCCCACCCGGCCGGTCCGGCGAAGAGCGCGACCTCGCGTTCGGTGATGCCTCTGAACCGGGTGACCATCGGCAGCCGCACCACGTGGAGCCGTTCGAGCATGTCTTCGAACCGTTCAGGCAGATCGAACGGTGCGGCCGCAGTGGCGGAGAGTCGTCGCGCTGTCTCAGACATGAGCCCAGACTAGCGTCCGCCCCGCGGCGGACCACGTCCAGGCAGACCAGCGAACCGTCCGGGCCACGGGTTAGGCTTGGGATCATGACGGTTTCAGACATCTTCGACCCCTCTGCTTGGCGTGAGGTCTCCGGCTTCGACTTCACCGACATCACCTACCACCGGGCGATCGACCCGACGACCGGTGACGACATCGGCTGCGTGCGCATCGCCTTCGACCGCCCCGAGGTCCGCAACGCCTTCCGCCCCCACACCGTCGATGAGCTCTATCGCGCCCTCGATCACGCCCGCCAGACCTCGGACGTGGGAGCCGTGCTGCTGACCGGCAACGGCCCGAGTGAGAAGGACGGCGGTTGGGCGTTCTGCTCCGGCGGCGACCAGCGCATCCGCGGACGGTCGGGCTACCAGTACGCTGCCGGTGAGACCCGGGAGTCCGTCGACCCGGCACGGGCCGGACGCCTCCACATCCTCGAGGTCCAGCGCCTCATCCGCACCATGCCGAAGGTCGTCATCGCCGTCGTCCCCGGGTGGGCGGCCGGCGGCGGACACAGCCTGCACGTCGTGTGCGATATGACGATCGCCTCACGCGAACATGCGAAGTTCAAGCAGACCGATGCCGATGTCGGCTCCTACGACGCCGGCTACGGTTCGGCGTATCTCGCGAAGATGGTCGGGCAGAAGAAGGCGCGCGAGATCTTCTTCCTCGGCCGCACCTATTCGGCACAGCAGATGGCCGATATGGGCGCCGTCAACGAGGTCGTCGACCATGCCGAACTCGAATCGGCAGCCCTGACGATGGCGCGTGAGATCCTCGGCAAGTCCCCGAACGCGCAGCGCATGCTCAAGTTCGCGTTCAACCTCGCCGATGACGGACTCATGGGGCAGCAGGTCTTCGCCGGCGAGGCCACCCGCTTGGGCTATATGACCGACGAAGCCGTCGAAGGCCGTGACGCCTTCCTCGAGAAGCGTGACCCCGACTGGTCCCCGTTCCCCTGGTACTACTGAGCCACCGAGGTCGACCGTGACCAGTCGCGAACTCAGCGCCGCCGATCTGCCCGAGGCCATCGACCGTGCCCTTGCGGGGACGTCGATCCTCATCCTCCCGGCTTCCCGGGCCGGTGCCGTCACCGAAGCGGATCCCCGAATGTGGGCCGGTCCCGGCTCGTCGCCGGCGCTCGTCCTCTTCACCTCGGGATCGACCGGGCAGGCGAAGGCCGTCGCCTTGTCCTCCCACGCCCTGACCACCTCGGCGCGGGCGACCGAACGGTTCCTGTCCGGACCCGGAGACTGGCACCTATGTCTGCCGGTCAACCACATCGCCGGATTCCAAGTGGAGCTGCGCGCCCGCTTGGCGGGGCGGGCCCCCGTGCGGGCCGCCTCGGCGAGGTTCACCGCAGAATCATTCGCAGCCGCTGTCGACTCGCTGCTGCAGCGGGCGGGCGGGCGGCCCACATACACCTCGATCGTGCCCACTCAGCTGCACCGGATCCTCGACGATGACCGAGCGACGCGGGCGGCCGCGCAGATCTCCCACATCCTCCTCGGCGGGGCGGCGATCTCACCGGCACTGCTCGACCGGGCCGACGAAGCCGGACTGGCGATCGTGCGGACGTACGGGATGAGCGAAACAGCGGGTGGGTGCGTCTACGACGGTGTCCCCTTCGACGGGGTCGACATCACCATCACCGAGGCGGGCACGATCGACCTGCGCGGACCCGTCGTCGCCGACGCCTACGTCGGCATCGACGACGACGGGACCATCACTCCCATCGAGTCGGCGGCACTCACCACCGATGAGCAGGGGCGGGCACTCATGCACACGAGCGACCTCGGTCGACTCGACAACGGAGTGCTCAGCGTGCTCGGGCGCGCGGATGACATCATCGTCTCCGGCGGTGAGAACGTCTCCCCGCACGCCTTGGAGACCGGGCTGCTGCCGAGTTGGCAGCGCGCCGGTGTCACGGAGATGCTCGTGACCTGGGTGCCCGACGCGGAGTGGGGGAAGAAGATCGTCGCCCTCGTCCGACTCGCCGATGACTGCCCATTCGGTGCGGAGGAGACTCCGCGGCAGCTGGCACGGCACCTCAATGGGTTCGACCGGGACATGACCGGGCAGCTCCTGCCGCAGCTCGTCTTCGCCGTCGAGGAGATTCCGAGCCGGTCGATCGGCAAACCCGACAGGAAGGCGGCAGCGGAAGTCGCCGCCGAACTCGAGGCCGGGTCTGGTCCTTGAGACACCGAATACCGTTGCCGGTGAACAATCGGTAATATGAGACGGTTCGAGGACATGACAGGAAGGTGAGCGAGACCTATGGCTGATGCCGCCCAGTGGATATCGGGAGCTCGACTGAGAACTCTCCCCCTGGCTCTCGCCCCCGTCCTCATCGGCACCGGTGCCGCTATCGGATCGCTCGGCGGCTTCACCGCCTTCATCCTCGACGATCTCGCCGGCAGCAGCGACCACGTCAGCATGGCTCAGATCCTGCTGCGCGGTCTTCTGGCCCTCATCGTCTCGCTGTGCCTGCAGATCGGATCGAACTTCGCCAACGACTACTCCGACGGCATCCGCGGCACCGATGACGAACGCGTCGGACCGGTTCGGCTGACAGCCACCGGATTGGCGGAGCCGCATGCGGTCAAGCGAGCGGCCTTCCTCTTCTTCGGCATCGCCGGTCTCGCCGGCATCGTGCTCGTCCTCGTCTCACAGGCCTGGTGGTTCCTCATCGTCGGGGCTGCCGCAGTCGCCGCGGCCTGGTACTACACGGGCGGGAAGAAACCCTACGGGTACATGGGGCTGGGTGAAGTGTTCGTGTTCGTCTTCTTCGGCCTCGTCGCCACCTTGGGCACGATGTGGATGCAGGTCGGTCACCTCAGCCTCAGCGGTTGGGCCGGTGCCGTGGCGATCGGTTCGCTCGCCTCGGCGGTGCTCATGGTCAACAACCTCCGCGACATCCCCACCGACATCGAGGCCGACAAGATCACTCTGGCCGTGCGGCTCGGCGACAACGCCGCCCGCATCGCCTACGCGGTGCTCGTGCTGCTGCCGTTCGCGCTGTTGGCGCTGGCGATCCTCGACGGACATCCGGCCGTGGCGTTGGCGATCCTTGCCATGGTCCCTGCGCTGAGCCCGCTGAAGACCGTGCTCAGCGGCACCACAGGGCCGGGCCTGGTCCCGCCGATCAAGTCCACGGGACTGACCGGCCTGGCCTTCTCCGCCCTGATGGGGCTGGGCCTGGCACTCTGAGGCGCTGCAGGCCCGTCTGGGCTCGGTCGCCCTATTCGGGCTTGTCACCGTCGGTGCTGTCATCGTCGCCGACGCGATCCGCGACGATCCGGTCCTCGGCTTCCTCATCGGCACCCTTGCGCTTGGGCTTCGCGGCCTGTTTCGCCACGCGCTCTTCGATGTCGGTGGCCACCTGGGCGCGCATCCGCCCGAGGAACAGGTAGCTGAGCAGAGCTCCGATGATGATCGCGGCAAGTGCCATGACCATGTTGAAGCCGAGGAACGGGAACAGGACGAGGCCGACGGCGATGATGATGCCGAGGCGTGCGAGAGTGTAAAGCCAGAAGGTGCGCATTGAGCCTATTTTAGCCGCCGATCGTGACCGTCTCGTCACCGCCCGCCTGGGTCTGCGCTCAGGTTCGTGGACTATCCTTGATGCATGGCTCGATTTCTCATAGCCGCGATCGTCCTGGCGGCTGCGGTGACACTGTACGGACTCTTCGATTGCCTGTTGCGCGATCGGGGTCTGATTCGAGTCCTGCCCAAACCCGCGTGGGCGCTCATCATCCTCTTCATCCCCGTCCTCGGCTTCATCCTCTGGTACCTCTTCGGACGCGGCTCCGAAGACAAGCCTCCCAAAGCCGGACGCCGGCGCGGACCCTCGGCTCCCGACGACGACGTCGAATACCTGCGCCAGGTCGATCGCGACGTCAAGCTCGGCAAGCATGCACCGGAAGCCGAGCGTCACGATGAGCCGACCACTCCGGACAAGGATTCCGCACCGCCCGCTGACGGAGACGATTCCGCGGGTTCCTCCGCCGAAAGTCCGGCCGACACTTCAGCCGACAGCGATGACCGCGGCACCAACAAGGGCGATGGCCGCGGCCGCTCGGACTGAAACTGCCCGCCCACAGGGCACACGGAGCCTCCTCACCGGTCGCCGAGACACTCACCCAGCAGAACCGCTGAAGAACGTGGGCGCTGCGACACCAGATCCCAACGCCGCGTCCTGACGCCATCGCAGGTGCTGCCTCGCGAGCATCGTCACTCAACCCCTCGAGCATTCGGGGTTGCTGCGGTTGGCTCGCTGGAGCCCACGAGCATCCGAGGTTGCTGCAGTCGGGCTCAGTCGAGTCCGGAATACGAGTGCAGGCCGTTGAAGTACATGTTGACGACGGTGAAGTTGAAGATCACCGAGGCGATGCCGATGAGGTTGAGCACGGCCACCTTCGTCGGGCCCCAGCCGCGGGTCGCACGAGCGTGGAGGTACGCGGCGTAGATGACCCACACGACGAAGGTCCAGATCTCCTTTGAGTCCCAACCCCAGTAGCGGCTCCACGCCACCTCAGCCCAGATCGCACCGGCGATGAGCGTGAACGTCCAGGTGATGAACCCGACGGCCGCGATCGTGTAGGAGAGCCGTTCGAGATCGGTGCTCGAAGGCAGACGGTGCAGGAACCGCAGCCACTTCGGGTCCTTGGTCTCATGCACGCTCTTGAGGATCTGGAAGACCGCGAGGATCGCGGAGATGTAGAGCAGCGAGGTCGAAAGGATCGCGATCGGCACGTGGATGGCGATCCAGTAGGAGTCGAGCGCCGGAATGAGCTTCGCCGCAGGGGTGTAGAAGACGGTGATCGCCAGTCCCAGACACAACAGCACTCCCCCGGACACGAAGGTGCCCAGGTAGCGCACGTCCTTCTTCGTGAGCACGACGAGGTAGACGATGAGGGTGATCGCCGTGGCCGTGAGGACGTACTCCATCATGTTGCCCCACGGCACGCGGGACACCGACAGGGCCCGGGTGAGCACGGCTGCGACGTGCAGAAGACCGGCAAGCACGAGCAGCGAGGTGCCGATGCGCGCTCCGCGATGCCGTTTGGTCCGCGACTTCTCCGACGGCACGGAAGCGTCATCATCGTTTGGGCGGTCGAGGACCGCGGTCGACGCGGTCTTCCGGTTCGTCCGTCGGACGGTGCTCGCCTTGGCGGTGCTCTCGACGCTGGTCTCAGCGGTCTTGAGCTCACGAGCGCCGAAGAGGTCGAAAGCGTAGAAGATCATGGCGAAGGCGTAGACGATCATCGCCGAGATGATCAACTGGTTCGACCACATTGCGAGGTCAGTGTTGACGTCCATTCATCCTCCGCACTCTTCGGTGCCTTCAAATCGTGTGCTGTTCGTGCCGGTGCAGGCGCCCGCCGCCGTCGATCTCGTGCGAGCTGCTCACACTCCGCGGCTATTCTACTCCGCGTAGTAGGTCCGACTCACCTTTCGTGATCGCAGTCATCGACTCCCGTCTTCGTTCGGCCGATCGCGCAGGTCTTTGACCAGGTCTTCGACGGCGCGTCCGACCATGGGATCTTCTCCCCGAGCCAGGGCGGCCACCTCGGCGTTTCCGTCCTTGATCCGCACCCACACGCGACGGCGCGGGATGAACAGGGACAGGCCGAGTCCGAGCAGGATGAGGATGGCGCTGATGAGCATGAGGGCCTGTGTCGGATCCTGGGAGATGTCGACGGCGATGTACTTCTTCACCCCGTCGAAGGTCACCGAACCACCATTCGGCAGCTGCTGCGTCTCACCCTCGGCCAGCTGGATGACGAGCGGGTTGCCGGACTCATCGGTCATCTCGGTCATGTTGTCCGCGTCGAGGGAGTACACCGACTGCGGAGCTCCGGAGTCGAGGCCGAGGTCGCCGGTGTAGCCGCTCATCACGAGGTACGGATTGCGCAGTTCGGCGAAGCTCGACACCAGCTCGCCGTCCTCGTTCTGGGCGGCAGTCGGCAGGAACACGCCGACGAATCCCATCTGGCTTCCGGCCGCATCCGGGACCTTGATGACACCCTCGGAGGAGTATCCCGGGTCGCCGCCGTCGGGAATGAACACCTGCGGCCCGGAATGGACGACCTTGCCCTGCGCATCACGGACGGTCACCTCGGGGGCGTAGCCGTTGCCGGTGAGGTACACACCGACGCCGTTGACCCGCACCGGTTCGTTGACCTTGAGCACATGCGAGTCCTGCTGCCCGTCGACGGTGGTCGTGACCTTCGCGTCGAAGCTGCGCGGCTGACCGAACTGATTTCCCGCCGCCCGATCGTCGAACGTCGAGGTGAAGGTGTCGAGTCTGAGCCGGAAATCCGGCAGATTGTCCGCATCGTAGTAGGAGCCCGGTTCGAACGAATCGTAGGACACGAGCGAGTTCGTGAACGTCTCCCCCTCGACGAGGATGCGCTGCCCTTCGTAGCCGAACAGAGAGCCGATCGCCATCGTCAGGGTGGCCATGAGCAGGGCGATGTGGAAGACGAGGTTGCCGGTCTCCCGCAGGTAGCCGCGTTCGGCGGCGACATGGTCGGCCTGCCGATTGATGCGGTATCCGGACTTCTTCAGTCGAGCTTCGGCGGCGTCGAGGAACGTCTCGTCCGCGTCCTCCCGCGAATCCGCGTCTGCCTGCGCAGAGGTGAAGGAGGCGTATCCGGGCATCCGGGTCAGCCTCTTCGGCGCCTTGGGCGGGGCCGAGCGCATCGCCTTCCAGTGCTGCTTGGTGCGCGGAACAACGCAGCCGACGAGCGAGATCATCAGCAGAAGGTAGATCGCGGAGAACCAGACGGAGGAGTAGACGTCGAACATCTGGATGGTGTCGAGGAACCTGCCCCACGCACCGTTGGCCTCAAGGAACGTATTCACCCGTCCCGGGTCCTGGATGCGCTGCGGCAGCAGAGAACCGGGGATCGCGGCGAGAGCGAGGACGAGCAGCAGGATGAGTGCCACGCGCATCGTCGTCAGCTGCGTCCAGGCCCACCGGCACATGCCGAAGAAGCCCAGCTGCGGCTGTGTCACGGTCGACTTCGCGGACGACTTCGCCCCCTGCTTCGCGGTCGGCTCGGCACCGGCGTTCGCGGTCGTGTGCGCGTCCGCCTGCGTGTTCTCCGAGCCTTCGGTCCTGCCCGTCACTAGATCACCACTTCAAATCCATTGATCAGACCTTGCAGAGAGGTCATCCACATATTCCATACGCCGCTGGCCATGAGCACACCGAGGACGATGAGCATGATGCCCCCGGCGCGCACGATCGAGGTCTGGTGCTTCCGGACCCATTCGAGTCGCCCCGCACCCTTGTGGATCGCCACCGCCAAGAGGATGAATGGCACGCCGAGTCCCAGACAGTAGACGAAGGCGAGGAAGGCACCGCGCCAGATCATCCCGTCACCGCCGAAGCTCACCGACATGCTCAGCACGGCCGACAGAGTCGGGCCGACACAGGGGGCCCAGCCGAGGGCGAAGGTCGCGCCGAGGACAGGTGCGCCCCACAGCCCCGCTTTCGGCTTGGCCCGGATCCGGTGTTCGTTCTGGAGCAGACCGAACCCGCCCATGAACACGAAGCCGGCGAGGATGACGATGATGCCGAGGATGCGAATGATGACCGACTGCCATTGGGAGAACAGCGCCCCGAGCGCGGAGAAGCCGGTCCCCAGCAGTACGAACACGACGGTGAATCCGAGCACGAACAAGCCGATGCCCACGACCACGCGCCATGTCTCTTTGTCTCTCAGCGAGGATCCGGACAGACCGGTGACGTACCCGACGTAACCGGGCACGAGCGGGAGCACACACGGGGAGACGAACGAGACGAGACCCGCCAGAGCCGCCGCACCGGCGGCCAGCAGCAGCGGGCCCGAGAGGATGGTCTGGGCGAACTCCGCCCCGAGCCCACTCACTCGGATCGCACGTCCTCGATGAGTCCCTTGAGCGTCGAGGCATCGATCTCACCGACGACCCGGGCCGCGGCACGGCCCTTGCCGTCGAGGACGACGGTCGACGGGGTGGCCTGCGGCGGCAGGATTCCCGAGAGCAGGGCAACCATGTCCCCGTCGCTGTCGAGCATGTTCGGGTACGGGACCTGGTAGTTCTGGACGAACGCATTCGCCGCGGCCGCCTGGTCACGGACGTTGACGCCGATGAACTGGGCCTTGTCTCCGAAGCCCTCCGACACGGACTTCAGGTCCGGGGCTTCCTTCCGGCACGGCGGGCAGGCCGCGTACCAGAGGTTGATGACCACCGGAGTCGGCCGCAGATCGGCCAGGGACATCTTCTTGCCGTCCAAGGTTTCGAACTCGAGGTCCAGGGGCTGTCCGCGATCCTTCGCGGCCACCTGCGAGACGACTCCCGAACCGGACACATAGCCCTGGTCGGAGCCGGCCTGATCGGCTAGGTCATCGTTCTCGCTGCAGGCGCTGAGCACCAGGGCCGAGCCGACGGCGAGGGCCGAGGTGAAGAGCGCGCGGCGGTTCAGTGGGCGATCGGAACTCATGCTCCTGCCACCGGGGTGCCGGGCTGCAGATCGGCGCAGATGCTTTCGTAACTCACGGACACCAGTGTGGAGGAATCGAATGTGAAACTCGTGATAGAAGCCAGGTCACATTCGCGGCGACGCGGGTCGTGGACGAGGGACCGGCCTTCCCCCGACAGACGGGTCATCCAGATCGGCAGCTGGTGGGAGACGATGACGCCTTCGGCGTCGGGACCGTGGTGGGAGAGCTTCGCACGCAGGCTGGCGATCGCCGCGCGCATCCGCAGCACGATCTGCTTGTACGGCTCACCCCAGGAGGGCGTGAGCGGGTTGTACAGCCGCACGAGGTTCTTCGGCTCGGCGAGGTGACGCACCCCCACCTTCTGTCCTTCGAAGGAGTTCGCGGCTTCGATGACCCGGTCATCGGTGAACACCGGCAGGTCGAGGCTCGTGGCCAAGGGCGCGATGGTCTGCTGAGTCCGCAGCAGCGGGGAGGCGACGAGTTCGACGGGGGTCGTGGCCGTCTCGGCGAAATGCCTCGCCACGCGGGCGGCCATCTCGTGCCCGCGGTCGGTCAGCCCGAAGTGCGGCAGCCGCCCGTAGAGGATCCCCTCGGGATTGTCGACCTCTCCGTGTCGGACCAGGTGGATGGTGCTCATGACTGCGCTTTCTCGGTCTCCGGCACTCCGGCCGCCGCCTTCGCCGCTGCGGGCAGGGCGGAGATGATCCGGTCGAGGATCTCATCGGTGTGAGCGTAGGACAGGAACCAGGCTTCGAACGCGGACGGCGGCATGTGGATGCCCTGGTCGAGCATGGCGTTGAAGAACGCGGAGTAGCGGTCGACGTTCTGGCTGCGGGCATCGTCGTAGTTCGTCACGTCCTTGTCGGTGAAGAACACGGAGAACATCGAGTTCGCGGACTGGATGACGTGGGCGACGCCTTCGGCCTCGAGCGCGGACGCGACGGCCGGGCGCAGAACGTCCGCGGCCCGTTCGATGTGGGAGTACACGTCGAGTTCGGTGGTGAGTTTGAGCGTGGCGAGGCCGGCGGCGGTGGCCACCGGGTTTCCCGAGAGCGTTCCCGCCTGGTAGACGGGCCCGGCGGGTGCCAGGTGGGCCATGATCTCGGTGCGACCGCCGAAGGCCGCGGCGGGGAATCCGCCGCCCATGACCTTGCCGAAGGTGAACAGGTCGGCCGGTCCCTCCGGGTAGCCCAGGGACTCGGATTCGAAACCGTACCAGCCCGCCGCGGAGACGCGGAATCCGGTCATCACTTCGTCGCTGATCATGAGCGCACCGTGAGCCTTCGTCAGTCGGCGGATGGTGGTGGTGAACCCGTCGCGGGGAGGGACGACGCCCATGTTTCCGGGGCTGGCTTCCGTGATGACACAGGCGATGTCCTCACCATGCTCGGCGAAGACGGCTTCGAGCCCCGCGGCATCGTTGTAGTCGACGACGATGGTGTCCTGCGCCTGAGCTCCGGTGACTCCGGGGGTGTCGGGCAGGGAGAACGTGGCCAGACCGGATCCGGCCTGGGCCAACAGCGAATCGACGTGGCCGTGGTAGCAGCCGGCGAACTTCACGACCTTGGACCGGCCCGTGTACCCGCGGGCCAGTCGGATCGCGGACATGGTCGCCTCGGTGCCCGAGGACACGAGTCGCACCTGGTCGACGGGGTCGATGCGGGAGACGATCTCCTCGGCGAGTTCGACCTCACCGGTCGAGGGGGTGCCGAAGGAGAAGCCCTTGACCGCGGCTTCCTGCACGGCCGCGACGACCTCGGGGCGTGAGTGGCCCATGATCATCGGGCCCCAGGATCCGATGAGGTCGATGTAGTCGTTGCCGTCGACGTCGCGCAGCCACGCTCCGGTCGCCTCGGTGATGAATCGGGGGGTGCCGCCGACGGCTTTGAACGCGCGGACCGGGGAGTTGACTCCGCCGGGGATGACCGCCTCGGCGCGGGTGAACAGGGCGGCTGACTCATCGGTGGGGTGAGAGTTCGTCGGTGCTGTCGTCATGGGGTCTCCTCTGCTTCTGCCCGGGTCGGTGCGTCTGGCCGGGTCGGTGTCGTCACGGATCGTGGTCGGATACGCGGTCGGTGCGCCTCAGGCGCCGCCGGTCTCGCCGGTGTGGACGTTCTCACCAGTGTGGTCGGTCTCGCCGGTGTGGCTCAAATGCTCGAAGACTTTGGTGAAGACGCGGCCCAGCGCCGCCATCTCCTCGGGTTCGAGAAGGTCGACGAGGTGGTTGCGGACTCCCGCGACATGGTCGGGGGCCGCGGTGCTCAGCAGCTGCCATCCGGCTGCCGTCATCACGCAGTTGACTCCGCGTCCGTCCTCGGGGATGGCCGAGCGTTCGAGCAGTCCGCGCTTCTCCATCCGGGCCACACTGTGCGTCAGCCGGGACCTCGACATCGTCGTGTCCGTGGCGAGCAGGGCCATGCGCATCGTTCTGTCCTCGTGTTCGGACAGGCGCACCAGGATCTCGTACTCGGGCAGACCGATGCCGTGCTTCTCCCGCAGCTCCTTGTCCAGCTGCGCGCTCAGCAGCTGGGAGCCGCTCAGGTAGCTGCGCCACGCCTTCTGGTCCGCAGGATTGAGCCAGCGGGGTTCGGTCATCGCCGGGCTCCGGTCGCCGCCCCGACGGCTGCGCCTGACGCGGTGGTGCCGGCGGCTTCGGTCTGGAGGCGCTGGGCGACCTCGGTGGCCCAGTAGGTGAGGATCGCATCGGTGCCGGCCCGTTTGAAGGAGATGAGGGATTCCTCGATCGCCTTCTCACGGTCGATGGCTCCGGCCGCGGCCGCGAATTCGATCATCGCGTACTCCCCCGAGACCTGGTAGGTCCACACGGGCACGATGGATTCGCGGGCGACTTCGGCGAGAACGTCGAGGTAGGGCAGTCCGGGCTTGACCATGACGACGTCAGCACCCTCGGCGAGGTCGAGGCCGAGTTCGCGCATCGCCTCGCGGCCGTTGGCGGGATCCTGCTGGTAAGTCTTGCGATCGCCCTGGAGTTCGGAATCCACGGCTTCGCGGAACGGCCCGTAGAAGGCGGAGGCGTACTTCGCGGTGTAGCCCATGATGACGGTGTCAGTGAACCCGGCCGCGTCGAGTGCCTCCCGACAGTAGGCGACCTGACCGTCCATCATGCCGGAGAGTCCGAGCACCTCGGCTCCGGCGCGAGCCTGTGCCAGCGCCATCGACGCGTAGCGGTCGAGGGTCGCGTCGTTGTCGACGGCTCCGGAGTCGTCGAGGACTCCGCAGTGACCGTGCGAGGTGAACTCGTCGAGGCACAGATCGGACATGATGACCGTGTCCTCGCCGAGGTGCTCGTGCAGAAGCGCGAGCGCACGGTTGAGGATCCCCTCGGGCGCGTCGGCCTGGGAGCCGATCGGATCCTTGTGTTCGGGGATCCCGAAGAGCATGAGTCCGCCGACTCCGGCTGCGACGGCTTCGCGGGCGGCGTCGAGCAGCGAGTCCACTGTGTGCTGGACGACTCCGGGCATCCCGCCCAAGGGAGCCGGTTCGCTCAGCTCCTCTTTGACGAACATCGGCAGGACGAGGTCGGCGGGGTGGAGGCGGACCTCGGAGACGAGGCGGCGCAGCGCCGGGGTCGTGCGCAGCCGGCGGGGACGAACGGATCCGGGAACCAATGACATGTCAGGCCTTCCTTCTGCGGCGCTTCTGGCTCGGACGCTTCGGGGAGACCCCGGCGTCCACGTCTTCAGCCCGCTTGGTGAGAGCGAATTCGACGAGTCCGTCGATGAGCGAAGTGAGGTTGGCTTCCTCGGCGAGGACGTCGACGCGCAGTCCGTGTTCTTCCGCGGTGTTCGCGGTCGCCGGGCCGATGCAGCAGATCACCGAGGTGGGGGCGGGTTTGCCGGCGATGCCGACGAGGTTGCGCACCGTGGAGGAGGAGGTGAAGAGGAAGGCATCGAAGTCGCCGGCCTTGATCGATTCGCGGATCGGCGCCGGCGGCGGGGAGGCCCGCACTGTGCGGTAGGCGGTGACGTCGTCGGGGTCCCACCCCTTCTCCAGCAGTCCGGCCACGAGCACCTCGGTGGCGATGTCGGCACGGGGCAGCAGCACGGTGTTCATCGGGTCGATGTCATCGACGAAGTCGGGCCAGGCCGCGGCCAGGCCACGCGCCGAGTGCTCACCGTCGGGGACGAGATCGGGGGTGATGCCCCAGTCGACGAGCGCGGCGGCGGTGCGGCCGCCCACGGCCGCGACCTTGACTCCGGCCATCGACCGGGAGTCGAGTCCGAAGTCCTCGAACCACATGCGCACCGCACGCACGGCGTTGACCGAGGTGAAGCCGACCCATTCGTAGGACCCGTCGACGAGGCCGCGGATCGCCTTCTCCATTTGGGTCGGTGTGCGCGGGGGCTGCACGGCGATGGTGGGGACGACGGTGCCGACGGCACCGAGCTCGGCCAGCGCCTCGGCAGTGGAGGTTCCCTGTTCCTTCGTCCGCGGGATGAGCACCTGCCAGCCGAAGAGGGGTTTGGATTCGAACCAGCTGAGTTCTCCTCTGGATTCCACTCCCTGTCCCATGATCACCACCATACGATCCGAACCTGTCTGAGCCATGGACAGCGCCTGCTTCAGGGTGGTCTCCACACTCGTCTGCTCGATCGTGGAGATCCCCCAGCCGAGGAGGACCTTCGTGTCCTCGTCCCAGCCGTCGGCCAGCAGTGCTTCGATAGCCTGTTCATGAGCGGCAGCGGAGCCGGTGAGCACATGAGTGGTGTTGCGGTGACGGGAGACGTCGACATGCGTCTGCGGTCCGGCTTCGATGAAGCGCACCGAACGCACCCGGTTCGTCGTCAGCGCGGTGCCGGTGAAGGCCGCCGTCGAGGCGGACAGTCCGACGCCGGGCACGATCTCCACCTCGACCTGTTCCTTGCGGCACACAGCGGCCTCGGCGGTCGTCGTGGTGAAGATGATCCCGTCATCCGAGCTCAGCCGCACCACCGTGTTGTCGGGGCGGGCGAGTCCGGCCAGGCGGCGGCCGCGGGTCGACGCGGCGACACCGAGATCGGCGGCGTCGATGAGCTTCGCCGCCTGCGGCACATACGCGGTGACGATCTCCGAGTGCACATCGGCGTCGTAGACGACGGTCTCCGCGGTGGCGAGGATCTCTGCCCCGCGCATCGTCATCAGCCCGGATTCGCCGGGGCCGCTGCCGATGAAGACGACACGCGGTGCGGCCGGCAGGAGTCGGCGGGGCTGGACCCGGCCCGTGGTCGGTGCGTTGGTCATCCCTGCTCCTGTGCCTTGACGGGGGTGAGGTGATCGGCGCTGGCCGCCGGGTCGATGCCGAGCCGATCGAGCAGGTCTTCGGCGGCTGCGGTGCCGAGTTCGTCGGCGACGCGGGCGAGTTCCTTCGCGGCCACGGTCAGCTGCTGCTGTGTTCCGGCGGACCAGTCGACATCCGGGACGGCAGGCAGTTCGGTGCTCTGTCGGGTGCGGGCGAGCTTGCCGTCGTCGTCGGCCATGACGGCGTCGACGATGAACGTGGTGCCTTCGATCTTCGCGAGGGCACCGATCGGTGCCGAACATCCTGCCTCGGCGCGGGAGAGGATCGCCCGTTCGCACGTGACGGACAGGTCCGTGGTCTGGTCGTGGATGCGCCGCAGCGCGGCACGCACTTCGGCATCGGCGTTGAGGATGCCTTCGGTGTTCGCGAAGTTGCTGTCGGCGCTGCGAGTCTCCACGGCCAGGGCGCCTTGGCCGGGGGCGGGCAGCATGACATCGAAGTCGATCGAATCGGTGGCTTCGGCCAGACGACCGATGCGGCGCACACCGGCAGCGGCGAGTACGACAGCGTCGAGGCGTCCGTCGCGGACGTGGGCGATGCGGGTGTCGACGTTGCCGCGCACCCCGCGGACCTCGATATCGGGGCGGGCGGCACGCAGCTGCACGGCTCGGCGCGGCGACCCGGTGCCGATGACGGAACCTGCCGGCAGCTGAGCCAGGCTCAGACCGTCACGGCCGATGAGCACATCGGCAGGATCGACGCGCGGCGGGATGGCCGCCATCTGGATGCCCGCCTCGGGGGTGGTGGGCAGGTCCTTGAGCGAGTGCACGGCGAGGTCGATCTTGCCCTGGTGCAGGGCCTGACGGACGGCGGAGACGAAGACCCCGGTGCCGCCGAAGCCGGCCAGCGGGGACATGTTGACATCACCCTCGGTGACGACTTCGACGATCTCGACCCGCCAGCCGGTGAGCGCGGCGATCTGGTGGGCGATCGCCGTGGACTGGGAGCGGGCCAGCTGAGACCGGCGGGTGCCCAGTCGCACGGTGCGGCCGCTGAAGTGTTCGGGTTCGACGATGTCGAGCGTGTGATCGGCGACCGGGCGGATACCGTCGGCCTCGACATGGTGGACGCTGGCGGCCTTCGCGACCTTCGTCTCCGGTGGGGTCATGGCGTGGGCGACCTTGTTCACGGGCAGATCGAACAGCTGCATGAGCGCCTGAGCGTAGTCGACCTCGGACTCGGTCACAGCCAGTTCCTTGACCTTCACGGTCGGGGTGTGGATGAGCTTCTCGGCCACCCGGTGCAGGGACTTGCGGATCTCGGCGAAGGATTTCTCGTCCACGGCCGCACCGAGCTTCTTCTCCAGACGCTGCGTCTCCGCGGCGAGCACGTCCTTGGCGTGGGTGCGCAGAGCGGTCACCGTCGGGGCGACCGAGCGTTCCTTGTTGCCGGTGGCGATGTTCTCGATTTCGGCGGCGATGATGGTGCGAACCGCGTCGACGGTGCCGGCGACCTTCGCATCGCGTTCCTTGTCAGAGTTCTTCAGCAGCTCCCGGATCTCGCCGAGACCGAACAGGGCGACGTGCTCGAATTCGCGCACGCTGGGGTCGATGTCGTGTGGCAGGGCGAGGTCGATGAAGGCCTTGTTCGCCGCACCCTTGGGGTTCTGGGACAGGCCGGCGACGATGTCGTCGCGGGAGACGACGACGCCGCGGGCACCGGTGCAGGAGACGATGAGGTCGGCGTCGGCGATCTCTTCGGCCATCACACGCGGGGTCAGTTCGCGGGCACGCCCGCCCACTTCGGCCACGAGGCGTTCGGCCTTCTCCAGGGTGCGGTTGAGCACGGTGATGCGTCCGACGCCTTCCCTGTGCAGCCCGGACACGACGAGACCGGACATCGCTCCGGCGCCGATGACCAGGGCGTTGGCCGCGCGCAGCGAACCGATGTGTCCGGCCGAGGCTTCGAGTGCCGCGCCGAAGAGCGAACGGGCGACCTCGCCGAGGTCGGTCTCCGAGTGAGCGCGTTTGCCCACGCGCAGCGCCTGCTGGAGGGCCTGGGACAGTTCCGAGGTCAGTGCCTTGTCAGTCTGCGAATCGGTGAAGGCCGAGCGCAGCTGGCCGAGGATCTGAGCCTCGCCGATGGCCATCGAGTCGAGCCCGCAGGCGACCTTGAGCAGATGCTCCATGGCCTGGTTGTCATAGTGGGCATAGAAGTGGCCGGCGATGTCCGACCACTCTTTGTCGATCGAGGACACCAGAGCGTTGCCGAGGTCGGCCAGTCCCCCGTGGAAGGCGGAGACGTCGGCGATGAGTTCGAGCCGGTTGCAGGTGGAGAGCACCGCAAGTCCGTCGACGTTGTCTCCCGCCAGAGCATCAGTTCGCAGGGTGCCGACCTCGCCGGCGCTGAAGGCCAGCTTGTCGAGCATGTCGATCGGGGCCGACTGATGGGAAATGCCGAGAACCAAGAGAGTCAATTCCTGTGCTCCTCAAAACCAGGGTTGAGCGGTGCCGTATCCAGCGCCGAATAGTATGCGAGTACTTGCAGCTCACTGGCCAGATCGACTTGGTGGACACGGACGGTGTCCGGGGCGTCGAGCACGGTGGGTGAGAAATTGAGAATGCCGCGCACACCCGCTTCGACGGCCGTGTGGGCCGCCGCGGGTGCCGCGGCTGCGGGGACGGCCATGACCACCAGGTCGATGTGTTCGGGCCAGGTGGTCAGCTCGTCCAGAGAGGAGACGGTCAGTGTGCCGATGGCGGTGCCGATCTTCTCCTCGTCGATATCGAAGATGGCGGTCAGACGCAGACCGCGTCGGCGGAATCCGGCGTAGTCGGCCAGTGCGGAGCCGAGACGACCGGCGCCGATGATGGCGACGCTGCGGTCCCGGTCGAGACCGAGGAAGGTCCGCAGGGTCGCAGCCAGTTCCGGGCAGGAGTAGCCGACGCCGCGGGTGCCGGAGCGTCCCAGCTGGGACAGGTCCTTGCGCAGGATCGACGGGGACACCCCGCTGCGAGCAGCGAGGTCATCCGAAGACACTGTCTCCTGGCCTGTTGCGGCGATGGTCTCGACGGTCTGCAGGTAGATCGGAAGTCGGGAGATCACGCGCTCGGGTACGTCCTTGCGAACAACACCCTCAATCCTGTTGGCGGACAGAATCTCGCCCACGAATCCGTCTCACTCCTTCAATCGATCTCATGCGCCCAGTGCCGTGAGGGCCTTGGACAGCCGATCCTTCTCGACTCGATGAAAACTGTGCTGGCGCCCGTTGAGGAGCACGACCGGAACGTCCCAGCCGTACTGCGCGGCCAGGTCGTCATCGGTGTCGATATCGATCTCGGTCACGTTCACGTCTCTGCCGGCGGCCACCTCGGTGACGGTCTGCAGCGCCTGAGCGCACAGATGGCAGTCGACGCGCGTGAGGAAGGTCAGCTCGACCATGGCTCACTCCTCATCGGGTGCAACAAACCCCGCCGAGAAATCACTCGAGCGGGGGCGTAGGACCGTCGGGTCTTACTTCTTGTTGCGACGCTGGTGACGTGTCTTGCGAAGCTGCTTGCGGTGCTTCTTCTTCGACATACGCTTGCGGCGCTTCTTGATGACTGAGCCCACTCGGGTACCCCTTGTGCTTGTCGGTGGAGGGTGAACACCAGGTGCCCACCCATTGAACTAACCGTGCAATTCTATCGCCTGCCGGCCTGCTTTCCCAAAACTGTGTCGAGATCCACAGCGGCCGGAAGACTCAGCCGCGTCACCGCGGGGTGCCGGCCCGGTCGGGGCGTGAGCTGCGGGCTCGCGGCTCAGTCGAAGTACGGGTCGAGTCCGAAGAAGGGGAAGATGTTCTTCCGTGTTCCCATCACGGTCCTGTCGAGCTCGGCTTCGGGGTCGAATCCCTTCGACCACGGCTCGAAGGCTCCGTCGAATCCGTCGGTCATCGACAGCGGCGCTTCGCGCCCGGTCTTCGTCTGCGCGTAGTTCGCCCAGCGACCCGGGATGCGGGCGCCGGGTTCGATGTCGCGGCCGGCGGCGATGGCCAACAGATTCGTCCATACGCGGGGCACGACGTCGATGATCGCGTACCCGCCGCCGCCGACGGACAGCCATCTCCCCTCCGCGTGTTCGACCGCGAGGTCCCGGACCCGTTCGGCGGCGATGCGCATCGCATCCACGCTCAGCCGCATATGCGTCAGCGGGTCGCTGCGGTGACCGTCGCAGCCGTGCTGGGAGACGATGACCTGCGGTTCGAAGGCAGCGACGACCTGCGGGACCGTGGCGTCGAAGGCCCGCAGCCAGTCCGCGTCCCCGGTGCGCGGGGGCAGAGCGACATTCATCGCCGAGGCGGCCGCCTTCAGTCCCCCGATGTCCGCGGGATAGCCCGTGCCGGGAAAGAGGAACTTCCCCGATTCGTGGATCGAAATGGTCAGCACCCGCGGATCGTCCCAGAAGAACGTCTCCACACCGTCACCGTGGTGGGCGTCGAGGTCGAGGTAGACGATGCGCTCGAAGCCGGCGTCGAGGAATTCGGTGATTCCGGCGGCGGCATCGTTGTACACGCAGAACCCGCTGGCCTTGCCCGGCATCGAGTGGTGCATTCCGCCGCAGAAGTTCACGGCGCGCCGGTAGCCGCCGGAGATGATGGCGTCGGCGGCATCGATGTTGCCTTGGAACAGCAGTGCCGAGGCGGTGTGCATGTTCTCGAAGCCGGGAACATCCTCGGTGCCGATGCCGTAGCGGTCCGCGTCCTCTTCGCTGAGGCCCTCGGGGGTTCCTGCCTGTTTGACGGCGGCGATGAAGTCGGAGTCGTGGAGTCGGGCGAGCTTGGCCTCGTCGATGTCATCGATCGGGTGGACGTGGACGTTCTCGGCGTCGAAGAGCCCGAAATCGAGGGCAAGCTTCGCCGTCAGGTCGAGCCTGAAGGGGTGCATGGGGTGGCTGGGACCGAAGTTGTAACCGGTCACCGTTTCGTCCCACACGACATAGACATCATTTTCGGCCATGCCCACCATGCTATATGGCACAGCTCACCTGCACCGGTTCCGGGGCCTGCGGATCTACCATGGTGCTTGTGTCCAAGAATTCCGCACCGCGCTTCGATCGGCTGCTGCGGCCGGGACGGTGGGTCCGTGACTTCGTCGACGACCTCGCCGTCGCCTCGCCCGCCCGGTTGGCGATCGGCTCGTTCATCGCCGTCGTCGCTCTCTTCGCGATCCTGCTGATCCTGCCGGCAAGCATGCGCGACCCGGGCTCGGTGGATCGGGTCACGCACATCGCGAACTCCGTCTTCGTCGCGGTCTCGGCGGTGTGTGTGACCGGGCTCAGCCCGGTCGTGACGGAGGAGTACTGGTCGGATTTCGGGATCTCGGTGATCACCGCCGGCATCCAGGTCGGTGGTCTCGGCATCCTCACCCTCGCCTCGGTGCTGGGCATGGCGGTCTCACGTCGGCTGGGGGTCCGGCAGCGGCTCATCGCCCAGCAGGCCACCTCGGCGCTCAATCTGGGTCAGGTCGGCTCCCTGCTCAAGACCGTGGTCATCACGATCTTCACGGCCGAATCGATCCTCGCTGTGCTGCTGTTCCCGCGCTTCCTCATGCGCGGGGAGTCCTTCGGCGATGCGACCTGGTATTCGGTGTTCTACTCGATTTCGGCATTCAACAACGCCGGTTTCACCATCCACCCCGGCGGGGCCGCGTATTTCGCTGCGGATCCGTGGATCCTGTCTCTGCTCATGGCCGGTGTGTTCGTCGGGTCTCTCGGCTTTCCCGTCGTGCTCATGGTCGCGATGTTCTGGAATCGGCCGAGCCGCTGGGACCTGCACACGAAGCTGACGCTGACGACCACGACGACGGTGCTGGCGGTCGGCCTGCTGCTGTTGGCGCTGTTCGAGTCGGCGAACCCGGCGACGCTCGGCGACAAGAACGCCGGGCACACCTTCGTCGAGGTGCTGTTCATGGCCGTCATGCCCCGGTCTGGGGGTTTCGCGACGATGGACGTCGCGGACATGAGTCAGGCCTCGCACCTGCTCATGGATCTCATGATGTTCATCGGCGGCGGTTCGTCCTCGACAGCCGGCGGCATCAAGGTCACGACCGTGGCCGTGCTCGTCCTCGCCGCATTTGCGGAGGCCCGAGGCCTGCAGGATGTCCACGTGTTCGGTCGGCGGCTGACCTCCTCGACGATCAAACTCTCGATCTCGATCCTGCTCACCGGTGCGATGATCGTCTTCGTCGGCACGCTGACGATGCTGCAGATCAGTGCCGAACCGCTCGACCGCGTGCTGTTCGAGGTGATCTCGGCCTTCGGCACGGTGGGTTTGAGCTCCGGGGTGTCCGCGTCGTCACCGCATGCGGGGCTCTATGTTCTGTCGGTGATCATGCTCATCGGCCGACTCGGTACGATTACACTTGCGGCTGCACTGTCCATGCAGGATTCGGTGCGCCTGTACCGCTACCCCGAGGAAAGGCCCGTCGTTGGCTAACGAACACAGCTCCATCCTCGTCATCGGACTGGGACGTTTCGGGTCCTCGACGGCGGCCACCCTGGCCCGGCTGGGACGTGAGGTCATGGCGATCGAGCACAACCCCGAGCTCGTCAGGGACTGGTCCGGCAAGCTCACCCACGTCGTCGAAGCCGATTCGACGAACATCGACGCGCTGCGCCAGGTCGGTGCCGGTGACTTCTCGACAGCCGTCGTCGGCATCGGCACCTCGATCGAAGACAGCGTGCTGACGACTGCGAACCTCGTCGACCTCGGCGTCGGGCAGGTATGGGCGAAGGCGATCTCCCCCTCCCACGGCAAGATCCTCCACCGCATCGGAGCCCACCACGTCCTCTACCCGGAGTCGGATGCCGGACGCCGTGTGGCTCACCTCGTCAGTTCGCGGATGATGGAGTACATCGAGTTCGACGAAGGCCACTTCGCGGTGGTCAAGATGCGTCCGCCGCGGGAGATCCAGGGCTTCACGCTCAGTGAATCCGGAGTCCGCGACAAATACGGCGTCACGATCGTGGGCATCAAGAGTCCCGGCCGCGACTTCACCTATGCGGACCCGACGACCCGGGTGGGCAAACAGGATCTGCTCATCGTCGCCGGCCACGTGGAGCTGCTGGGACGGTTCGCCGGTCGGCCGTAGGCTGCAGATTCCGCCCCTTCTGCGGTCACGGACTGCGGTCACGGACGAGGCGGGAAACCGTCCGAGCAGTGGGCACAAAGAGAGCGGGCGACGGGAATCGAACCCGCGTCATCGGCTTGGGAAGCCGAAGCTTTACCATTAAGCTACGCCCGCATGTCACCTCAGATCAGCAGCTGTCTGCCCAGGTGAACCCCGGTCAGGACGTGCCGTGATCGGCGACTCGAACCAGTGTACCTCGTCTCACCGCACACGCATCCCCCGCCCCGTCTCTCACCGCAGGCACCTCCCCTGCCCGGCACCCACGACGCAGGAGGAGGGGCGGCCGCAGCCGCCCCTCCTCCTGCGTGTCGGGTCGACGGACACCCAGCGACGTCCGATCTCGAGTCCCCGCCACGTGATCGGGTCACGTTCGGATCAGTGCTCGACGGCCTCCTCGGCGCCGAACCCGGTATGGGCTCGGACATCCATCTCGGCTGCGAGCTCGGGACTCTCCACCGTCCGGTCGGTGATCGAAGCGATCCAGCCGAGGAGGAAGCCCAGCGGAATCGAGATGATTCCCGGGTTGGCCAGCGGGAAGATCGCGAAGTCGGCACCGGGGATCATCGCGGTCTCGGACCCGGAGACGACCGGCGAGAACGTGATGAGCACCATCGCCGAGATCAGGCCGCCGTAGATCGACCACACGGCTCCGCGGGTGGTGAAGCCCTTCCAGAACAGCGAGTACAGGATCGTGGGCAGGTTCGCGCTGGCGGCCACGGCGAAGGCCAGGGCCACGAGGAACGCGATGTTCTGCCCCTGCACACCGATTCCGCCGATGATCGCGATCGCACCGATGACGATGACCGTGCGACGGGCGATCTTGACCTCCGCCTCGGAGTCCTCGACCTTGCCCTTCTTGATGACGTTGGCGTAGATGTCGTGGGCGAACGAGGCCGCGGCGGTGATCGCCAGGCCTGCCACCACGGCAAGGATCGTCGCGAACGCGACCGCGGAGATGAAGCCCATGAGGATGGGTCCGCCGAGGTGGAGCGCGAGCAGCGGTGCCGCCGAGTTCACGCCGCCGGGAGCGTTCTTGATCTCATCGGCGCCGACGAGTGCGGCCGCGCCGTAGCCGAGGATGAGGGTGAAGATGTAGAAGGCGCCGATGAGCCAGATCGCCCACACCACCGAACGGCGGGCCTCTTTCGCCGTGGGAACGGTGTAGAAGCGCATGAGCACGTGCGGCAGGCCCGCGGTGCCCAGCACCAGGGCCAGAGCCAGGGAGATGAAGTCGAGCGGATTCTCACCGTACTGCAGGCCCGGGTTGAGGACTCCTTCCCCGACGCCTTCGGCCGCGTTCTCCACCGCCGAGGCGAGCAGAGTCGAGAGGTTGAAGCCGTTGAGTGCGAGCACCCAGATGGTCATGGCGAAGGCTCCGGCGATGAGCAGGATCGCCTTGACGATCTGCACCCAGGTGGTGCCCTTCATTCCGCCGACGAGGACGTAGATGATCATCAGCGCACCGACGACGGCGATGACCAGGGACTGACCGACCTTGCCGTCGATTCCCATGAGCAGGGAGACGAGTCCGCCGGCGCCGGCCATCTGAGCGAGCAGGTAGAAGAAGCACACGGCCAGGGTCGACAGGGCCGCGGCCATGCGCACGGGACGCTGCTTGAGCCGGAAGGAGAGCACATCGGCCATGGTGAACTTGCCGGTGTTGCGCATGAGTTCGGCGACGATGAGCAGAGCCACGAGCCACGCGACGAGGAAGCCGATCGAATAGAGGAATCCGTCGTAGCCGTTGACGGCGATCGCACCGCAGATGCCGAGGAAAGAAGCGGCCGAGAGGTAGTCACCGGAGATGGCGAAACCGTTCTGCGGACCGGTGAAGGACCGGCCTCCTGCGTAGTAGTCGGAGGCGGTCTTGTTGTTCCGGCTGGCGCGCAGCACGATGAACATCGTCACCCCGACGAAGGCAGCGAAGATCGCGATGTTGAGGACGGGGTTGTTCTCGACCTCGGTCGTCGCCGCGGTCAGCAGGTCTTTGCCGGAGGCGAGCATGTCGCCGATTGCCAGAGTGCTCATGAATGCAGTCCTCCCGACTGGGCTTCGAGACGCTCACGGATCTCCTGCGCTGGAGGATCGAGCTTCTTGTTGGCGAATGAGACATAGAACATCGTGATCGCGAACGTCGTCACGAACTGCAGCAGTCCGAACACCAGTCCCACATTGATCTCACCGACCACCTTGGTGGACATGAAATCGTGGGCGTAGGTGCTGAGGATGACGTAGAGGAAGTACCAGACGAGGAACGCGATCGACAGCGGGATCACCACCGAGAACCTCTTGCGCTTGAGCGCTTTGAATTGGGGATTTTCCTCTTCCTCAAGGAAATCAACCCCGAGGCTGACATTGTCAGTCATTCTTTCTCCTTTGAATGGACAGAACTTCAGTGTCCTGAATCACATGTCCAAAGGTAACGTTCAGCATGCACTAGGGAATACCACCGAAAGTTGGTAGCTTGTTCACATGAACGCGCATGCGAAGCACACGCGGGCTCTCAAGGCCGAGACCCGCCGCCTATTCGTCGAAGCCGTCGATTCTCTGCATCAGGCCGGTACGGGCGATGTCGTCTTCGGCGGCATGGTCGACGGGGGTGCGGTCGACGTCGAAGCCGTCGCCGGTGCCGGCAAGGGTCTGCTCTCCTCCCTCATCGTCAGCACCGGACGGGGCCTCGGCGGTCGAGCCCTGACCGAAGGCACTCCGCAGCTGACCCGGGACTATGAGGTCGACCCGCTCATCACCCACCACTACGACGAAGAGGTCCTCGGCGAAGGCATCCGGGTCCTCGTCGCCGTCCCCACCCTGCACGGCGGTGAAGTCACGGGCATGGTCTACTGCGGCCACCGCACGGACTACGACGCCGCTGCCCCGCAGACGGGAGACCTCGTCCGACGAGTCCGACAGCTCTCGGTCGATCTCGCTCGGCTCGGCTATCGACGGGAACCGCAGCCGGTCCCCGTCGCCGAGCGGCTCTACCCCGACTTGGATTCCTCGGGACGGGAGGCGCTGCGCCATACCTATGCCGAGCTGCGCGCCATCCGGTCGGGCATCCTCGATGAGGAGACGCGGGAGAAGCTCACCGTCGTCGAGACCCGGCTGGCCGATATCCTCTCCGGGCACAACCCGGATGACTTCCAGACACCGGTCCCGGCGGTTCGCCTGTCCCCCAGGGAGACGGACATCCTCTCCCATGTGGCTCTGGGCTGGTCGAATGCGCGCATCGCCGAAACACTGAGCCTGCGCGAGTCCACGGTGAAGTCCTACCTCAACACCGCCATGGTCAAGCTCTCGGCCCGCACCCGGCATGAAGCGGTGTCGATCGCTCGGTCGTCGAACGTCCTGCCCTGAGCGCGAACGAGTCGACCCCGGCCGACGCCGCTCACACGGTGCCTGCCGGGGTCGGATTCCGTCTCGGGGGACGGTTCCGTTCAGCCGTTGATGGTCTCGGAATTCTCCCGTTCCATCTCCAGGGAACGATTCGCTGCCGCCTGCGCGGCCGCCTCGGCGATGTCGAAGATCCCCGCGTCGATGAACTGCTGGAGGCCCGCCAAGGTCGTACCGCCCTTGCTGCTCACGGCTTGCCGCTGAGCGGCCGGGTCGGGCTTCGCGCTCAGCAGCCGCCCGGCGCCGTCGGCGGTGGCGACGACCATCTGGCGAGCGGTGTCCTCGCTCAGCCCCTGCTTGACTCCGGCGGCGATCATCGCCTCGGCGAGGAGGAAGAAGTAAGCGACTCCGGACCCGGAGATGCCGGTCATGGCCGGGATCTGGGATTCGTCGAGGTCGACGACGAGCCCGGCCCCGGACAGCAGAGTCTTGAGTGTATCGACGCTGTCGGCGGGCACCTCGGCGTCGGGGGCGAACGCGATGACGCCGTGGCCGATCGAACTCGGCGTGTTCGGCATGATCCGCACGATGGGATTCTTCGGGGCGAGCTTCGCGAGGTCGGCGGACGAGACTCCGGCGGCCATGGACACGAGCACCGTGTTCGACTCCAGCTCGGGGGCCAGAGCGGCCAGGGTCTCGGCCATCATCCAGGGTTTGACGCCGAGGAGGACGAAATCAGCTTCGGCCGCGGCCTTCCGGTTCGCCTCCGCATCGTCTTCGACCGAAGTCACCGTCGCCGACGGCAGGTCGCGGCTCAGACGCTGTGCTGAGGCGGCCGAGTGAGTCGTCGCGCGAACAGCGATGGTCGCGTCGGCGCTGAGGATTCCCTGGATCAGCGCCGTGCCCATGTTGCCGGTTCCGATGGAGGCGAGAGTGGTCAAAGCGAACCAACCTTTCGTAGTGATTGTCATGCGTCGGTGGGGCGGGTGCGCGGTCGCGGCAGGCGCCGTCGGTGATGATGCGGGTCAGTTCCCGGAGGAGCGAGGGCGTTCCGAGGTGCGGCTGTGGCTGTGTCCGTTTCGCCGCGGGGCATCCTCGTTGAGTCCGAGGTGTTGGCGGGCAAAGGCGATGGACTCGGCGAGCATCTTCTCACGGGTCGACTGCTTGCGCACGAAACGAGTGTTGACCTCGACCACGACGTCACCGGCCCAGTTGTGTTTGGCCAGGTACTGCAGAGTCTCGGCCACGGGCATATTGCCGGCGCCGGGGACGAGGTGCTCGTCTTTGAGGGATCCGGACCCGTCGGTGAGGTGGACGTGGCGGAGTCGGTCGAAGATCTCGGCCACGGTCTCCAGCGCATTCACACCGGCCGTCGAAGCGTGGGAGAAGTCGAAGGTGAGGTCGTCATAGTCTTCGTCCAGCGGGTTCCAGTCGGGATAGTAGACCTGGACTTCGCGCAGGCCCGCCCGCCAGGGATACATGTTCTCCACAGCCAAGCTCACACCGGTCTCGCGGGAGACCTCCCGAACGCCGTCGACGAATCCCAGCGCGTAGTCCCCCTGCCACCTGAACGGCGGGTGGAGGACGACGGTCTCGGCGTTGACTGCCTTGGCAAGGTTCGCGGTGATCCGCAGCTTCTCCCAATGGTCTTTGTGAAGCACGCGCGGCAGGAAGAGCAGCGTCGGTGCGTGCAGGGACATGACCTCGAGTCCCGTCTCGGCGGAAAGTCCGTTGATGAGGTCGACATCTCGTGTCTCGGCATTGTGGGTGACCATGATCTCGACACCGTCGTAGCCGTGCTTCGCCGCTTGTGTGAAAGTCTCCTCGACGGTCATCGGGGACACGGAGGAACTCGACAGGCCGAGCCGGATGGGATGTTCGGAGACGTGATGAGCGTCGTGTTCGTAGACCGCATGGCTGTCGAAGTACTCTCTGTGGCGCCGCGAATTCGAGCGCGCAGAGTTCTTGGTGGTCAGCACCTTCCGTTTGGACTTCGACATTTTGCTCATCGCCAACAGTTTAGCGCGGACTTTTCTCCCTCGCCCTCCCCCATTGCTACGTGACGGCGGCCCAGCAACCTCGCGCGAGGTTGCTGGGCCGCCGTCGGGATCCTTCTATGTCTGTCAAGCGGCTTTACCGATCGGGTTCGTGGCCTCGAGAATCCGATACACATGACGCGCCAAGCTACGCTTCATACACCGAATCGTCTCCTTCTTCGTCTTCCCCTCACTCA
>NZ_JBNBZD010000026.1:0-48003 GCF_049804075.1 Brevibacterium sp. FAM 24630
CCAGGAACACCCCGACCGGCACACGTGAAGCCGGGACAGCGCTGGTGGTACACGCATCTTCGGACCCGTCGAGCCCACAACCTGCTGACAGGACTCCTCCGCGACCGGCAACTGTTCACGTGGCTAGGGCGTGTCTGATAAATGCTGTAACCAAGCGATGACACCGTTGAGCACGACAGCGGCTCGATAGACGACGGCGAGTTTGTCATAGCGAGTGGCCAGTCCTCGCCACTGCTTCAAACGGGCGTACCCGCGCTCGATGACATTGCGGCCCTTGTATTTGATTGCATCGAACTTCGGTGGATGGCCACCCTTTGATCCTCGCCGGAGACGATGGCCTTGCTGATCGGAGGGTTCGGAGATGACTGCCTCGATCTTCCGCGACCGCAGCAGTGACCGGTTCGCTCTCGATGAGTAGGCCTTGTCGCCAAGGACGGCGTCCGGGCGGGTGCGTCGACCGACCTGAAGGTTGTCCAACAGAGGGGCGAGCATCGGGCTGTCGCCGTCCTGGCCAGCGGTGCAGATTGACACCAGCGGCAGTCCGTGGCCATCGACGAGCTGATGAGTCTTTGTTGACAAGCCTCCGCGCGAGCGGCCGAAAGCGTGGTCAGGCGACTCTGTCAGTAGATCCTTGTAATTCGACGAGTCCCTTTTTTAGGCGGCTGATGTTCGTCGCGTGTTTATGTGCGCGAGCGATCGTGGAGTCGACTGAGACGGTGAAGTCGACTTTGTCATTCTTTGCCGCGTGGACAGTCAGAGCCTGGTGGATGGCATCCCAGGTGCCGTCGGCGGCGAGGCGGCGGTGCCAGGTCCACACGGTCTGCCATTTGCCGAAGGTCTCGGGCAGATCGCGCCAAGCGATACCGGTGCGGTAGCGGTAGATGATGCCCTCGATCATCTGTCTGGGATCGGAGAACGGGCGGCCTCGTCGGCCGGTCGGTGCCGGGAGGTAGTCGGCGATGAGAGCCCATTGGTCATCAGTGAGTAGTTGGAATCGAGACACGATTCCAGGGTTTCAGAATCCCGCCGGGAAATTTATCAGACACGCCCTAGAACTAGCCGAAGACGACTACACGATCGCGAAGACTACGAACCCATTAGAGGGCGGCCCGAACAAAGCGATCAAGGACTTCCTCCGAGCCCATCGAGGACTGAACATCGATCATGCCCGCCGAGGAGTCGACTGGCTGTTGTCTCTGCGCACCGAGGCACCCAAGGACCCGTGGTCGTTCGTTACTCCACGAGCGTGGACACCACCGCGCAGCGTCCCGAATGTGGTGAAACCCGACACGGGCCGAGAGGAGACGAATCTTCTCTACGGGACGGGATTCAGCGTCGAGGATGGCAATGGGATCCAGAAGGGCTGGGGCGGCAGAACCCGGTGAGAACCAGCATCGACACGCCCTGCCCATACACACATTTTGGCCTATAACCCGTGGAATCTGGGCGCAAGCGATTCGGCGGGAACGCAAAAACCCCTACACCCGATATCTCATCGGATCGCAGGGGTTCTGCTTAATGCGGAGCCGGTGGGATTTGAACCCACGGTCCCCCTATTGGAGGACTTCACCTTAGCAGGGTGACGCTTTCGGCCGCTCAGCCACGACTCCTTTGCAGTACGGTGATCCGCTCCGGCGAAATGCACGGTGACACACCCTCCAGCACTACAGATAACAGCCTAAGGTAAAGGTGGCATCCAGGGCAAAGCGCGGAGTCGGAGAGTGGGCTTCGTCATAATCCGGTCCACCGCTGAAGCCCGCGAAACCGGGCCGAATGTCCCTTCTGCACTGCTCTCCCACACCGGAATTCCAGCATTCATCAATGTCCGGGCGTAAAATCGGCGTGAAGTGCTTTGCGGTCCGAACTCTTCTTCCCGCGGGAACACCGGTCGATTACCCGACGACGACGGCGATGTTCCCTGCGCCCGAGAGGAGAACGGCGAGCGGGCCGTACTGCACGAGTAGACAGTTCTGAGGAGAAGACAACTTGCCAGAGTTTCCCCCTGACAAGCGCGGACCGCACGGGAGCGACCCCAATTCCCAGACAACTGGTCGTCGGCTCCGCGCCTCCTCTCGCCCCCGCTTCCGTGGAGACACCGCCGCCAGCGACGATCATTCGACACCGCAGTCGAGCTCGCACGCCCGCTCGCAACAGCAGAACTCGCGTCCGTCGATACCCGAGCAGGCAGACTCCCCTCACAGCGCGCATTCCGGCTACAGTGCCGATTCCCGCTACGGCGCCGACGCTTACCGCCGTGACGCGCAACAGCAACCAACTCAGGGAGTCGAGCCCCGCCGGCCCGGCGAGAACTCCGGCCAGGATTCCGCCGCTCGGTCACCGCATGCTCCACCACCGCGCCCGGTAGCTCCGCGCACTCGCCGCGAAGCACGGATGCTGCGCGCTGCCGCCGCCAGCGGAGCTTCAGCAGCCGGAGTCGCCGCCGCAGCGAACTCGAATTCGAACTCGTCCGACGCTTTCGACGCGAACTTCCACCGCAATGCTGCCCACGATGCCCCGCGCACGTTCGCACGCAGCGAATCGGCCACTTCGGCGAGGGATCCCCGTGACTCCGCCCGATCGGACAACTTTTGCACGGAAGACGCGCCGACGACCCGCCGCGATGCACGCGAACGGCACTCCGCCGAATCCCGCGGCCAGGGCCGGAAGAAGGCACCAGCCGCACGATCAACACGCAATGCCGCGGCCGCAGCAGCGGTCGGCGCGGGCAGCACAGCATCCGCTGTCGGAGCATCGTCTGCCGCCAGAAGAGCCGACGACAACGGCCCAACGCACAACGCGAAGCCCGCCGAGCACGGACCGGCACGGGCCCGCCGTCATTCCTCCCGCCTCGGCGAAACCTTCCCCAGCCTCGTCGGTTGGACTTCGCTGAGTACGCTGCTGCCCGGAATCGGACTGCTGCGCACACGATTCCGTCCCGCCGGCCTCGTCGTGTTCGGACTCTTCGTCCTCACTCTCCTCGCCGGGCTCGTGTATCTACTGGTCAAGGGGCCGGTGCGGGCTATCGCCACGGTCGTCGCCAGCCCCTCTCTGCTCAACTTCCTCGCGATCGCCGCCGTGCTCGTGGCCGTGATCTGGATCCTCGTGATGATCGTGTCACACCTCGGGCTGCGCCGCGGGCACAAATACCGGCCCTGGCAGAACAAGATGGCAGGCATCCTCGTCGTCTCCCTGGCCCTCATCATCGGCATCCCGCTGGGCGTCGGCTCCGTCTTCGCACGCGTGCAGTCGGACACTGTGGCCAGCCTCTTCGGTGACAGCACAGGCAAGGCCCACAGCCCCGAGGAGCTCTGGGCGGACAAGCCGTACATCAACGTCTTCCTCATGGGCCGCGACAACGGCGACGACCGTGAGGGCACACGCCCGGACACGATGCTCGTGGCCTCGATCGACACGAAGACCGGCAACGCCGCGCTCATCTCCGTGCCCCGCAACCTCGCGTTCCCGATCTTCCCCGAAGACAGCGAACTCGAAAAGGCCTGGCCAGACGGGTTCCGCCCCTCCGGCGACCCCTCCGAAGACCTCATCAACGCCGTGTGGCAGTGGGGTGAGCAGAACCCCGATAAGATCGGCGACGACCACGGACTCGAACCGGGAATGTGGACGACGATGCAGGCTGTCGAAGGCTCGCTGGGGCTGAAGCTCGACTATTGGGCCGCGGTCGATATGGCCGGGTTCGAAGATGTGGTCGATGCCATCGGCGGAGTCCAGATCGACGTCGAACGCCCCATCCCGATGGGCGGCGGAACGTCGATGTCCGGCGTGAAGAACGAGGTCTACGGTTGGGTCGATCCCGGCCCGCAGGTGCTCAAGGGCAAGGACGCACTGTGGTACGTCCGCTCCCGCGAAGGCAGCGACAACTACGACCGCATGTGCCGTCAGCAGCGCATGCTCAAGACCACGCTCGAACAGATCGATCCGCAGGAGATCGCCACGGCCTATCCGAAGCTCGCGAACTCCGCGACCCGGAACATCGCGACCTCGATTCCGCAGAACGAGATCCCGGCCTTCATCGAGCTCGCCCTGATGATGCAGAAAGGCGACGTCACGACGGTCCAGATCAACAACGATGTCACCCCCACCTACGACCCCGACTTCGATGTCCTCCATAAGTGGATCCTCGGCGAGGTCAAGGGTGCATCGGACGGCGAGGAGACTCCGAAGCCGACGAACGTCGGCAGCAAGTCCCAGGAGTCCGGTGACAGTGCGGATGCGTCCGAGGACACCGCCACCGAGGATGCAGGTGCCGACAGTGCCGAAGCTGCGGACTCCGCCGATGGTGCGACCGAGGAAGGCGGCGCCGAGGCGGCCCCCACCGAAACGACGACGCCGGGTGAGCCCGATGCTGAGGGCAAGTGCTACCCGAAGGGGTACAAGCCCGGTGACGACTTCCCTGGCTACCCCGGCCCTAACGGCGGAACCGGCGAGCAGGGGTGAACGACACCCCACAGACTCCCATCCCCGCGGTCGCGATCATCGGCGTCGGACCGCGCGGTCTCACTGTCCTGGAGAGGCTTGTGGCGTTGGCGGCGAAGCGCTTCGCTGGCAGCTCCGAGACCGCGCTGACTATCCACCTCATCGACCCGTATCCGCCGGGTGCCGGCATCGTGTGGCGCACCGACCAGCCCGAGTCTCTGCTGATGAACACCACCATTGCCGAGCAGACGGTCTTCCCCGACTCCAGTTGCACCTTCCTCAGCCCCGATGATGTGCCGACCGGACCGTCCATGGCCGAGTGGTATGTCGCGGACGGCGGCACCGAACCGCTGCACTCGACGTTCCCCAGCCGCAGCCTCTACGGCCGCTACCTCCGCGATGCCTACCGCCGCATCCGCGCCCACGCACCGGACTTCATCGAGATCGTCGAGCATCCGACGAAGGCCGAATCCGTCATCGACCTGCCCACGATGGATCTCCCGCAATCCGCGCCCGAGGAATTACGGGCCGCGGTCCCCGAGCAGCTCGTGCGTTGCCAGAACGGCACGACGATCGTCGCCAGCGCCGTCGTGCTCGCCGTCGGCCACATCCCCAGTGCCCAGCCGGAGGAGCGCGCCCGCCTCGCGGCGTTCGCCGAGCAGAATGGCGGGCTGTATCTGCCGCAGGGCCTGCCCGCAGAAACCCCCGTCGCCGAGGTGGCCCCCGGTGAGCGTGTCATCGTCCGTGGCATGGGGCTCAACTACTTCGACCTGCAGACCTTGTTCACTCATGAGCGCGACGGTCGCTATCTTCCGCAGCCCGGCGGGGACCTGAAGTATGTGCCCAGCGGAGACGAACCGCGATTGGCGCTGGGATCACGTCGCGGAATCCCGTATCGCAGCAAACCGATCTGTCAGGAGCATCCTCGGCGGGACTGGCCGCTGCGGTATTTCACGAAGGACAATGTCGCGCTGCTCGCCGGACTCGACAACCTCGATGGGGAGCGCAAAGCCGGTGCGCGGTTCAATGACCAGCTGTGGCCGCTCATCCTCGCCGATCTGCGTTTGGCGTACTATCACACGCTCTCCCAGGTCCGTCCCGAAGCGTTCGCCGATGACCCCGGTCAGCTGCGTGAGGCCATCGGCGAGGCCGTGTCACGCCACCTGACCCGACGCACCTGGCAGGAGACCCACCCGCAGGCGGCGGGCGATGCCGGTGCCGCCGAGACCACCGAGGAGACCGCCCGCCAGGGCCGCGTCACTCGCGAAGCCTTCGCCTGGTCGGAGATCGAAGAGGCACTCGTGCCCGATCCTGCCGATCGCATGTCTCTGCACACTCTGCTCAACCCGCTCGAAGGCGAGCTGTTCACCAGTCGCGAACCCGGCGAGCCCGGTTCCCTGCACGAGTGGATGCTCGACTTCCTGCGCACCGACCTGCACAGCTCCCTGGCCGGTCCGACCGGCAGCCCGGAGAAAGCATTGTTCACTGTGCTGTGGCAGTCCCGCCTGCTGCTCAAGGACCTCATCGTCGCCGGTCACATCGATCGGGTGAGCATCGACATGGAGATCCTCGGCTGGTTCGAGGGCTTCGTCTCCGGCATCTGCGATGGGCCTCCCCCACAGCGGATCGCCGAACTCCTTGCCCTCGCCGAGGCGGGAATCGTGTCCTTCATCGGCCCCGATATGCGCATTGAGGAGAACCCGGACGCACTCGAAGCGCGTGAGGCGAACGCCGCTGCGGTATCCGGGACGGCCGCCGATGTGGCGTCCGGGGCGAAAACGCCGGGGCCGCGACCGGAGCTCTTCACGGTCACCTCGGCGCAGGCCGCCGGTGAGATCACGGGCAGTGTCGTCATCGATGCCGCATCCCCGACGAATTCCGTCTCGCGCGCAGCCGATGTCCTGCTGTACGGGATGCTCGAGCGCGGTCAGCTCACCGCAGCACGCTTGACCTTGGACGACGGTCGGGAGAAGTTCCTCAACGGACTCGCGCTCACCCCTCGCCCCTATCGCACGATCGATGTCGAAGGAAACGTCAACCCGCGCCGATTCGCATTGTCCATTCAGCTGTCGTCGAAGCAGTGGGGTCTGGCGATCGCCGCGAACCCCGGCACCGATGCGGCCACACTCAACGACTCACACGCCGTTGCAGAGGCGATCCTCGACCTCCTCTGAAGCCCCGCGGGCTCTCGCCAGACGCCAGACGCCGAGCACTGAACGCGAACAGCCCAGTTTAAGGTGCACAGCCCAGCTTCAAACGTGGGCTATCCAACTCAGACTGGGCTATTCGCAGACCCGCGCCACCGACGCCCCGCGCCACCGACGCCCCGCGCCATGGCGGCTACGCCATTTCCAGGGCGGCTTCGGGCTTCGTGGTCCGGGCCCGGACGATCGCGAGCAGCGACATCACGATGCCGATGACCGCCCAGGCCAGCAGTCCGCCGTAGGCTGCGGCCTGTCCGGTGGTGCCGGCGGCGATCGCGGCGAAGCCGTTCATCGACGGGGTCAGCGGCAGGATCGGTGCCACAAAGTCGAAGAACTGCGGCACCGCGCCGATCGTCCGCCCGGCCACGGCCAGGACCACGGCGATCACCGACAGGAACCGCCCCACTCCGCCGAACCACGCCACGAGGGCGAAGTTGAGGATCATGAACACGATCGCCGAGGCGAAGGTGAGCACCGCGATGTCGAAGCCTTGGACCGCATCGATGTCCATCACGGTCACCGCGAGGATCGAGAGCACGAGCGCCTGCAGCACACCGACGACCACGCCGGGCAGCAGACCTCGGGCCCACACGGCGAGCGAGGGCTTCGTCGACAGCAGGGCCCAGGCCGGAATCGGTTTGAGCACCGTGTACGTGACGAGCCCGCCGATCCACAGGGCGAGCATGATCAGCAGCGCGATCGTCGATCCTGCCAGGACGTTCGTCAGACCATCCGGGCTCGGGGCCTTGATGTTCGCCGAGGCGACCTTCGACAGCTGGTCGCGTTCCGGAGCCGTGTAGGAGGGCACATCGTCCGCTCCGTCCTTGACTCCGTCCGCGAACTTGCTGACACCCTTCGCGTATTTGCCGGTGCCCTTGTCGAGTTCGTCGAGTCCGGCCGCCAGATCGGAGGTGCCTGTCGCGGCCTCGGAGACACCGTCGGTGTACTTGCCGACACCGGTGCTGTACTCGTCGAGCCCCGCGGAGAGCTGCCCGGCTCCGTCGGAGAGCTCTGAAGAACCGTCCGCGAGCTGCCCGACGCCCTTTGACAGGGCCGGCATCCCGTCGGCGAGCTGCTGGTTGCCGTCGGCGACACCGGCGGCACCGTCCCGCAGACCCTGAGAGGCCTTGAGCAGCTTCGGAGCGTTCTTCGAGATGTCCGCCATGCCCTTCGTCAGCTTCCCGAGGCCGTCCTCGAGTCCCTTGACGAACTTGCTCACACCGTCGGAGAGCTCCGATGCGCCGTCAGCGAGTTCATCGGACCCGCCGAGGAGAGAGGCGCCGTCCTTCTCCTGCTCGAGCCCGTCGACGGCGGTGTTGAGTCCACCCGACGTGCCGTTGAGCAGGCCCTGCGCGTAGGCCTGTTCGATGCCCTTGCAGACCTGATCGGGGGTGCCGGTCGGGCACATCTCGGCCCGCGCCTGCTTCGCCTCGGCCGCGGTCATGATGTCCTCCTTCACGAGCCCGTCGAGATCCGGCTTCGCACCGGCCAGCTGATCGGCCTGGTCAGCGCCCTTCTTGAGACCGTCACGGTACTGGTGCAGACCATCGGAGAGGCCGGAGGCCCCCTTGGACACGCCCTGCGCGCCCTTGTCGAGTTTCTTTCCCCCGTCAACGAGGTCGTCGAGTCCGCCTTCGCCGGAGTCACCGGATCCGGCGAAGCCCTTGATGATCTCGTCGATCGACTTCGTGTATTCGTCGACTCCGTCGGAGAGTTCGCCGGAACCGTCGGCGAGCTTCTGGGTGCTGTCGGGAAGTTTCGCTGTCTTCTTGTCGAGTTCGTTCAGGCCTCCGGACAACTGGGAAGCGCCCTTCGACAGCTCTCCGGCACCGTCAGAGAGGTCCGAGGCACCGGTCTTGAGTTCGCCGCCGGACTTGCCCAGCTGTTCCATCCCCGCAGCCAGTTCACCCGCGCCGCTCGCGGACTTGTCCGTGCCTTCCTTGAGTCCTTCGGCGCCCTTGTCGAGTTCCCCGGCGGCGTCGCCGAGGTCCTTCATCTGCTCGCCCATCTCGTTGAAGCCGACGTAGATGTTGTCGAGGTAGGTCTCGGTCATCTTCGTATTGAAGGTCGTGCGGGCCACCTCGGCGACGGAACGGGAGATCTGCGTGTCCAAAGCCGGTACTGTGCCCGAGACATCGACGTCGATCTGCGTCTGGGTCGCCGATTTCGCGTCGTCGACCGAGGTCACTGCGCGGGAGAAGCCTTCGGGGATCGTCAGCTGCGCGGCGTACTTGCCGTCGGACAGCCCCTTCTCAGCCTCGTCTTCGTCGGTGATGACCCAGTGGATGTTGTTCTCATCCTCGCCCACGAGGCCGCTGGTGAGCTGTCGCCCGATCGGCACGGTCTTGCCGTCGACCTTCGCGCCGTCGTCGTTGTTGACGACGGCCGCCTCGATGGTGTCGAGGCGGTCGCCGCTCTTCCAGGTGGCGAGGATGAATCCGGCCGCCACGATGATGGGGATGAGGACCAGGCCGAGGAGGGAGAGCCAGTTCACCGGTCGCTTCGAGTTCGCACGTTCGAGTCTCACGACTGCACGCCTTCCATGTTGGTGCTGTCAGCGGCGTGGGTGTGTTCGCCGCCTGATTCGCTGTCGGTTTCGCCTCGTCCATCGGGCCGAGCTTCGTCGAGGTCGAGGTGAAAGTAGTTCGTGTCGGGGCTGAAGATCCCGGTCACATCGCCGTCGGGCAGGCCGAGGACGACGGTGGTGCCGTCTGCGACGAGCTGCGGCAGGAGGTCGCGCAGGTCGCGTCCGGGTCCGGCCGCGTCCCGTGCTCCTTCGCTCAGGTGCTCGGCACCGTCGATGATGAGCAGGTCCGGCGCCGAGGCGGCCATCCGAGAGATGTCGCGCGGGCTGATCGCCTGGTCGGCTCCGCCTGAAGTGAGGTCGAAGTACGGCACCTGGCGGCGGACCCGTCCGGAGTGTTCGGGCAGGACGTTCTCGCCGATCTTCATCTCTCCGGCCGTGAGCCCGACGCGGCCGGAGACGGCCAGCAGCAGGGCCCTGCGCGCGGCGCCGCTGGCGACGAGGATCTGTCCGGGCCGCAGCGAGATGTCGACGCGGGCGAAGCCGCGCTCCCCCGAATACACGCCGATTCCGCGACCGTAGACCCGGTAGTCCGAGTTCGGCTCCGGCCAATCGCGCAGCGCCACCTCGTGGGCCAGTCCCTCACCTTCGACGTCGAGGCGCGGCAGGATCCGATCGAGCCACTTCGGCAGCCACCAGGCTTTGTCGCCGAGGAGCTGCATGATCGCGGGCACCAGCGACATGCGCACGAGGAACGCGTCGACGAAGATTCCCGAGGCCAGGGCCAGGGCGATGGATTTGATGATCGGCTCACCGGCGGGCACGAAGGCCGCGAAGACGGAGAACATGATGATCGCCGCGGCCGAGACGACGCGGGCCGACGAGGCGAAGCCGGCCCGGATGGCCTCCTTGGCCGAGGCCCCGTGGACATAGGCTTCGCGCATGCCGGACACGAGGAACACCTCGTAGTCCATGGCCAGGCCGAAGAGGATGCCCATGACGATGATCGGCAGGAAGCTGATGACCGGCCCAGTCGAATCGATCCCCAAGGGGGCGGCGAAGAGTCCGTCGTGGAAGACGAGGACGACCGTACCGAAGGAGGCGAACACGGACAGGAGGAAGCCGCCGGTGGCCTTGATCGGCACTGCGATCGACCGGAAGACCATCATGAGCAGGATGATAGAGAGTCCGACGACGAAGATGCCGAAGGGCAGCAGAGCCTTGCCGAGCTGGTCGGAGACGTCGATCTGAATCGCAGTGGCACCGGTGACGGCGGTGTCGAAGTCGAAGTCGTCTTCGATCTCCTTACTCAGGTCCCGCAGCCGATCGACCGTGTCGAGAGTCGCAGGATCGTCGGAGGCAGTGGTCGGAATGATCTGGAACAGACCGACGGTCGCGTCCCGGTTCGGGGTGGCCATGATGACCTGTTCGACGCCGTCGACCTTCTCGATGCGCTTCTCGATCTCCTCGACGTCTCCGAGCGGGTCGTCACTGGTCACGATCTGGCTGGTCATGACCAGGGGTCCGTTGTAGCCGGGCCCGAAGTGTTCGTCGATGAGGTCGTAGGTCGCCCGCGCCGGGGTGCCCTGCTCCTGGTCACCCGCGGTGGGCAGGGACAGCTGGAGCTGGGTTGCGGGGATCGCGAAGAGCGCGAGTCCGCCGACGATGACGACGATCGTCAGCAGCGGGATCTTCGTGACGACCTTCAGCCACCCGGCGAAGAACTTGTTCATGATCGTCGGCGGGTACGGGTCGCCGCCTTCGGCGCGCGCCTCGTCGGCGATCTTCTCCCGCATTTCTGGGTCGGTCACCTCGGGGGCGGTGGTCGCGGAACCAACGCCCGCCTCGGCGCTGGTCGATGTTCCATCCGCCGAGGCGGCCGTACCGTCCGTCGCCCGCTGAGCGGCCGCGGCGAAGGCCTTCCGGTAGCGCTTCGTCGGCTTCGGCGTGATCTTGGCCTTCACGAGTCCCAGCAGGGCCGGGACCATCGTCAGGGAGATCATCACGGCCACGGCGACGGAGCCCGAAGCGCCGATGCCCATGATCGTGAGGAAGGGGATTCCGGCCAGGGAGAGCCCGAACAGGGCGATCATCACGGTCATGCCCGCGAACACGACGGCGGACCCGGCGGTCGCTACGGCGCGTCCGGCCGCCTCGATGGGGTCGTGGCCTTCGGCGAGGAGGTCACGGGCGCGAGAGACGATGAAGAGCGCGTAGTCGATGCCCACGGCCAGGCCGAGCATGAGCGCGAGCATAATCGACGAGGAGTTGATCGTCGCGAATGCGGTGCCGCCGACGATGAGCAGCACGGAGATGCCGACGCCGATGAGTGCGGTGATCAGCGGCATGCCTGCGGCGCGGAAGGAGCCGAGGGTGAGCAGGAGGACGATGAAGGCGATGACGACGCCGATGCCTTCGACCCAGGAGATCTCGACACCGGTGATCTGGAAGAGCTCACCGCCGCCTTCGACCTCCGCTCCGGGCAGGGCGTCGCGCAGCGGGTCGAGGGCGTCGATGAGGTTGTCGCCGGCGTCCTCGCCGACGTCCTGCTGAGTCCCGTCGTACTGGACGGAGATCATGGCCGCCGTCTCGTCCTTGCTGATGGCGCCCTCGACGAGGTCGGAGTATGGAGAGGTCACCGTGTCGACGTGAGGGAGGTCCTCGATGCGATCGATCTCGTCTTCGATCGCGTCCTTGTACTTCTCGTCCTCGACCGAATCGCCGTCATCGGCGACGACGATCACCGAGGCGGAGACACCGGCGGCTTCGGGGAACGTCGACTTCATCGAGTCGAGAGCGGTCTGCGCCTCCGAGCCCGGGAGCGTGAAGTCGTTGTCGAAGTCCTTGGAGAAGGCTGCGACTCCGGCACCGATGAGTACGAAGATCAGAAGCCACGCGGCGATGAATCGCCACGGGGTCCGATACGCACGACGGCCCAGGGCGTAGAGGAAAGTTGACACGAAAACCTCGATACAAAAGTGTATTGGATACAGTATTGTATTGTTGTGCAACACCCACCATCCATGCAAATGGATCCCAGAATTCGCGCGGATTCTCATAGGATGCTCAGCCGCCGACAGGACCACCGCCACGAAATGACGATGAACACAGACGAACTCAGCCCGCGCAGGCGCCAGACCCGAGCCACCCTCGTTCAGGCCGGCACCTCGGTCTTCGCCGTACGCGGCATCGACGGCGCCTCGATCGAGGAGATCTGCGAGGCCGGAGGGCTGACCCGCGGGGCGTTCTATTCGAACTTCTCCAGCCGTGACGACCTGGTGCTCGCGATCATCGAGATGCGCACCGAGGAGAATCTCGATCGACTCGATGCCACGATCCAACGATGGACCGAGCAGCTGACCGCAACGGTCGAGGTGCCGGAGATCAAGGCACTGATGACGACGTTCATCGACGACGTCTTCAACGAGAAGAAGCAGACCGTCGCCGAGACCATCACCGAGCAGGAGATCGAGCTCTACTGCCTGCGGGTGCCCCACCTCCACGCGCGCTACGTCGAGCTCAACAACTCACAGTTCGAGCGTCTGGCCGCACTGGTGACCACGGCTCTCGACGTGGCCGGAGCGACGACGAAGCAGCCGATCGGCGACTTCCTCACGGTCATCATCTCCGTATTCAACCGGATCGCGCTGAGTGCAGCGGCAGGCAAGGCGATGGATGAGCACGTCGACATCGACCCGAGCCTCATCATCGAAGTCCTCATGCACCTCATCGACTTCTGCCCCGACGACGAGGACTGAACACGCTCGACGAAGCGGCCCAAGGCACTAAGGTGGTGCCCGTGAACGAACTCCAGCGCGAATTCTCTGCTTTCATCAACAATATGGACGTCCGCCTCGGCGCGTTCGTCCTCGCCGACCTCCCCGAGACCTTCGAGAAGGAGGATGGGGAGACCGTGAAGTTCCCGAAGGACTTCGGACCGCAGTCACTGCCGATGCTCGAACTCTTCGTACTCTCGAAGTTCCCGAACACCGAGGAGATCCTCAAACCGGAGCACCGCCGCTTCTTCGAAGGACTCATCCGCTACCTCGGCGAAACCTATCTGCGTGCGATCGGCGGGGTCTGGGACCACGACGAGTCGACAGGCAACGGGATGCCGTTCATCCGCCCCGACAACGCCGACGGCCCGGCCGCCGGTGAGCCGATCCCGCTGGTGGGCATCGTGCTGGCCGCTGTCGATCAGCGCAGCGCCGAGGTCTTCACCGCGGTGCTCGAGAAGGCCAGGGAGCTCCTCGGCGGGGACGGCCAGCCGCGACGCAAGTGCACGGGGCTCTCACTCGGCGTGCTCAACGCCGAGAACTCGAGTGAGGAAGAGGTCGAGTTCCTCTCCCGCTTCATCGGCACCGTCGAGCCGGGCATCGCCGCCTGGACTCAGGAGCAGGCCGATCCGAGCTCGTGGGGCTTCGACCGGGAGAGCCTGGCCCGCCTGGGCAAGCAGGTCGCGGTCCGCTACGACGGACCCGACGACATGATCGCCGAGGACGAGACTCCCTTCACCGCCGGCGCCATGCGTTTCATCGGCGAGACGGTGCGCCGCATCGCCTTCGGCCAGTGGCGCTACGGCGCCGGGCTCGAAGCCGATGATCCGCGCAGCAAGCAGCCGTTCATCCGCTTCGTCATCGGCGAGCAGAACCTCGACCTCGTGCCGTGGCGACTCATCCAGGCCGCTCTGGAGAACGACGATGCAATCGCCTCCGCCCTCGACGCGGTCATCGAGATGCGCGAACAGGAAGCCGCCGAGGCGGCCGAGAGTTCCGATGATTCCGCAGGTGGCGCGAACGCGGCAGACGACTGAGAGACCGCCGTCGCCGGGAGGTCGCGGACTGGATCCGTGGCCGTCCCTGCGCGTGATTGTGGGTTCAGAGTTGGAAGCGGCGGTTTCCGTCCAAACCTTCGGCCGGTGAGCCGGGCGCGAGGTCTATCTGCTTGCGCGCCGGGTCGATGCGCACGCTCACCAGGGTCGCCGATCGGTTCCCGTATGCGGCGTCGGGTGCCGGAGTGCAGCACACTGGCGCTTCTCCCGGCTCTGTCGTCAGCAGCTTCGTGAGATCGCCGACCGTTACGGGTGCGCGCTCTTCATCGCCCGATGAGGCGGCACCGTGGGACGAGCCCTCGTCATTACCCGCACCGGCACGTTCGGCTTCGAAGCGCACGACCGCCTCGGCGAGGTGACGGTAGCGCTCCTGTGAAGTCGATTCGGGGCGCAGCTCCATCGCGCCGTCGAGCAGATCCGGGTGCAGGAAGTGGTTCGTGTGGATGAGGAACCCGGACTTCCCCGTCTCTTCGTCGGCGGAACTCGTCGCCTGTACCCGTCGTTCGCGCTTGGCTGCACCGGCGATCTCGACCTGGACAGCCGCCTCGGCGGTGATGACGGTGATGATCGACGACGATGAGGTCGGTGCCGAGTCGATGATCTCGAGCGCCTCGGCGAGGGTGCCGGCTTCGGCCAGGACCCGGGCGAGGATCATGTGGATGGGCACTCCCCCGGCCTCGTCACCGGCGTGCTTGAGGATGTTGAGCAGCACCCCGACGCCCGCCTCGTTGAGGCCGATCTTGCCGAGCATTCCGAACTCGGCGATGCCGACGTGCCGGTGTTGCCCGGGCACGGAACCGACGTCGTTGAAATGCCACAGGGTGGAGAAGTCCACCGCCCAATCCCAATTCTGCGCGGCTACGGACGCGCCTGGGCTGGTGTGGCTCACGGTCGAGCATTCGGTCGGTGCGGCCGTCGCCTGGGTCATGATCTCGGTGCGGGCGATGATCTCCATGAGCTCGGTGACATCGATGCCAGCACCGGCGGCCACGGCTTCGGCCTCCTCGGCTCCGGTCAGCCACCATTCCCGGAGTTGCTGCCAACTCGACGCTGCCGCCGACTGCACGGCCGCCTCGGTGATGGACAGGTGCGAGAAATAGCGCCGATACGCGTCTAGGGTGGAGGCGATTCCCGTGCGGAGCTCCTCGCCGCGCTGCTGTCCGCGGGCAACGTGGTCGCTCGCGCGGACGGTGAAGGTCGTGGGCCGCACCTCGGCGGCGGGGACGAAATCGGTGCTCATGGTGCCTCCTCCTTCGGCCGGCGGCTCAGTCCTTGCCGACGAGAGAGCCGACGCCGATGTCGATACCGAGATAATGCATGTGCGCGGCGGTTTCGGCAAGGGCGGCGAAGAGGTTGAAGTTGTGCAGGCTCTCGAAGCCGCGCGACCAGTGCAGGCCCGCCGCGATCGAGTAGACGCTATGGTCGTCGGTGGCTTCCATGCGCGCGCGGATCTCGCCGAGGCGTTCGTGGTGGTGTTCGACGAGTTCGACCTTGCGGTCGTGGAGTCCGGTGAAGCGGAAGCCGTGGGCCGGCAGCACCGCCACGTCCTCGTCGAGCTGACCGATCTTCTCGAGCGAGCGCAGGTAGTCGCCGAGGCTGTGCGTGATCGCGCCGGAGTCGAGGCCGATGTTCGGGGTGATCGTCGGCAGAACGTGGTCGCCGGAGAAGAACAGTTTGTCCTCGTCGCGGACGAACGCCGAGTGTCCGTACGTATGTCCCGGAGTCCACATGGCCGTCACTCGGCCTTCGTCGAGCGGGAGTTCGGTGCCGTCGTCGAGGACGTGGATGTTCTCGGGCAGCTGGCTCATCGCCTGTCTGTAGAGGTCCATCGAGGCGCTCTTCGAGCCACCCTTGCTCGACCCGACCTGGAGGCTCTCGACTTCGGCCCAGCGGTCTTCGGGCACACCGTAGACGCGGGCGATGTTGAGGTTGGGGTCGATGCCGGTGCCGAGGTCGACGGCATTGGTGTAGAAGCGCTTGATCGCGCGCAGATCCTCGCCATGCATGGCGACCCACGCGTCAGGGTTCTTCGCGAGCAGTGCGGGCACGAGCCCGATGTGGTCGCGGTGGTAGTGGGTGATCGCGATTCCGTGGATGTCGGCGACCTTGAAGCCGAGGTCGTTAAGCGCCGAGGTGAGCGCCAGGTACTGGTCCTTGCCGTCCCAGCCTGGGTCGATGAGGACGATGCCGGTTCCGTCGGCGATGGCATAGCAATAGATGTAGACGAGGGGGTTGTTCGGGATCGGGACCGGGAGGGCCCAGACTCCTTCGGCGACTTTTTCCACCGGAGGCAGGACGCGATCCTTCCATGCCGCCGACTGCTGGGAACTGAGCGTTTCGATCGCCATACTTCTCTCACACCTCTCATGGGGGCCACATTGTCCGTTGACTGCAATCTACTCCGTTTCCGTTGAGAACTGACAGTTCGTTCGATAACCGGGCCCGGAATTCACTGTCGGGACTACCGATATCGTCGTTCAACTTGCCGTTCCCCATCGTAAACGTTGCGATTTGGCACTGATACTCAAGGAAATCCTCGGCGAGGGTTTCGTTTTCAGTACTTTCAACGTTAAGATCATGACGCACATCACTTCCGGGTCGGTCGTCGATGTCGACGTCCTCGGCCCGGTGGGCGGCAAGACTCATTGGGGAGGATTGATATGGCTGCCTCTGGCTCACTGAAGCGCAACCTCGGACTGTGGTCCATCGTCGGACTCGGGCTCGGCTATATGACGCCGACGGTCGTGTTCGACACCTTCGGAATCGTGTCCGGCGAGACCTCGGGAGCCGTGCCTTCGGCTTATCTCATCGCTCTCATCGTCATGATCTTCACGGCGTTCAGCTACGGCAAGATGGTCAAGGTCTTCCCCACCGCGGGCTCGGCCTATACGTATACGCGGGAGACGATGTCGCCGGGACTCGGCTTCCTCGTCGGGTGGACGTCGCTGATGGACTATCTGCTGCTGCCGATGGTCAACTGCCTCATCGCGCGCCTCTATATGGAGTCACTCGTTCCCGATGCGCCGCCGTGGGTGTGGGTCGTCGTCTATACGGTCGTCATGACCGGCATCGTCACCTCGTCGATGCGGGGAACGGCGAACTTCAACGCCGTGCTGCTCATCTTCGCGGTCACGATGGTCACTCTCTTCTGCATCTTCGCGATCGTCAACCTCACCAACGGCGAGGGCGCCGGAGTCGTGTTCAGCCCCGAGCCCTTCGTCCACGAAGGCGTGAAGCTCTCGACGCTGCTCACCGGCGCGACCGTCGTGTGCTTCTCGTTCATCGGCTTCGACGCCGTGACGATGTACACGAACGAGGCCAAGCACGTGAACCTCATGCCGAAGGCGATCATGCTCACCGTCGTCTCCGGTGGCGCCATCTTCCTCGTCGCCAGCTACTTCGCGCAGCTGCTGTTCCCCGACAACTCGCAGTTCAACATCGTCGACGATCCGCTGCCGGAGATCGGATTCCTCACCGGCGGTCACGTCTTCCAAGGCTTCTTCCTGGCCGCGGCATTCGCCGCCACGATCGCCTCGGGGTTGGCCTCACACGCATCCGTTTCGCGCATGCTGCTCGTCATGGGGCGCAACGGCGTGCTGCCACGCAAGGCCTTCGGCTACATCAACCCGAAGACGCACACTCCGGTGTTCAATATCGTGCTCGTCGGTGCGGTGTGCCTGCTGGCGATGTCGTTCAGCCTCGAGTTCATCTCTGCGCTCATCAACTTCGGTGCGCTCATCGCCTTCACCTTCGTCAACCTCACGGTCATCGCTCACTACGCGTTCCGGACCCGGCAGGTTGTGGACTTCAAGTCGGCGTTCAACTTCGTCGTCATGCCGGCGATCGGAGCGATCCTCACCGGTGTGCTGTGGGTGAGCCTGCATGAGACGGCGCTCATCGGCGGACTCGTGTGGTTGACCATCGGCGTCATCTACCTGGCCGTTATGACCCGCGGGTTCCGGCGCTCCGTGCGCAGCTTCGACGACCCTGAGGCCGACGCCGAGATGTCCGAACCCGAGATGCCCGAGTCGGCCGAGGGTGCTGGGGCACCCGAGGCTCCTGAACCGGAAGCACCGGTTCGCGACTGAGGTTTCGGCACCAGGGTGCGATACCCGCCAAATGGCGTGCATGAGCGGCTTCAGAATTCATAAGTGGTGATCTTGATCAGTACGTATGAATTCTGAACCCGCGAGTGCTGACACATCGCGCCGGGCGCACGAGAAAGCCCCCGAACTCTTCGCTGCTGGCGATGAGTCCGGGGGCTTCTCACTGGGCGGAAGCGGTGGGATTCGAACCCACGGTGCGGGGTTGCCGCACAACGGTTTTCAAGACCGTCTCCTTCGGCCGCTCGGACACGCTTCCATTGGTTCGTCCACGCCTGTGTCAGAGATGGAATGAACCCGGCCTGCTCGACACGAGGTCGAGCCACCATAGTTTCTCACAACCGCAACAGCATCTGCCAATTGGCGGTTGAGGAGAAGCAGTCAGTCCTTCTTGCGCTTCTTCATCCGGTTCCGCTTGCGTTCGGTGCCCAGAAGGTCGTCGAACACGGAACCGTTCCCAGACTTCGAATCGTCGCCGGACTTGTCCGATGATTTGTCGGAACGTGCCACGGCTTCATCTCGGCTCTTGTCCGACCGGTCGGAGACCTGTTCGCCGAACGTTCCCCGGTCAGTGCCGGAATTCTGCGAACGCTCGTTCCACGTATTGCCCAGCTTCGGTGCGTCCTTCGGCTTGGCCGGCTGCGGTTCATGTCCCGTGCTATCCGCGTCCTCTGAGATGGCGCCGCGAGCCGCGAAAGAAGCCGGTACTCGTCGGACCGGAGCTTCCGATTCTTCTTCCTCGACGAATTCTTCGTCTGCAGCCGGAGCCGCTTCGGGTTCACCGTCCTGAGGCGGGACCACGGTCGAGTCTTCGACGTCGTCGATGTCGGGGTCCGCGACGGCATCTACGGTGTTCTCCGCGGTATCGGCGACCTCGACCTCGGCGGCTTCGGGGGCACCGGTTTCGGACTCGTTGGTCTCGGAGTCACCGGATGTCGGCTCTGCCGCAGGAGTTGCGTCGGCTGCGGGCGTTGCGTCTGTTGCGGTCTCGACCTCGGGTGCCTCGGCAGCTTCGGTCTCTGCGGTGGCAGGTTCGTCCGCTTCGCTCGTTCCGGACGGCTTGCCGGAGGCAGAGTTTTCGGTGTCCGTGTCTTCGGAATCGGAATCGGAATCGGAATCCGAGTTCGCGATCGCAGCCGCAACGGCACCGGAGGTTCCGCGGGGTGCGGCAGCGACAGATTCCGAATCGGCTGCTGTCGCCTCGTCTGCAGGTGGAGCCACGGCGAATGAGTCGCTCGACCCAGCATCCGCGCCCGAACCCTCGCCACCGGCGGCGGCGTCGGACGCGTGCGATCCCTCGGCTGCGTCAGAACCAGCCTCGCTGGATTCGGCCCAGCTGGGACGGGTCTCGGCGGCCTCTTCGGTGCGGGACGGCTTGCCCTTGAGGACGAGGGTGAGCGTGGCCAGCGGCACGGACAGCCAGTTCGGGCGGTTGCGCAGTTCGGTGACGACCTCGACGAGAAGTCGGTCGACCAGCGCCGCGCGCAGCACGGGATCGTTCAGCCCGATGCTGTCACCGCGAGCACGCGAATATCCGGACAGCAGCGAGTTCTGCACCTGCGAAGCCCACAGGTATTCGGGCGAATCGAAGATCGCACGAAGCGCCCCCGGATCATTGCCGAAGCCGCTGACGACCAGCGAGCCGTCCTCGGAGTCCAGCGCATCAGTGCGCTGCAAACGAGCGAAGCCGGCGGCGTAGTCGATGCTGCGCAGCAGTGCCACGAGGTCGAAGGCGGCGGGCTTCGGATCCGAGTTCGTCGAGTCCGTGAACTTCACGACCGAATAGCCGTCGGTCGAAGAGCTGACCACGTGGTCGAGCGTCAGCTCGCCGTGGATCTTCTGCAGGGTGCCGATGGTCTCGAGTCCCTGCAGCCGGGCACGGTGCCCGCGCAGCTCCGGGACCAGCGAATCCAGGGCCAGAGGTGCCCGGCCGAGCGCCCAGTCGATGCGTTCGACCCACTTCTGCACGAGCTGCCTCGTCGGTTCACCGGCGCCTTCGACGACACCGAACTCGGCGGCCATGTCCGTGTGCAGCTCTCCGATGCGCCGGCCCATCTCCGCAGCGTGGGCGTTGTAAGCCCCGATCGAACCGGAGTCGACGGCGCACACCGTATTGACGGCCTCCCGCCAAGCGGGCTCGGCGTCCACATCGACGTGGGAGAGCAGCGCCATCGGCGCCTCCATCTCCTGGACCTCGAACATGTCGTACCAGCGGCCCGAGCCCCAGCCGATGACCTCGGGCACGCTGCGCGACCCCGCCTCGGTGAGGAGGACGGGAATCGTCAGCGATGACGGCATTCCGTTCTCGAGGACGCGGAAGAAGGAGAGCTCCATCGGCTCGTATTCGTCGTGGATGACGACGGTCGACTTGTGCTGTCCGGAGTCCGAGACCTCGATCGGGCGGATCTCAACGGGCATGACGTCCTCCGCCCCCACCGTGAGGTCACCGATCGATGGCTTCGGTGGGACCGCCTCGGCGGCGGTGTTCGTCGATCCATTCGCCGAGGCGGCGCCCCCGTTCGCGGTAACCGGGAACGGCATCGGCGCACGGTCCCGGGCCTCGGTCTTCTCCTGGCTATGGCGCAGGGATTCCGTGGACAGCTGCCCGCCGTCGAAGACCTTGCGCTTCGTGATCGCGTCGGCCATGAGGTTGACGAAGACGGGATCGGCGGCGCCGTCATAGACGTAGACGGTGCCGAGTGCGAGGTCATCGATCCGGCCGATGAGGGCGTGGCGCAGGTGCATGTCCTCGGCACCGCGCAGGGTCAGGGGGATGTTGAGACGACGCAGGGTCGGGCCATCGCCGACGGAGATGACGGTCACCAGACCGGCGAAGCCGCCGAGCTCCTCGGCGGTGTAAGTGAACGCGCGGGCCACCGACATGGGGGTGATGTCGGGGTCGGTCCCGAAATCTGCTGCGTGCTTGGGGAACCACGGCTGTCGGGGTATCCAGCTGGCTAACAGTTGTTCGAGCTCACTGCTGATGGCCATGACGTCTCCTAGAAGGGATTACGGGCATCCTCCATCCAATCATGATATGGGGTGTTCGCGGTTCAGGGCGCACCCGAAACCCCGAAGTCGGGAGCCGAATCACGGGGTTCTGGCGGGTGCGAGGTGTCCTCATGTCGATACGAGTTGCCAAATGGCAAGACAAAGGGCGCACAATAGTCTGGTGGTTGAAACAGACATGACACCCCAGAAGCTCACACTCGCCGGCGAGGTCGAGGCGGCTGCGCTGCGAATTTCCGATTCCGTCATCCTGTCGCCACTTCAGATCTGCGAGCGGTTGACGACCGCAACCGGTTCCACGGTCTACCTCAAGCGCGAGGACCTGCAGATGGTGCGGTCCTACAAGATCCGCGGCGCCTTCAACTTCATGCTCCAGCTCGACGCCGACGAACGCGCCCGTGGAGTCGTGTGTGCCTCGGCGGGCAACCATGCGCAGGGCTTCGCCCGCGCGTGCAAGGAACTGGGCATCCAGGGCACGATCTTCGTCCCGAAGACGACGCCGAAGCAGAAGATCGAACGCGTCCGCCACTTCGGCGGGGAGCAGGTGACGATCGAAATCGCCGGCTCCACCTACGATGACGCCTCCGCGCTGGCGCACCGATTCGCCGAACGCAATGAGGCACTCCTGGTTTCGGCGTTCGACGATATGCGCACGATCGCAGGTCAGGGCACCGTGGCCGCTGAGATCCACGCACAGCTCGAGACCGATCCCGACTACATCATCGTGCCCGTCGGCGGCGGCGGAGTGCTCGCGGGAGTCGCCGCCTATGCTGCCGAACGGATGCCGAACACGAAGGTCATCGGCGCCGAACCCGCCGGAGCCGCCTCGATGATTGCTGCTCTCAAGGCCGGCCACCCCGTGACCTTGGAGAACATCGACCGCTTCGCCGACGGCACTGCCGTGCGCCGGGCCGGCAACATCACCTACGACGTCATCGCCGAACACGGACTCGACATCCGCCCCGTCGCCGAAGGCGCGGTGGCCACCGAGATGCTCGACATGTACCAGGTCGACGGAATCATCGCCGAACCCTCCGGAGCCCTGGCCTCTGCCGGGATCGGGGGACCGGACTCCGACAAGCCGATCACGATCGAACCCGGATCGACCGTGGTGTGCCTGGTCTCCGGCGGCAACAACGACATCTCCCGCTACCCGGAGATCCTCGAACGCTCGCTTGTCCACGAAGGCCTCAAGCACTACTTCATCGTCGACTTCCCGCAGGAGCCCGGTGCACTGCGCCGGTTCCTCAACGAGGTGCTCGGACCCGAGGACGATATCGCGATGTTCGAGTACGTCAAACGCTCCGACCGTGAGACCGGACCGGCGTTCGTCGGCATCCAGCTCGGCTATGCCGAGGACCTGCCGAACCTGCTCGAGCGGATGGAAGCCTCATCGATCGAGGTCGAGCGCGTTCACCAGAACTCGCCGATGTTCCGCCTCTTCGCCTGAGGTTGGGTTGCGCAACTTGGCGGCTCGCCGCTGCTGAGTGGCGGATGATCGCCTGAGGAGCGGAAGCCCCTGCCCTCTCGCGCACCCAGCTACTAGAGTGGTTGCATGCGCGCTATCACGATCTCCTCCCCCGGTGACCCCGAGGTTCTGCAGGTCACCGACGAACCGACACCCGAGCTCGCCGCGGATGAGGTACTCGTCCGCGTCCATGCCGCCGGAGTCAACCGGGCCGACCTGCTGCAGCGTCGCGGATTCTACGATCCTCCACCTGGAGCCACCCTGATTCCCGGTCTCGAGGTCTCCGGCACGATCGAGAAGCTCGGCGCCGACGTCACCGGCTGGTCCGTCAGCGACCGCGTGGCGGCTCTGCTCTCCGGCGGCGGGTACGCCGAGTCCGTACCCGTTCCCGCAGGTCAGCTGCTTCCCGTCCCCGATGACTTCGACCTCACCGAGGCGGCCGCGCTGCCCGAGGTGCTGTCGACCGTCTGGTCGAACATCGTCGGCCGCGGACAGGTGAAGGCAGGCGAATGGCTGCTCGTCCACGGCGGCGGGTCCGGCATCGGCACGGCCGCCATCCAGATCGCGCGCCACCTCGGCGTGAAGATCGTCGTGACGGTCGGCTCGGATCGGAAGGCCGAATTCTGCCGCAGCCTCGGTGCCGATGCCGTCATCAACTACCGCGAAGAGGACTTCGTCGAACGCGTCCGCGAGATCTGCACTCACGATGACGGGTCGACAGGCGCCGACGTCATCCTCGACATCATCGGCGCGAAATACCTCGAACGCAATATCAAGGCGCTGGGCACCGACGGCCGACTGGTCATCATCGGCATGCAGGGCGGGACGAAGACCGAGATCAATCTCGGCTGGCTCATGCAGCCGCGCAAATCCGTATCCGCCACGACCCTGCGGGCGCGACCGAAGGTACAGAAGATCGCCATCGTCGCCGAGGTGGCCGAACAGTTGTGGCCGGCCGTGATCTCAGGCGACATCCGCCCCATCATCCACGAAACCATGCCGTTGACCGACGTCGTCCGTGCCCACCAGACACTGGAGGACGGCGCGAACATCGGCAAGGTTCTGCTCATCGTCGATGAGGAAGGTGCACAGCAATGACCGAGAACCCCGAGACCGGAGACAGCGTCGACAACGACACGACTCCGCCCACCGGCGCAGGTTCGCCGGCCGACAGCTCAGCGCCCACCGGCACAGAGTCGCCGGCCAGTGAATCTGCGCGGGCCGACGGCTTGGCGCGGGCGCAGCAGGATAAGGCGGATGTCTCTTCACCGGCGAAGGTGATGCGCATCGGCACCATGGTCAAGCAGCTGCTCGAGGAAGTCCGCGGCACCGAGCTCGATGAGAAGGGACGCGAGCGTCTCGCCGAGATCCACCGCCGCTCCATCGACGAACTCGAAGAAGGACTGTCGAAGGACCTCATCGACGAGCTCGAACGCCTCGACCTGCCCTTCGATTCGACCGACGGTCCGCCGACGACCTCGGAGCTGCGGATCGCACAGGCCCAGCTCGTCGGCTGGCTCGAAGGTCTCTTCCACGGCATCCAGACGGCGATCATGGCCCAGCAGGCCATGGCCCAGCAGATGGGCGGTCGCGGCCAGCTGCCTCCGGGCATGGTCCCGCCCGGGATGACCCCAACTGAGGGACAGCCGAGTGAGAAGGAGTCGGACCCGGACGACCGCGGCCCCGGCAACTATCTGTGAAGCGCTTCCTCTCCGGCCTGCGCAAAAAGGCGACGAAGACCGCGATCAAGGACGATGACCGGTTCGGCACCGGGCTATGGCGGCACAACCGTGACCGCTTCATCCGCGCCGTCGACCGGTATTACACCACCGCGGTGGCCCTCCACGAGGCACGGGACTCCGATGGCAGCGCCACGTCGGGAGCCGCCTCGGCGAACGCGGACGAAACGTCCGACGGTGAGGTCACAGCCGCCTCGGCGAACGATCCCGTCGACGTCATCGTCGACGGCACCCACCGGCTCAATGCACTCGTCGAGGTCGTCGACGATCTGACCGCGACCCTGCACACCCGGTTTCCCGTCACCGGTCAGGTGGTGCCCGGGCCCGCGCGGCAGGCTGTCGGCGACGCACCGGAGCTGCTGACGAAGGCCTCGTCGAAGGTCGGCGAGGCGGTGCTCGCGGCATCGATGGCACGGTCGGACGGACAATCGGGACGGTCGATCGACTCGAACGCCGAGGCCACGGTTCGGTTCATCACGGACGCCGAGGAGCTGCTGGGGCGGGCGCGGGAGATTCTCGCTAGGGTAGAGGAATCATGAGACCTCCGATCAGCCCCGAAATCCTGCCGCCCGATGACTTCGACCTCGGCCTCGTCGCCAGCGATATCGACGGCACTCTGCTGCTGAACTGGAAGCCGATCTCGACGGCCACGATCGATGCGATCCACCGCTGCCAGGACACGGGAATCCCGTTCGTCCTCGTCACCGGGCGGCCCATGCGCTGGCTGGCACCGATCGCCGAGCAGATCCCCGATCTCGGACGGGTCGTGTGCCTCAACGGGGCGGTCGTCTACGACATCGCCTCTCAGTCCGTCGTCGATGCCCACACCATCGACGCGCAGTCGCTGGCGGAGATCACCGCGGCCGTCCGCGTCGATCATCCTGAGGCCCGGTTCGCCTACGAGACTCTCAACGGCGGTTTCATCGACCGGGAGTTCGTCACCGCCCGACCGCGTGAGGCCCGGGTCATCGACGATGTCTCCGAACTCGCGGGCGAAGACGTCGTCAAGGTGCTCGTGCGCCTGGAGACGAGCGATTCGCAGGCGATGCACGACCTCATCGATCCGATCGTTGACGGCACCTGCCATGCGTCGTTCTCCGAACCGGACAACGGACTCGTCGAACTCGCACCGTTCGGGATCACGAAGGCGAAGACGCTTGAGGACCTGTGCGACCACCTCGGAGTGGCGCAGTCGCAGGTGATGGCGTTCGGGGATATGCCCAATGACATCGAGATGCTGTCCTGGGCCGGACACGGAGTCGCAATGGGCAATGCGCTCGGTTCGGTCAAGGCGATCGCCGCAGCCGTGACCGAAGCCGTCGACGACGATGGAGTCGCCCGCTACCTCGAAGCCGTCTTAGACACCCGCCCCAACTGACCCCTGTTGCTACCTGACGGCGGCCCAGCTACCTCGCGCGAGGTTGCTGGGCCGCCGTCAGGTAGTAATTAGGGGCGGGTGTTGGTGGTGCCCACTGCGTCGAGGAGGCTGGAGTCGAGGTCGAAGTAGTCGACCAGAGCCACGGCGAGGCCGTCGTCGTCGATCGAGTCGGTGACCACGCTCGCGAGCACCTTGAGGTCGTCCTTCGACTGGCCCATGACGATTCCGTGCTCGACCCATTCGATCATCTCGATGTCGTTGAGTCCGTCGCCGGCGCCCACGGTGTGCGCATGTTCGACTCCGAGTTCCTCAGCCACGAGCTCCAGGCCGCTGGCCTTCGAGACCCCGTCCGGAGCGATGTCGAGCCAGTTGCTCCAGCCCACCGAATAGCTGACCTCATGGAGTCCGAGCGAGTCCACGGCGGCCGCGAACTCCTCAGCGGTGCCGTTGACCTCACGCATGACGATGCGGGTGGCCTGCTTCGTCAGCAGCTCTTCGAAATCCACGATGTCGAGGGTGTCTGATTCGGCGAGTTCGCCGACCGGGAACGCCCCGGACGCCCACCGGTGCAGGTCCGGATCCTCGACGAGGAACAGCGCCGCCGGCAGCGCCGCGTGCATCTGCTCGAGCGCATCCTTCGGGTCGAAGGACACCACATGGTGCATCTCCCAACCCAACGGCAGCTCCGGATCGAGGCGGACGACGACGGATCCGTTCGAGCACACGACGAAACCGTGCTTGAGATCGAGCGCGTGGACGACTTCGAGCGCACCCGGCAGGGCACGGCCGGTGGAGATCACGAGGTGGTGGCCCTCCTCGACGAGCCGATCGAGCACCTGCCTCACCGACTCCGACAGGGATCCGTCGTAGCCGACGATCGTGCCGTCGACATCGAGTGCGATGAGGTGCGGGGTCAATATGTCTCCCAACGTATGCGTGATTTCTCTTGTCGTCGTTCCTACCGGCGCCGAGGCGACCGAACCCAACCGAGAAACGCCGGGTTCCGCCGAACGGTCAGTCCCCCGCGTCCCGGCACAGCCTCAGTAACGCGGTCCTTCCGGTCCCTGTGCGGTCATCCCACCGAGGTAGGGCCGCAGTGCCTCGGGCACCGTGACCGAGCCGTCCGCCTGCTGATGGTTCTCGAGGATCGGCACGAGCCAGCGGGTGTTGGCCATGGTTCCGTTGAGGGTGGCCACCGGCCGGGTCGATCCGTCGCTGCGTTCGCGGATCTGCAGGCGGCGGGCCTGGAAGGTCGTGCAGTTCGACGTCGAGGTCAGCTCGCGGTACGTGCCCTGGGTCGGCACCCAGGCTTCGCAGTCGAACTTGCGGGCGGCGGAATCGCCGAGGTCGCCGGCGGCGGTATCGATGACCCGGTAGGGCAGCTCGCACAGGCCGAGCATCTTCTCCTGCAGCGACAGCATCCGCTCGTGTTCGGCTTCGGCGTCCTCGACCGGAACGTAGGCGAACATCTCGACCTTCTGGAACTGGTGGACGCGGATGATTCCGCGGGTGTCCTTGCCGTAGGAGCCGGCCTCGCGGCGGTAGCAGGAGGAGATTCCGGCATAGCGCAGCGGTCCGTCGGTCAGGTCGATGATCTCGTCCATGTGGTATCCGGCCAGGGGCACCTCGGAGGTGCCGACGAGGAACAGGTCATCGGCTTCGAGACGGTAGACCTCATCGGCATGCTCACCGAGGAACCCGGTGCCGCGCATGACCTCGGGGCGGACGAGCGTCGGGGTGATGGTCGGGTTGAACCCGGCCTCCTCGGCGACGTCGCGGGCGAGGTTGAGCAGAGCCATTTCGAGCTTCGCACCGAAACCGGTGAGGTAGTGGAAGCGCGAACCGGAGACCTTCGTGCCGCGGGTGGTGTCGATGGCCTTGAGTTTCTCACCGATCTCGAGGTGATCGAGCGGTTCGAAGCCGTCCGGGGTGAAGTCGCGGGGCTCGCCCACGGTCTTGAGCGTCACGAAGTTCTCTTCGCCGCCGGCAGGGATGCCGTCGATGATGAGGTTCGGGACCTTCGATACGAGCTGGTCGAAGGCGAAGGTGGCTTCTTCGGACTCCGCCGACAGCGACTTCACGGCCTCGGACTTCGCCTTGCCTTCAGCGATGAGTGCCGGCTTGTCCTCCTTCGGCGCTTTTGCGATCTGGGAGGAGAAGGACTTCTGATCCGCACGTGCGTCTTCGAAGGCGGTGATGGCCGCACGACGAGCGGAATCGGCGGCGATGACCTCGTCGATGAGCTCGACGGATGCCCCGCGAGCCTCCTGCGATGCCTTGAACAGGGCCGGGTTGTCTCTGAGAAGCGCTAGATCGATCACCCTCTCAGCTTAACGGGCCGGGCCTGTTTTCGATATTCGGCACTCAGCCTGCACACGACTTCGGCACTGTACATTTGGGCCATGATCATCGAGTTGGATCCCCTGATGACCTGGGTCATCGTCATCGGCGCTCTCGCGGTGCTCGTGGCCGCGTTCCTCATCGGCCGCCGCACCGGCGTTCGTCGCGCACTCAACACGATGCGACGCTCCGCCCACCCGGCGAACCTCTCCGACGAGGTGGTCGATGACGCCGCCCGGTACCGTGCCGCGCTCATCGTCAACCCGACGAAGACCGATGTCCACAACCTGGCCTCCACCGCCGAGGCGATCTGCCGTTTCGAGGGATGGAGCCGTCCGCTCGTGCTCGAGACCACCGTCGACGATCCGGGCGCGGGAGCTGCCGTCCGCGCCCTCGACGAGGGGGTCGACGTCGTCATCGCCGCCGGTGGTGATGGGACCATCCGCGCTGTCGCCTCGGCGCTGGCGGGAACATCGACCCCGATGGGAATCGTTCCGCTGGGAACGGGGAACCTCCTTGCCCGCAATATCGACCTCGTCCTCGACAAGACGGAGTGGGCGCTGCGGATCGCCCTGTGGGGACGAAATCGCGAGATCGACGTGGGGATGGCGAAGACCGCCCCGGACGGCGATACCCATATCTTCACCGTAATGACCGGGCTTGGCTTCGACGCCGCGGTCATGGCCGACACCAGCGACGACCTCAAGGCACGTCTCGGATGGCTCGCCTATGTCGAAGCGGGGTCACGGAAGCTCACCGGCAAACCCAGTCATGTAAAGGTCACGTTCGACGACGAATACCGGATCTCGGCGCGGGTGCGCTCGGTCCTCGGCGGCAACTGCGGGAAGTTGCAGGGCGGCATCCAACTGCTGCCGCAGGCGGTCATCGACGACGGCATGCTCGACGTGCTCATCGTCAGCCCGAAGAACCTCGGCCAGTGGGTCGGCGTGCTCGCATCGATCGCCGGCCGCAGGGCCTCACGCGGGCTGCATACGAACATCCGGAAGTGCCGCAAGGTCGTCATCGAAGCCAGCGACGACGTCGATATTCAGCTCGACGGGGATCCGCTGGGACAGTCGTCGTACCTCGAGATGGAGGTCGATCCCTCAGCCCTGACCGTCCGAGTGCCCACCGTCGAACAGCGCAAGCAGATCCGCGCCGAGGCGTGGCCGGTCTAGCTCGGAACCGCTGAGTTCTCGCGGCCGAGGCCTCCCCTCGCCGAGGCGACCGTGACAGTCATGCTCTTACCAATGAGTAGGTCACGAAACGGTTAAAGGAATTCACCTAAGTGTTACCGCTTTTAAACCTGAACAAAATGTACAGAAATAGTTTAGAAAACCCTTAGAACCTAGGATGAGTGCCGTATCACACCCCTCGTTACAGAGATTGAAGGCACTCCAATGAAGAAGATCATCCTCGCGCCGGCAGTCGCGCTCGCGTTCACCGGTCTTGTCGCGAGCCCGGTCGTCGCCGCGGAATCGACGTCCGCTCAGTCGGCATCTACCCAGAAGGCCGAACAGCAGAAGATCGACCAGCAGAAGGCCGAAGCCAAGAAGAAGGAAGAGGCCAAGAAAGCCGCGGCTGAAAAGGCTGAAGCCGAGAAGAAGGCAGCTGCAGAGAAGGCAGCTGCCGACAAGAAGGCCAAGGAAAAGGCCGCGGCCGCCAAGAAGGCCGCTGCTGACAAGAAGAAAGCGGACGAGAAGAAGGCTGCCGAGGACAAGAAGGACGACGCCAAGAAGCCTCCGAAGAAGGTCGATCCGAAGCCCGCTCCTGCCCCCAAGGACGAGGACAACGACGCCAAGGACGACGACAAGTCCGAGGACAAGGCCAACCCGATCAACGCTTCGGTGCAGGTGACCTCGGGCGAGGTCACGGCAGAAGAGCTCGCCGAGGAAGGCGTGACCGTCAAGGTCACCGGCCTCGAAAAGGGTGACAAGGTCTCGGCCAAGTCCGGCCTCACCGGCCCGGCCGTCACCGCTCAGGGCTCGACCGCGACGATCACGCTGCACTCGGCCAACGAGGTCAAGCAGAAGAGGGTCAACTTCGCTCTCCAGCTGGAGCGTCCAGGCACACAGTCAGTCACCGAAACCAGCGTGGTCCCCCTGGCTGACGAGTCCGAGGCACCCGAGGTCGACCCGACGGTCTCGCTCAGCACCGACGAAATCTCGCAGAGCGGCATCGAGGATGACGGCATCAAGGTCACCGGCGAGGGCTTCACCCCGAACGGCACTGTCACCGTCGTCGGCGGCAACGCAACGTCGCCCTTCGCGACCCAGGAAGTCGAAGCCAACGCCGACGGCGAGATCTCCGCAACCCTGAAGTTCGAGGGCGACGAAGCACTTCCGGCCGGCGATTACTCCGTCTGGGGCGTCGACCAGGAGTCCGAAACCAACTCCCCGGCTCAGGACTTCACCATCACCGAAGACGGCGCCGTCGACCCGACGGTCACGGTCGACTCGAAGGAGATCTCCCTCGAGGACTTCAAGAAGGACGGACTGAAGTTCACCGGAACCGGCTTCTCTCCGGATGGTACCGTCAGCGTCAAGGGCGAAGCCGTCTCCTCGCAGAGCGCGGCAGCACCTCAGGCCGAGGAAAAGGCCCGCGCTGACGAGAACGGTGATGTCGAAGGCGTCGTGGTCGCTCCCGAATCTCTCGAAGCCGGCACGTATTCGCTGACTTTCATCGATGACACGACCAGCGCCGCCAGCAACTCTGTCGAGATCACCGTCACCGAAGAGGATGACGACGCCGTCGATCCGATCGATGCCTCACTCAAAGTCGATCCGAAGGAGATCACCGCCGAGGATCTCGCCAACAGGGAAAAGGGCGTGACGGTCACTGTCTCCGGTGTCAAGAAGGGTGACAAGATCACGGACTCCCTCACCGGAGAGACCGAGACGGCAGAAGCCGACGGTGACTACGAGCTCAACCTCTGGTACGAGGGCAACCCCGACAACCTCGAGGTCGGCAAGGTTCCGTTCACCGTCACCATCGACCGTGAAGGCACCGAGTCGGAGACCCTCGAGGGCAACATCAACGTTGTCGCCGAAGACGGAGACGATGACGGGGACGACCGCAACGAAGACGGCAATGACGATGGCAAGGATGGCAACGACGATGGGGACGACGGTGAGACCGAAGCTCCCGCCGATGCATCCTTCACGGTCTCCCCGAAGAAGATCGAGGCAGCGGACTTCGCCAATGAGAACAAGGGCGTCACCCTCGCCGTCGAGAACTGCGAGCCCGGTGCGGATGTCCACTTCGAGGTCAACCCGAAGGGCATCAACGTCACGGCGTACGAGAACACCGTCACGGCTGATGACGAAGGCAATGCCTCGGTCAACGTCTTCGGCACCTCGTCGGATGTCTCGGCCTATGTCGGTGCTTACACCGCAACCGCGACCTGCGGTGACGACACCATGAAAGACTCCTTCACAGTCACCGGTGGCGCCAATGGCGGCGGATCTAACGGCGGCGACAACGGAAATGCCGGAAACGGCGGAGACGACGGCAGCCAGCTGCCGCGTACCGGTGCCGACCTCGGCGGACTGACGACGGGAGCCCTGCTCCTCCTCGTCGGTGGTGCTGCGATCGCACTGACCGGCCGCAAGAACAAGTTCGGACAGACTCCGACGAGCTTCTGATCCGAGCCAGGCGGTCAGCCTGGAACGACAGACGAAGGGGCGGCTCAGCACACACTGAGCCGCCCCTTCGTCTGTTCTGCCGTCTGAGACGAATCGGTGCTTCCAGGTGAATGGAAAATGAACTCTGCGACGGGGCCGAAGTCAGTGCTGAACAAAACGACCACAACTATGCGTGTGGTGAATGTTGCATTACTGTTACATTCGTAATACTTCACACCCAGCTGTCATTTTCTAAGGAAATACATGAAGAAGCTCGCCCTCGCACCCGCGGTGGCCATCGCCATCACCGGCCTGGCCGCATCCCCAGTCATCGCTGCCCCCGGCTCGGTCAACTACTCGCACTCTGTCGTCAAGAACTCCGGCGACGCCCAGGAAAGCACTGCACCTGAATCACCTAAGGCTGATGCGCAGGCTATCGAGGCAGAGGTGACGACCTCCCCCAAGGAGATCACCGCCGAGGATCTCGCCAACAAGGACAAGGGAATCGTCGTCACGATCACCGGCCTTGAGGCCGGAGACAAGATCTCGGATTCGCTCACCGGCGAAGCCGGAACTGCTGAGGGCGATACCTTCGAATACAACATCTACTCCACTCAGCCTGCCGAGGACATCGAAAACGGTACGGTTGATCTCTCCGTCACGATCACTCGCGACGGTGAGCAGCGCACCTACGACGGGCTGAGCTTCAACGTCGTCGATGACACCGACGAGCCCGAGGCTCCCGAGGTCGACCCGAAGGTCTCGCTCAACACCGACAAGATCTCGCAGAGCGAGTTCGCGAAGAACGGCATCACGGTCACCGGTGAGGGCTTCACCCCCGGAGGCAAGGTCACCGTCGTGGGCGGCACCGCACAGTCACCTTTCGCAACCGAGGAAGTCGAAGCCGACGACGAGGGAAAGATCTCCGCCACCCTGAAGTTCGAGGGCGACGAAGCACTTCCGGCCGGCGACTACTCCGTCTGGGGCGTCGACCAGGAGACCGAGACCAACTCCCCGGCTCAGGACTTCAGCATCACCGAAGACGAGACAGAAGAGCCCACCGCTCCTGCTGAAGAAGCCAAGCTGACCGTCTCCCCCGAGTCGATCACCCCCGCTGACTTCGTCAAGGAAGACAAGGGCGTCACCCTCGCCGTCGAGAACTGCGAGCCCGGTGAAGACGTTCGCTTCCTCGTCAACCCCAAGGGCGAGTCGAGCGTCACCGCCTTCGACAAGACCGTCCAGGCTGATGACGAAGGCAAGGCCAACGTCAACGTCTACGGCACAAGCGCCTCCAACGCCTCGGCCTACATCGGCGACTACGATGTGACCGTCACCTGCGGCGATGACGAACTGACCGGTGAGTTCTCCGTCGAGGAAGATCCGAACGCCGGCGGCGGCGACGATGACGGCAATGAGGACGGCAACGGCGGAAACGACGATGGCGACAACGGAGATGCCGGCAACGGCGGCGACCTGCCTCGCACCGGTACCGAGCTGACCGGCCTCGTCGGCGGCGCGGGCCTCCTCCTCATCGGTGGAGCCGCAGTCGCTATGACCATGCGTCGCAAGAAGGTCGCCCAGGATCCCGCTGAGATCTGATAGCGACTGACCTGACTGATCGTCCGAGCTCGACTGAGCCGGGCGTGAGATGAAGAAGGGCGCGAACCCAATGTGGGTTCGCGCCCTTCTTCTCTCTACAGCCAAATATCCGCGGCCAACATCTGCAGCCCGGCAGACGACAGCTCATTCCATGCGGTCGTACCTCGAACGCAGGGCGAGGAAGCCTCCGTAGAGGACCAGGCCGAGACCCACCGCCAACAGCAGATACGGCCCGAACGGCTGGTCGCGCATGCCCTTGAGCGCGCCGTCGATTCCGGTGAATTCCTCCGGATCACCGGTCGCCGCGGACACCACGATGAGGATGCCCACCGACAGCAGCGTTGCGCCCTTGCCCAGGTACCCGACGACGCCGGTGAATCCGACGAGGAAGCGAATGATCGCGCTCTGCGGACGACGCAGCTCCTCTTTCCATTTCCGTCGCTGACCATTGATACAGAACACGATGCCGATGATCGCAATCACGGCGCCGGCGGCCATGAGGATATACAGTCCGCCCGGCGCCTTCGCCACGGTCGTCGAAGCCTGTGAGCTCGACTTGCCCGAGTCCGCTCCCCCGCCGAAGACGAACTGCGCGAATGTCGCGGCGACCACCAGGTAGGCGATGGCGGAGCCGACCATGGTGAGGAAGCCGGTCCACTGCTTCCGGCCCTGCTTCTGCTGCGGATCCTTCGTTCCAGCGCCGCGCAGCGAGGCCGAACCGAAGAACGCATTGATCAGGCACCACAGCGCCATGAGCGCACAGCCGAGGAAGCAGATGATGATCAGCACCATGCCGAAGGGCTGCGAAGCGATCTGCCCGATGGCTCCCGCCTGATCGGCCTCGCCTCCGCCCTGGCCCAGTCCGATCGTCACAGCGGTCGCCCCGAGGATGGCGTGGACCAGTCCGTTGGCAATGAAACCCGCACGGGCGACTCTTTCGAACCACTGGCTGTCCGCGGCTTCCTGAGCCGCCGAGTCGGCACTGTCGGCGACCTGTCGAACCTTCTCTTTCTCGTTCACAGAAGTCAGTGTCGCACGATATCTGCACCAATCTGCGAAGTTGATAGTCACAATCAGGTGCACATTCGAAAGGCGGAGCGCGCACCCACAATAGGGTACGCGCTCCGCCTCGGCGTTCATGGCTGCCGTTCGCTATTGCGCCCCGACCCGACCTCGCCGTTCGGCTCAATCGTGCCGTTCAACTCAGCCGCGGCGGTACCGGTTGTACAGCACCAGGGCTCCTGGTTCCGGACGTCCCTGCGGGCGACGTCCCCGCGAGATCGAGACGACGTCTCCGCCCACGGTGCCGGCGGCGAAGACGCGTGCATCGCGTTCCTGCGCCGACCTGCGCGCCCGGACCTCGTCCTCGAGCTCCTCGTTGCGGCTCTTGAGCGCATCGACCTGGTTCTGCAGGTCGATGATCTTCTTGATCCCGACGAGGTTAACGCCTTCGTCCTGCGACAGCTGCTGGATCAGTCGCAGCTTGGCGATGTCCTTCCCGGAATAACGTCGGCCCCGGCCCGCAGTGCGTTCCGGAGTGACGAGACCCAGTCGGTCATACTGCCGCAGCGTCTGCGGGTGCATGCCCGCCAGATCCGCGGCCACCGAGATGACATACACCGCCGCACTCGATGAAATGTGCATTGTGATTCACCACCTCAGCTGGCCTTGGCTTTGTCCAGCAAGCCGGCGCGTGGATCCTCACCTTCGGTGGCGGCCTTGAAGGACTCGACCGCTTGTTTGGCTTCCTTGGACAGATTCTTCGGCACCACGATCTCGACTGTCGCCAGCAGATCGCCGGTGCCTTTCTTCGTCTTCACACCTTTGCCCCGCACGCGCAGGGTCCGTCCCGACGGTGTCCCCGGTGCGACCTTGACCTTGACGGGCGTTCCGCCCAGGGTCGGCACCTTGACCTCGGCGCCGAGGGCCGCCTCGTCGAAGCTGATCGGCAGCTCAATCCGCAGGTTGTCACCATCGCGGGTGAAGACCGGGTGCGGGCTTACGTGCACGGTGAGGATGACGTCACCGGGCTCGCCGCCGTTGGGGCTGGTCTTGCCCTTGCCGGCCAGGCGGATCTTCTGCCCGTCCTTGACCCCGATCGGTGTCCGCACGGTCAGCGGCTTCCCACCCGGCATGTTCAGCTTCACCGAGGCACCGTTGATCGCTTCGGTGAACGACAGCGTCGTACTCGACTTGATGTCGCCGCCCTTGAGCGGAGGCTGGTAGCCGCCGTAACCGCCACCGCCGAAACCTCCGCCGAATCCGCCGAGCAGATCCGCCAGGTCCGGGGGAACGTCTCCCCCACCGCCGTAGGTCGTGCGGGTCCTGGTGCGTCCGCCGCCTCCGAAGAGGTCGGAGAACACATCGTCGAATCCGCCGCCGGCAGCCCCGCCGGGTCCACCGGAACCGGCGCTGAACCTGGCACCGCCGCCCATGGCGCGGACCTGATCGTACTGGGCCCGGGATTCCTTGTCGGAGAGCACCTGGTGGGCCTGGCCGATCTCCTTGAACTTCTCTTCGGCCTTCTCATCACCGGGGTTGGCGTCCGGGTGATACTTGCGCGCGAGCTTGCGATAAGCCTTCTTGATCTCGGCGTCGGAAGCATCCTTGGAGACGCCGAGGGTTTTGTAGAAGTCCTTATCGAACCAATCATTCTGAGGTCCGGTATTCACCTGGCACCTCCTTTCCTTCCAATCAATCCTGTCATCACGGTATTCACTTGTCCTCTCACAATCCGCAGCCCCGGGGCACTGCCCCGAAGATCCGGACCGCCGCCGAGGCGGTTCCCCGGCCCCGTACGTCGGTGAACCGGCGTGCGGGGCGGGCGGCCGCCTCGGCGATCATGGTCGTTGCTCAGTCCTCCGGCTGCTGGACACCGACGCGGGCGGCGCGGATGATGCGCTCCCCGATCCGGTAGCCCGGCTGCATGACCAGGAAGAGCGTCGGATTCTCGACCTCATCCGAAGGCTGCTGCATGAGCGCTTCGTGGATGTTCGGATCGAACTCGTCGCCGACCTCTCCGTACTGCTCGACGCCGAGCTTGTTCAGCGATTCGACCAGCTTGTTCACGTGGGTCTCGAAAGGCCCGGTGACATCGCCGTTGTCGCGAGCGAGCTTGACCTCGTCGAGCACGGGAATCAGGGCCTCGACGACCTTGATCGTGCCGCCGAGCGCCGCACGCTCACGTTCGCGGTCGGCGCGCATTCGGTAGGCCGCATACTCGGCGTTGATGCGTTTGAGGTCGGCCAGGTATCCCGCTGCCTCCGAACCCGGTTCGGGCTCGGCCTCCGGCTCGATGTCCTCGAGACCCGAGGCATCGGACGGGATGTCCACACCAAGGTCGCTGGCATCGGCCTGTTCGGCATTCGGGTCCGCGGTCGGCTCCTCGCCGGCCTCGGCCGAGGCCGACTGCGCGTCGGCCTCGGGACGGACCTCACCGGTGTTCGGATCGACCCGGCGCTTGTCACTGAAAGTGAAGCCTGGCTCCTCGGACGACTCGTCGTTGCCCTCGGCAGTCATTACTTCTTCTCCTCATCCTCTTCGTCGACAACTTCGGCGTCGACGACATCGTCGTCTGCGCTTGCATCGGCGGTACCTTCACCGGCAGCTTCGGCGCCTTCGGCACCGCCCTGCTGGCTGTAGATGGCTTCGCCGATCTTCTGCTGGTTCTCCACGAGTTTGTCGTAGGCGGTCTTCACTGCGTCCTCGTCTTCGCCCTTGAGCGCTTCCTTGACAGCGTCGACGTCGCCCTGCATCTCAGTCTTGATCTCTTCAGGGAGTTTGTCGGCATTGTCGGTGAGCAGCTTCTCGGTCTGGTAGGCGAGGTTCTCAGCATTGTTGCGGACATCGGCGGCCTCACGGCGCTTCTTGTCCTCTTCTGCGTGCTCCTCGGCCTCGCGGACCATGCGCTCGATGTCTTCCTCCGGCAGTGCGGAACCGCCGGTGATCGTCATCGACTGCTCGGTGCCGGTGCCCTTGTCGGTGGCCGACACGTGGACGATGCCGTTGGCGTCGATGTCGAAGGCGACCTCGATCTGCGGCACACCACGCGGAGCCGGAGCGATGCCGGTCAGCTCGAAGGTGCCGAGGTTCTTGTTGTCGCGAGTGAACTCGCGCTCACCCTGGAAGACCTGGATCGACACGGAGGGCTGGTTGTCCTCGGCCGTGGTGAAGGTCTCCGAACGCTTGGTCGGGATCGGGGTGTTGCGCTCGATGAGCTTCGTCATCACGCCGCCCTTGGTCTCGAGACCGAGCGAGAGCGGGGTGACGTCGATGAGCAGAACGTCCTTGCGCTCTCCCACGAGGACACCGGCCTGGACTGCCGCACCGATCGCGACGACTTCATCGGGGTTGACGCCCTTGTTGGGCTCCTTGCCTCCGGTGAGTTCGGTGACGACGGCGGAGACGCCGGGCATACGGGTCGAACCGCCGACGAGGACGACGTGGTCGATGTCAGACACAGACACGCCTGCGTCCTTCATGACTGCGTGGAACGGAGCCTTGGTGCGCTCGAGGAGGTCCTTGGTGAGATCCTCGAACTTCGCGCGAGTCAGCGACTCGTCGAGGTGGATGGGTCCGTTCTCGCTCATCGACAGGTACTGCAGCGAGATGTTCGTGCTGGTGGCCGAGGACAGTTCCTTCTTCGCCTGCTCAGCGGCTTCTTTGAGGCGCTGCAGAGCAGTGGCGTCCTTGGTCAGGTCGACACCGTAGTTGTTCTTGACCTGCTCGACGAGCCAGTCGACGATCCGCTGATCCCAGTCGTCACCGCCGAGGCGGTTGTCACCCGAGGTCGCACGGACCTGAATGGTGGAGAAGTCGTCTTCATCCTTGCCGACTTCCAGCAGGGACACGTCGAAGGTGCCGCCGCCGAGGTCGAAGACGAGGATGGTCTCATCTTCCTTGCCGCGCTCGAGGCCGTAGGCCAGAGCAGCAGCGGTCGGCTCGTTGATGATGCGCGAGACGTTGAGTCCGGCGATCTCACCGGCGTCCTTCGTAGCCTGACGCTCGGCGTCGTTGAAGTATGCGGGAACGGTGATCACCGCGTCGGTGACCTTCTCCTGCAGGTATTCCTCAGCGTCGTGCTTGAGCTTCTGGAGGATGCGGGCCGAGACCTCCGGAGCGGTCATCTTCTTGCCGCCGATCTCGGTGGACCAATCGGTGCCCATGTGGCGCTTGACCGAAGCGACCGTGTTCTTGATGTTGGTGACAGCCTGGCGCTTGGCGATCTCACCGACAAGGGAGTCGCCGTTCTTGTTGACCGCAACGACGGACGGGGTCGTGCGACCGCCCTCTGCGTTCGCGATGACCTTCGGGTCGCCGCCCTCGAGGACGGTGACGACGGAGTTCGTGGTTCCGAGGTCGATTCCAACTGCACGTGCCATAGTTTTCTCTCCTTACAGATCGTGAGTTCCTGCGACTCCAATGTGTGCGATCGGGCGGCTCCGGTTCTTGAGTCAGAACCACTCGACCGCACACATTGAGCCAACCGGACTCAAGTATTCTCTTCGAGGTTCCAACCGTCAAGTCGGCCTCATCAAAGTTGCGTACACCAGACTCAACTTAACTGAGGCGGCTTTTATTCCGCGCCCCCGAAAAATCTTCGGAAACGACCTGTAGGATCCGGCTCGAAATGAGAATTTCCTGATAATGCAAGAACTCTTTGAGAATAAGTCCTTGCGATCTGAGAATAATGTGACATGATTCACAGATGGACGAACTTACTACAGAGGTTCGCTTCCTACCGGCAGGCAACGCCGACCTCGTAGTGACTACCCTCGGGCTGATCAGCTCTCAAGAGGTGATCAGCGGAGAACCTGTGCGCCTTCCGCCGTCCTATAAAGGCCAGAGAAACTTTCCCGGCCTGTTCTGGCTCGCGACCACTCACAGGACCGTCGTATACGAGAGCCTCCTCGAACTCGATCGGCTCTGGCTTGCAGACTTCGACCCCAGCACCGTGCAAATCGCAACGCAACCGTTCCATCTCCAAGGACGAGACGGTGCCCACCTCCGCCGACACGTCCCCGACATACTTCTCGAACACAGCAACGGCAGCTTCACACTCGTCGATGTGAAACCAGCAACCAGACTCTCCGACAAACGAGTACAGGACCAGTTCTCCTGGACCGCCGGATTATGTAGGGCGAAAGGCTGGAGCTACGAAGTATGGTCAGGCGCAGATCCCATTCTGATGCGCAACCTCCGGTTCATCGCCGTCGGCCGACGAGCACAGTTCCTCCACCCAAGACTGCTTGACGAGTTGGAACCACTGGGACACCCAGAAATGACGCTTGCCCAGACTGAGCAGGCTGCAACCGGCTTAGCCGACGAAAACACCCTCCGGATGGCAGTCCTCGCACTGTTGTGGGCTAACCGGTGGCACGTCAACCTCACAAAGCCGATTTCCCTCCAGACCCAACTGTTAGAAGCGCCCCATGGATGACGTACTCGACCTCAACGTAGGAAACTCGCTTTGGCTCGATGGGCAGCGATGGAAAGTCACTGAACTCCAGGCCGACTCCGTCCTGCTCTCAAGCGGGACAGTCATCCGCAAAACGAACATCAATTCACTCATCGGGCGGGCGACCAACATCGAACCACGCTCAGACGAGCAGATACCTGACTCTCTAGAATTCTCAGCCACGGACCGCGCCCTCTTGGACGCGTTGTCAGAATCACAACACACCACTCTCACCGAGCGAGCGCGGGTCGTGGAATCGCTCCTACAGGCAGGAATCGGGGACAAACAGGCAAAGGAGCGTCACAAGAAGGCTGCTCAATCCCTGGGCATCGGAGTCAGCACTCTGTACAGGCTGAAGAAGCGGTACAAAGAACGTGGACCTGCCGGCCTCGTGGACACGCGACTCGTACGCCACGCCAGAGACCAGGTGACTCACGAGTGGGATCGCATCTGCTCCGACGTATTGGCAACCTATCGAGATGCTTCCAACCCCACAATCTCCACAGTCATCTCGAAAACTAACCGCGCGTATGTCGCCGCCAACCCCGACGCGAAAACTCCCTCCCGGTCGGTGGCCTACGTGAGAGTGAAACAACTCGACAAAGGTCAATACACTTTCGGAGCTGCGAAACAACGTCGTTCAGTGGCCGGTCGCCCGAAGGGCGTCCTGAGCCGACTGCAATCGGACCGACCGGGACAATACATTGTCCTCGACACGAATAGCCTCGACGTATTCGCGTTAGAACCCGTCTCCTGCCGTTGGGTCAACGTCGAACTCACAGTCGGGATCGACCTCAACACGCGAATCATTACCGGGCTGACACTGCGTCCCGTGGCAGCCCAATCAGTTGACGTGGCATCGGTGCTCTATCAAACCGTCACTCCACAATCCTGGGGACGATCTCCGGAATCCCCTGTAGGGCCCTACTTGGGACTGCCCGAGAATGTCAGCGCAACTGAGGGTAGCAAATCCAGTCACGAGCTCCTCCCCGACAGCATCATCGTCGACCACGGCAAAGCGTACTTGTCGCGCCACGTCCTCTCTGTCTGTGACCGCTTGGGCATCAACGTGCAACCTGCACGCCCTATCCAGCCCACAGACAAGGCCGTGGTCGAAAGGTTCTTCCGCACTCTCCGGCAATCACTCCTCGAACACCTCCCCGCGTACAAAGGACCAGATGTGTATTCGCGGGGCAAAGACGTCGAGAAATCAGCGTTCCTCTTCGTCTCCGAATTAGAACAGATCATCCGAGAATGGGTGGGCATCTACCACGACACCCCTCACTCGAGCCTCCGAGACCCGCACGTGCCCGATATCAAACTCACTCCAAACCAAATGTTCGAACGCGGAATCTCTCAATCAGGAACTCTGAGACTTCCGACCAACGATGACATCGTTATGGAATTCCTCGAAGTCGAATGGCGACAGATACACCACTACGGAGTCGAGGTGAACGGCAGACGCTACGACGGCATCGGGATCACCCCCTACCGGGGACGCCGGTCAGCCTATACAGGTAATCACGCAGGCAAGTGGCCCATCTACGTTGACCGCGATGACGTCCGCTGGGTCCACTTCAAAGATCCCGCGGATGGAACTTGGCATCGGCTCGAATGGGAACACGCCCACTACCTCAATGCCCCGTTCAGCTCCGAAGCCGCCGACTACACGCGACGCCTCAGCATCACCGACAACACGTTCCACGACCCACAAACCGCCATCCTCACCCTCCTGAAGGACTGGCACGAAAACGCAGTCACAGACAGGCGGGCAAAGAACCTCGCGAAGAAAGTCAGCGCCACCACAAGCTCAACCGCGGGCACCGACGACCCCGAAATCGACCCACGCGACCGGGCATCCACTCCGGGCATCATCGACCTCCTCACCCACACCAAAACGAAAACCAAGTCAAACGTTCACGATGATCTCGACGTCTTCGACAACGACGACGGCCCCGAAGACGAAGGATTCGAGGTATTCGACGAATGAGCAACCCCTACGCAGAATGGCTCCGCCTCAACGAAACACGACTCTTCAACCTCGGAACCAAAGCCGGTTGGATCGATTTCGTCAACGCCGGCCCCCGCCCTGACTTCCCCACACTCACGCCCAACCAAATGGCAGACCTGGATGCCGATACCCTCGACGACTACAACCAAGCCAGAAACATATGGAACGCCAACCCCGCCACCGTCAAAACACCCCAACTCAAACACGCTCACGAACTCATCGACCAAGTCATGGCCTCGGCCCACCGTGATGGCAACAGTGTCAGAGGCTCCATCGCTCTCGACGCCCTGCCCGGCTTGGGCAAAACAACGATCGCTTCAAGCTACGCCAGGCAGTTCGATCTCCGGCAACGCACACGGTACGGAAATACCACCACTGACGGACACCCCCGCCTCCCAGTCGCATTCATTCCACTCTCTGCAGGAATGACGCTTAAACAACTCAATCAGAAAGTTCTCCGCTTCTACGGCCACCCAGCAGCAAGCCGTGCATCAAAAGCCGAACTCGGCACCCTCGCAATGGACTGCATCCACAGCGCCGAAACCCGACTCATTGTGTTCGACGATCTCCACTTCATCAACTTCAATCACCGCAACGGCATCGAAGTCAGCAACCACTTGAAATGGTTCGCCAACGAATCCGCAGCAACATTCATCCACGTGGGCGTCGGTCTCGCCCAACGCCAATACTTCGAAGAAGGAGCCGGAGGTGACCCCGCCCTGTCACAAACGGCACGAAGAACAACATCCTGCTCAGTCGTACCCTTCACCCGATCAACACAGTCCGCGGAACGTGCATGGAACCGCCTCCTCACATCGTTCGAAGCCCACCTGAAACTCGCCCGAAAGACCGAAGGAGCACTGACAGCACTCTCTGAATACCTCCACGACCGCACCCAAGGACACATCGCATCCCTGACTAACCTCCTCGACCGAGCGTGCGCCATTGCTATCTCTTCCGGAGACGAAGCCATCACCTACGAAATCCTCAAGAAGGTAACCATCGACAATGCTGCCGAAACCACATCTAAATAGCAGTGACGACCAGCCGGGCAGACGGTCAAGACTCGGCGAATACATCCCCGTCGAACACAGGACCAGATGGCCGATCACCGTCACACCAGCCGCTACCGAACCAGTACACAGTTGGATCACGCGCGTCAGTCACCGGTACGGACTCACGCCCCGCCAACTCATCCAAGCACTCGGAGTCCCCACCGAACAGACCGCTGACCGCTCCCTCACACAACTAGCCAAACATTGGGACGACGTCGCCCCACTCCTCGGACCCAGATCGTTCACTTCTCAAGATATTGCCTCAGCCACCACCAACAGACCGCGCCGATACTGCCCACAGTGCCTAACAGACACTGGAGTGTGGTCAACAGAATGGAACCAGCACTGGTTACTCGCCTGCCCCACCCATCAGATTTTCCTCCACGACGTGTGCCCGACGTGTGAGCAACCCCAATGGCGTTCAGCCGCATGGCTCGGACACATCGCACCCCCGCACCGCTGTACCCAACGCGTCACCGGAACGACACAGCCCTACTCCGAACCCCGAAATACCCGCCCCTGGTGCAACACGGACTTGAGAAGCGCCCCACCCCATCCGGCTCCATCCGAGCTGCTCACAGCACAGCACACCCTGCTCAACGCACTCGCCGAGCAAGAAACCTCACCCACAGCAACGAGAGAATTCGGTCCCTGGTCCCAGATCACCAACCACCAGCACGCCCACCTCTTCACCACCCTCATCACCTACGCCGACAGCCACTCCACCGGGATCGCAGGACAAACAACCACTCTTCTCACCGCATGGGAGGCCTACCGAGAACTCAATTCCGCAACCGGCACGGGCCCACACTTGCGCACCCTCTTCTCCGACATCGCCACAACCGGCCTCCTCGGGCCGCCAAGAACCGCCCGCGGCACCAACCTTGGACCAATCCTCATCGCGTCACTGCTGAAAACACGACAACACCTCTCCGCGAACAAACAACTCGCCTTCCGCATAGCACGAACATGGCCAGCACACCCACCAGACTGGTCAACCAGCTCCCTGCACTCCCAGCCCGACCTCCAGCAAACAACACTCCCAGAACACTCAACCGTCCCACTGACTCCACCACCTGAATGGATCCCACAAACACTGTGGCCCGGTTTCGGTACCGATCACTCCACACCAGGTGCCCGAGCAGTTGAATCATTGCTCCTCCTCCACCTCGGCCGAGCAACCAAATGGAGCCACCTCGCCCTCGAACTCGGGCTGCCCGCCACACTCCAACACCAGGCCCGTGCCCACATCAGACGACTTGCCGCAACGTGCTGGCACGACCAACTCGCCCTCCTCGAACACCAATTCACACGACTCCTCTCCACCCCACCCCCGATCAACTACCGAATCCGCCGAGTCATCGCCGCAGACACCGACGAACTGACACAAGCACTCAGGAAGACCATCGGCTCCGACCCAAGCCCGGACCTACTCCGCCACTTCTGGGAAGTCCTGACAGGCGGAGACATCGCCCTCGCTCCCCTGCCCCTCACGATCAGTATCGATTCCCCGAGCTACACGAAGTTCGCCAATCAACGACATAACTTCCATCATGAATACCGACAGGCATTTACACACGCTCTGAACTACCTACAGAACGAACACGGAATGCCCAACGACGAACCGCTCATCTGGTCGCCCCCACCTTGAAAGAGTCCACCGGCAGATCCCCCTGCACACGAGTGGACAACCGTCCCCGCGCTGACGACTCACTTGCGATGGCCAGTCGCATGGAAATCCGAACTCGTCCCCACATGGCCCACAACCAGCACACCCACCAGCACTATGGGGTGGACAACAGTCCTACTCACCGACGGGTGGGCATACTCTCCAATGAACTACAGCGGCCACAGTTCCCAACTGACCGAGGCACTCGCCCATACTTGCGGGACACCAACAGAACGAGAACATCTCACCGCCCAAATCCCTCGCCATAATCTCAACACCGAATGGCAGCTGCTCCCGGACGAAAACTGGACAGAAACTTCGGAAAAGCTCCCCGGCACTGACATACGGCCCATGCGGCCATGACACACCCGCATAGACACTCGCGCCACCGACGTTCTGCTTCCGCAAACGTCCGCCTCTGGACCCTTCAGACACCTCCATCACAAACGGCACTCACTGCGACAAAAACTAGGACCATATGATGCCCGCCAGAAATCCCTTTGAACAGGCTCGATTCAGCCTGCGTAACGGAGGAGCCATCGCAGCGTCCTCACGATTTGCACCTATCGCTCACGCCTTCCTCATCCGACATCTCCAACACCTTGAAAATCCCAGCCTCGACGAGCTCACGGAAAGAATCACTCAATTCGCTTCCCGCCCACGGCCATACCTGCCTGATGAATCATTCGGACAACCATATGCGGGAACGCCACAACAGGATGTCGAATGGTGCTGGATCAACCCCAACAGAGTGCTCCTGAAGGAACCAGGAACACAATCATTCATCCATGACGCGAGCGACCGCGCCCACTACGCCAGCCAACCCCAACGTGGCCCCTCCCCTGACAGGGTCACAGGAATCGCGGAATTTGCACGGCGCATCGCCAGTGAGCACGGCGAAGAACGTGGCCTCCACACCCTGCTGGGAATTGGTGAGGACGGTGCGATCTCTGATGACGGAGTCTTACGCATCAATGTCGACGGCTTCGCATCACCCCTCGGTGACATATTCCGCATTAATGGCAACGGCAACCACCGTCTCGCTGCACTCGCCGCGTTAGAGGTTCCTTGTGTCCCCGCTGAAGTTGAGTGGCGTCGCGGCCCGTTCAGTACATCCCCGTGCCAAATTGACGAAGACTGCGACGAACGCATCGCTTACCGGACGCTCCTCCACACATTCGGGATTGCCTCCTACATCGATCCGACAAACTTCGCCGAAAATTACTCCGGAATAGTCACCGAGGACTGGCCGTTTCTCATCGACGACGCACATTCGGCGGCAGAGTCCTTAACAGCGTTGGAAGCCCTCGCCGGAGAACCGTACACATCATCAATTGGCCGGCTACCTCGTCACTTGTTCACCGATCCTGCAGCACTCATCCAGGCCGGCCGTAACGTCATACAACACCTATCCGACTTGGAATCAAATTTCGGAGTGCAACCGATCCGGAGCCCATCGGCTATAAAACGCGGTCCTATACGCTGGTTCTTCGACCGTCGTTGAGCATCACCAGCCACTAGCAGGGCAGCGAATACCGACGCTCTAAAAGGGGCGGGGGCTCTCCGCGAAGCAGTCGCAATCGTTCGGAGAACTACCAAAAGCTCGGCTTTCAATCTGGCGATTTGCCCCAAGATGGCGGCGGGAACGATGCCTTAAGAAAGTCCAAAGCCGGCTTCTTCAGTGACTGAAAAATACGATAGATTCACAGACAAGCAGCACCGTCGGAAACTGGAGTACCTGTGGCATCGCTTCTTTGGCCTATCAGGCGTTCTGCATTGGTTCACGACTGCCGAGGCGACGCAGTCCTGCCAGTTGAACGACCGCGTTTGCAGAAATTGTTCGACTCGTCATCACATCAAATCGCGATAATCATCGCTGACGACGAGTTCGAAGTGGACCGTCGCTCGCTTGTACTGCAGGAACTCCACCGCTAGCGTGAGAACCAACACCCACGGTTTACGCATCGCCACAGAGTAGAGAACCAAAATGAAACCGACGACCGCAATTAGTCTGGGATTGTTCGCAGCTTGGGCAGCGCACGACGCAGAAGAGCTGATTACGATGGCTCCAACGTCCCGCGGAGTCTTTCGCCAGTTGCCGAGGGGTCTCCCCATTCCGCGCTCACTTCGAGAACGCGGCCTATCGCAGAAACATGTCAATGTGTCGCTGTGTCTCATGGCCGTTCCCGTTGCACTGTCTGCTGTTGCGGGCATCAAGACCGACGGAAAATCCCCGTGGTTTCGCGGCGGACTACTAGCCTTCGGAGTCCATGGATTTACTCATATGACCAACAGTGTCGCAAAGCGCGGTTACACCACCGGGGTTGCCACTGCGCCAGTGATCGTCGTGCCATATTGGCTCTTGGCTCGATATGTCCTCCGACAACAGGGAGTCAACGGGTCCAATAAGAGAGTAAATGCCACTGCCCTCGCTGCCATTCCCCTCACACTCGGAGTCCACCTGATCTCAGCCGCGTTGCTTCGCGAAGGTTCCCTCGGGCCTGCGCTCCAACCCGAAGATGCCGAGAGGTGAAAACACCTCAATGCTCAGGTCGTCGGCCAACCCCAATAGCAACTGGAGACCAGCATTGATCCCCGACACACTACCGGAACCGTGCCGAATATCTTGAAAGCAAGAAACGACGAACCACCTGCTCTACGATAGGAGCCGGTTATTCAACTCGCAGCGAAGGTAAGCCTGGATTCGAAAGAGTCCATGTTGGTTCCAATGGGAGTTGCGCACACATACGCTGGAGGACCCCCGGAGTCCTTATTACGGCGACAAAGTGCCCTGAACGTGGCTCTTGTAACCCCGCCGAATCACACGTACCACGCTACATCGCCTGAAAATGGCCCATCGACACATCCGCGACAATCTATAGCAGCGGCATCAGCAGTGCCCCTACATGCAACATCACTCCCGAAGTGCTGGCTAGACTTTCAAATGCATTGTCATCAGTGAGGACCATGGGCGCACGCCCTTCCGAGTCGTTTCATTCGGCAGACAAACTGGGCCAAGCCTCCCCCAGCGCGCCACAAGTGCAACGTGTGCACATGGAATCCGAGTGCACGCATAACCGAACAGCCAATGTCAGACGAAGCTCTCGTAACCAGCGCTCAGCATCCAACACTTGACGACGCCGCTTGACGCCTTCGCGTATGCGTCGTTCCCTCTGCACTTCATCTCGCGGAACAACTGATCAACGCGCACATAGTTGAAAGGTGTCAGTTATAGGACCACCTGGCAATCGGTTCGTAAGGTTTGACAGAGTAAATCTGGAGGTTGCGCGTCGAACGCTAGGTCCAAACCTGGCGCTGCAGGCAGTCAATTGCAGGCACTCCGCCACCAGACCTGGATTCACACGATAGCCATGTAGCTACGAACAGACCAGAAAACGCAACTCGCCGCCAGTTCGCACTGTGTCCGACGCTGTGTCAAGTCCCGGTTTTTGTGGAGGATGAACGGTCGTTCAGTGATCAGGCAGCATCGGCAAGCACTTCGTTGTCCTCGAAGTACTCGGCTTCAACCTCGGCCGGAGTACGGTACCCCAGCATCGAA
>NZ_JBNBZD010000027.1:0-43191 GCF_049804075.1 Brevibacterium sp. FAM 24630
ACCACCCAGTCCCGCCGGCATTGCCCACCACAGCCTGGATCAACCCGCCCGACCAGGACGAGAAGACCCCGCCAGCAAACTCAACGACGAAGCTCAGCAAGTGACCCAAAAAGGTTGACAGGTTCCGCGGCGAGCATGTCGATCCGCGCGTCTGCGTCGGCGAGGACCCGAGCCGACGCTCATGCACCGTACCCGCCGAGTCGGTTCTGGCCGAGACCAATCCCGCTGCGGATGTCTTCGATACCGACAGCTTCATCCATCTCGACCTGAGCGAATCACTCATCCAAGACGGTCACGTGCAACCCGTGATCGGAAACGTCCTGGTCTTCCGTGACTGGAACCATCTGACCCATCAATATGTGCGCACTCTGGCCGCGGAGGTAGAACGGCAGATGTTCTCGGACGCCGCCGGTTCATAGCCGACCACACCGCACGCTGAGCCTGCGGTCAGCTGCGTCCGGCCATCTCGCAGGTCCACCCCTCAGGGATGTCCGGGTTCGCCAGAGTCTCGAGAATCTCTGCGCCGAGATCTTCGGTGAGCAGATCGTCGCCAACCGGGTAGAGGATCTTCTCCTCCTTCTCATTGTGCGCTTCGAGTCCGTCTTCGAGGGACTTCCAGACCGGGGCGATCTCGGCCTTGTCGGCACCCGCATCCAGCTTGGCTGCGATCTCATCCATCCGATCCCACAGCTCACCATGCTCACGGAGCATGACGAAGACCGGCCCCATGAGTCCTCCGGCCTTCATCGCCGGAAAGTGCAGAACCTCTTCGACATAGATGTGGTGGCGCAGCCCGGCGGCGCCCGTGTTGAAAGCCTCGATGTCGAGCGGCCCATCCGCCGACAACGTCCGCGCGAAGGTCTCGAAATATCCGTCGATGCGATGGTGGTCACGCTCAAGGACCTCGCCGACGCTGAGTCGTCCGCTCTCCCCTGTTCCCGAGCCTGTCATGGTGTGCAACTCCTTCGACTGTCGATGCGAGGAACTCGTCCCCGTCTGTCGATTGTGCCACTTCCGCCGAGGCGTCGGGTGAGCAGAGAAAGAGCGGCCCACCCGAGCCGGATTGCTCGAATGGGCCGCTTCAGTTCTCAGAACTCAGCGGTCTCAGAAGTCCCAGTCGTCGTCTTCGGTGTTCTCGGCCTTGCCGATGACGTAGGACGAACCGGAACCGGAGAAGAAATCGTGGTTCTCATCGCTGCCGGGTGAGAGCGCCGCCAGGATGGCCGGGTTGACCTTCGTGACCTCCTTGGGGAACATCGCCTCGTAGCCGAGGTTCATCAGCGCCTTGTTCGCGTTGTAGTGGAGGAACATCTTGCAGTCCTCGGCCAGTCCCACCGAATCGTAGATGTCGTGGGTGTAGGCGACCTCGTTCTCGTAGAGCTCGAACATGAGATTCATCGTGTAGTCCTTGAGCTCGGCCTTGCGCTCTTCGGACTGCGACTCCAAGCCCTTCTGGTACTTGTAGCCGATGTAATAGCCGTGCACGGCCTCATCGCGGATGATCAGACGGATGAGGTCAGCGGTGTTCGTCAGCTTCGCATGTGCCGACCAGTACATGGGCAGGTAGAAGCCGGAGTAGAAGAGGAACGACTCGAGCAGCGTCGAAGCGACCTTGCGCTTGAGCGGATCGTCACCTCGGTAGTAGCTGAGGATGATGTCAGCCTTCGACTGCAGGTAGGTGTTCTCTCGCGACCAGCGGAACGCCTCGTCGATCTCCTTCGTCGAGCACAGTGTGGAGAAGATCGAGGAGTAGGACTTCGCGTGCACGCTCTCCATGAACGCGATGTTCGTGAGCACTGCCTCTTCGTGCGGGGTGACAGCGTCGGGAATGAGCGAGATCGCGCCGACCGTGCCCTGAATCGTGTCGAGCAGCGTCAGTCCCGTGAACACGCGCATCGTCAGCGTCTTCTCGTCATCGGTCAGCGTCGCCCACGAGGGGATGTCGTTGCTCAGCGGCACCTTCTCCGGCAGCCAGAAATTTCCGGTCAGGCGATCCCACACCTCGTCGTCGATCGGATCGACGACGCGGTTCCAGTTGATGGCGTCGACGTGCGAGGCCAGAGTCAGATTCTCCAACGCTATCTCTCTTCCCAAAAAGTCTTGTTCTGCAAAAATCACGAAGTGGTCTTCGTGCTGAGTTTCAGCGGTCTGCTCGGCAGACGGATGTCCGCTGTGCAGGGCCCCTGCAGCAGCGGCCCTGCACAAAGCCGGCGGACCGATTCACATCGGTCCGCCGTGCCAGTGGATCAGAGCATGCAGGAGACGCAGCCTTCGACCTCCGTGCCCTGCAGAGCGAGCTGCCGGAGCCGGATGTAGTAGATGGTCTTGATGCCCTTGCGCCAGGCGTAGATCTGCGCCTTGTTGATATCACGAGTGGTGGCGGTGTCCATGAAGAACAGAGTCAGCGACAGTCCCTGATCCACGTGCTTCGTGGCCTCGGCGTAGGTGTCGATGATCTTCTCGTAGCCGATCTCGTAAGCATCCTGGTAGTACTCGAGGTTGTCGTTGTCCATGAAGGGTGCCGGGTAGTACACGCGCCCGACCTTGCCTTCCTTGCGGATTTCGATCTTCGAGGCCACCGGGTGGATCGACGAGGTCGAGTTGTTGATGTAGGAGATCGAACCCGTCGGAGGCACGGCCTGCAGGTTCTGGTTGTAGATGCCGTGCTCGGCGACCTGGGCCTTGAGCTCGCGCCAGTCCTCCTGGGTCGGGATGTGCACACCCGCCTCGTCGAAGAGCTCCTTGACGCGTGTGGTCCGCGGCTGCCACACCTCATCGGTGTACTTGTCGAAGTATTCGCCGGTGGCGTACTTCGAACGTTCGAAGCCGGCGAAGGTCGCGCCGCGCTCCTTCGCAATCTCCATCGACGCCCGTACACAGTGGTAGGCGACGGTGTAGAAGTACATGTTCGTGAAGTCCAGACCCTCATCGGAGCCGTAGTAGACGTGCTCACGGGCGAGGTAGCCGTGCAGGTTCATCTGGCCCAGGCCGATGGCGTGCGACATGTCGTTGCCGCGCGCGATCGACGGCACGGACTGGATGTCCGAGGTCTCGGCGACTGCGGTGAGGCCGCGGATCGCGGTCTCGATGGTCTGACCGAAGTTCTCCGAATCCATCGTCAGCGCGATGTTGAGCGAACCGAGGTTGCAGGAGATGTCCTTGCCGACCACGTCGTAGCCGAGATCATCGTCGTACTTGCTGGGCTCGGAAACCTGGAGGATCTCCGAGCACAGGTTGGACATGATGATCTTGCCGTCGATCGGATTCGCCTTGTTGACGGTGTCCTCGAACATGACGTACGGGTACCCGGACTCGAACTGGATCTCGGCGAGAGTCTGGAAGAATTCGCGCGCTTTGATCTTCTTCTTCTTGATCGCCGCGTTGTCGACCAGCTCCGTGTACTTCTCAGTGACATTGATGTCGGAGAAGGGCACACCGTAGACGCGCTCGACGTCGTAGGGGCTGAAGAGGTACATGTCCTCATTGCGCTTGGCCAATTCGAAGGTGATGTCGGGGATCACGACGCCCAGGGACAGAGTCTTGATCCGGATCTTCTCATCGGCGTTCTCGCGCTTGGTGTCGAGGAACTTGTAGATGTCGGGGTGGTGGGCGTGGAGGTACACGGCACCGGCGCCCTGTCGGGCTCCGAGCTGGTTGGCGTAGGAGAACGAGTCCTCGAGCAGCTTCATGACCGGAATGACGCCGGAGGACTGGTTCTCGATCTTCTTGATCGGGGCTCCGGACTCACGGATGTTCGTCAGGGCGAAGGCCACACCACCGCCGCGCTTGGACAGCTGCAGAGCGGAGTTGATGGAGCGGCCGATCGACTCCATGTTGTCTTCGATGCGCAGCAGGAAGCAGGAGACGAGCTCGCCGCGCTGGCGCTTGCCGGCATTGAGGAAGGTCGGGGTGGCCGGCTGGAAGCGGCCGCTGATGATCTCGTCGACGAGCTGGGTCGCCAGCGTCTCATCGCCACGGGCGAGGAAGAGAGCGACCATGACGACGCGATCCTCGAAGCGCTCGAGGTAACGCTTGCCGTCGAAGGTCTTCAGCGTGTACGAGGTGTAGAACTTGAAAGCTCCGAGGAAGGTCTGGAAGCGGAACTTGTGATCGTAGGCCCGCTTCGACAGGTTCTCGATGAACTCGAAAGAGTACTGTTCGAGGACTTCGGGTTCGTAGTAGTCCTTCTCGACGAGGTAGTCGAGCTTCTCCTTGAGGTCATGGAAGAAGACGGTGTTGTTGTTCACGTGCTGCAGGAAGTACTGCCGAGCAGCCTGCTTGTCACGTTCGAACTGAATCCGTCCGCTCTCGTCATACAGGTTCAGCATGGCGTTGAGCGCGTGGTAGTCCAGATCCGTCTCTTCGCGGATGATGTCCTCTACATTGCGGTCTTCAGCGAGCTCGCGCACAGTTTATCCAATCCTAGATTCACAGCGTCGACGTCCTCCTGAGTGCCCAGGAGTTCGACTCGATACATGAGGGGTACTTGACACTTTGCTGCGACCTTGTGGGCCGCGCGGCAATAGTCCTCGCCGAAGTTCGTGTTTCCGGCGCCGATGACTCCGACCAAATGGCGGCGGTTCTCTTCGACATTGAGGAATTTGATGACTTGCCTGGGAACAGCCCCGCGATTGCGACCGGCCCCGTAGGTGGGGGTGACGAGAACGAATGGCTCATCCACTCGAAGCGTCTCTTCCTTGGTCAACGTCGGCAACCGCACTGCCGGGTGCCGCAGCTTGCTGACGAAGCGGTGCGTGTACTCGGAGTTGGCAGAGAAGTAGACCAGAAGCATTTCAGGCCACGACGGAAGCGTTCTGCTCGCCGACGAGAGTGGCGATCTTGTCCGGTCGGAATCCCGACCAGTGATCGTTGTCGGTGACAACGACGGGGGCCTGCATGTAACCCATGGCCTTGACGACATCGAGGGCGTTCTCGTCGACGCTGAGATCGACCGACTTGTACTTCAGCCCTTTGGCATCGAGCGCACGGTAGGTTGCATTGCACTGGACACAAGCCGGCTTGGTGTACACGGTGATCATGACGACTCCTTCATTCTGCCTTGCGGCTCCGCGTTCTGGGTGGCGTGGCCGGCCTCTTCACCTGCCGATTCATGATGAAAATCACGAGGCGCAGGCTCAAGGGTGACCACTAGATGTTGTGTTCGGGTACGACCTTACCCCTATATCCAGTGTTACACCAGTGTGATTACGAGGTTCCACACCCTGTGACTTCACCGTCCACATTCGTCCACAGGCTGTGAACGACACCTATGTAGTTCGATGACCAGCGCGGACACTGGGAACAACGCTCGACAGCCGAATTCTCTTCCCGTTTTCCACTGCCGTTATCCACCGGTTTCCACAGGAAAAATTTTTGCCTGTGGGTGTGTCGCTGCTTCCTCGGCGATCGTCCGCACACGGTGGAGTGAGGCACCCGTCACGCAGTCGTGGAGGCCATGATCACACTGTTCTGCGCTCCTTGTTCCGCGCTTTCTCCTCAGCCTCCTCCCCTCGGTCCCCGCGACCGATTCCCAGCGGTCCCTTGTGGTCTCACCGACGGTACAGATCGGTCCTGACATGAGATCTTCGCAGGCGCCCCGTGCCGGGACGTGTGTCAGCACTGGAACGACTTCGGCTGTCTCTGTGTCAGGGCCAACCAATATGCTGGAGACCACACCGCACCGAATCGAGAGGCTCCAGGACTATGACGGCAACGGCACCGGCCAATACTCAGGAGATCGCGCACGCACAGTCGATCCTCAATGGCCTCGAGTCCTACCTCGACCATTTCGTCGTCGGCCAGCAGCGTCTGCGCGAGTCGCTGCTCATCGGACTCCTCTCCAGCGGACACCTGCTGCTCGAAAGCGTCCCGGGCCTGGCGAAGACCACCGCCGCCGCGGCATTGGCCAATGCGGTCGCCGGGAAGTTCTCCCGCATCCAATGCACTCCTGACCTGTTGCCGGCCGACATCATCGGTTCGCAGATCTACAACGCACATGAGGGCTCGTTCAACACCGTGCTCGGGCCGGTACATGCCAATATCGTCCTCCTCGACGAGATCAACAGATCCTCGGCGAAGACCCAGTCGGCGATGCTTGAGGCCATGCAGGAGAAGCAGACGACGATCGGCGGCAGACGCTTCGAACTCCCCCGTCCCTTCCTCGTCATGGCCACACAGAACCCGATCGAGCAGGAGGGCACCTACCAGCTGCCCGAAGCCCAGCTCGACCGGTTCATGATCAAGGACCTGCTCACTCACCCGAACCCCAACGAAGAGGTCGAGATCCTCTCTCGCCTCGATTCCGGCGTCTTCGACAAGGACTCGGTTCCCGAACCCGCCTGCACGCTCGACGATGTCACGACCATGCAGCGCTACGCCCGCACCATCTACATCGACCCCGCGATCACCCGATATCTCGTCGAACTCGTCCACGCCACCCGCAATACGGGCAAATACCTCGGCCGGTTCGCCCCGTTCATCGAGTACGGGGCCAGCCCGCGCGCCTCGATCGCCTTCACGAACGCCGGCCGGGCTCTGGCGATGCTCCGCGGCCGCAACTACGTCATTCCCGAAGACATCAAGGATCTTGCCCACCGCGTGCTCGCCCACCGCATCCAGCTGAACTTCGAAGCCGCCGCCGAGAACATCACGAGCGCCCAGATCGTCGATGCCCTTCTCATGGCCGTTCCCACTCCCTGATCGGCGCACGCCCATGACTGTTCTGCTCAATCGCATCAAGGCGCGGATGACCATCCACGCTCACCGGCGGACCCGACGCCTCCTCGACGGCGACTACTCCTCTGTCTTCCACGGTCACAGCCTCGACTTCGACGACCTGCGCGACTACATCCCCGGCGATGAGATCCGCGACATCGACTGGAAGGCCACGGCCCGCCACACCGAACCGCTGGTCAAACGCTATGTCGCCCACCGTCGGCACATCCTCGGCCTCGTCGTCGACACCTCCCGGAACTTCGACGCAGTGACCTCCGCCGGCACCGACAAGCGTCACCTGGCGATCCTCATGGCCGGCATGGTCGGCTACCTCGCCGTGCGGCACGGGGACGATGTCATGCTCATCCACGGCGGCGCCGACCGCACCACCGCCTCGCCCAAGAAGGGCAGCGAAGCCCACCTCGAACACCTGCTGCAGCAGATCCTCGCCGAATCCGGTACCGACTCCCCCGGGGCGATCAGCACGCAGCTGCAGTGGATCACCAGCCATATCAGTCACCGGATGCTGCTCGTCGTCATCTCCGATCAGGCACCGTTGGGTCCCGAGGAGGAAGCGACGATCCGTCGGCTGCGTGCCCAGCACGAGGTCCTGTGGATCACGGTCACCGACGCGGACCTCGCGGGCCTTCCGGCCGCCTCGGCGCCGTTCGACGTCGCCCGGCCCGATCACGGGCTGCCCACCTCGGTGATGCGGAAGCCGCAGGTGAGAGAGGAATTCGCCCTCGCCGAGGCGGCCCGCCGCCAACAGCGCAGCGACCTCCTCGCGAAGCTGGGCATCGCCCACACCGAGATCGACCACCCGAAGTCGGCCCTCGGCCGACTCCACACCCTTCTGCTGAGGCATCGCCGTGGGCCCCGCTGAACTCGTCGGACCGCTGCAGATCTCACCCGCGTGGTATGTCGCGGCGACGCTCGTGCTCCTCATCGTCCTCGGCAACTACTTCGCCCCGCTCTTCCGGCTCGCGGCCGGCGCCACGGGCGCATCCGGCCCGCGGGTCCCGATCCCCGTGCGCAGCACCTACCTCTCACGCATCGCCGCCGTCGAGACCGGGCTGAACGCGGAGCGCCCGGACGTCCGCGATGCGGCCAGGCAGCTGGCGAAGATCGTCCGCGAATTCGCTCACGACGCCTGGGGTGTCAAGGCCGAACATCTGACCTACCGGGATGCCGCAGTCGCCGGTCTCGACGACCTCGCAGCCTGCCTGCTCGGTCTCTACGAAGCGGAGTTCGCCGAGACCGAACCGGCCGACCTGGATGCACAGATCGCCGATGCCAGGAAGTTGGTGGCGCGATGGTCCTGATGTTCTGGTGGCTGGCCCTCATCCTGCTCGTTCTCGCGGTCGTCGCCGTGTACTGCTTGCGCCGCCCCAAAGCCACCGCCTCGTCGTTGGCCGTGGCACACAGCGGTCGGATGACGAGCCTGCCGAGTTTCCGGCGAGCGATGCGCACCCGCCTGACCATGACTGTCGCGTCCCTCGGCGTCATCGCCCTCACCGGTGTCTCTGCGCTGGCCGGAATCGCCCGACCGGCGTGGATCGAGACGGTCAATCCGGAGAAGAAGATGCGCGACGTCATGCTCTGCCTCGACGTGTCCGGATCCATGCTCGGCTACGACGCCGACCTGCTCGAGGCGTATCAGGAACTCGTCGACCGCTTCGACGGCGAACGCATCGGCATGACCGTCTTCAACGCCACAGCCGTCTCCGCGTTCCCACTCACCGACGACTACGACATGGTGGAGAACTTCCTCGCCGAAGCCGAGGACGGGTTCCGCACATGGGGGTCGGAAGGCACCGACTATTCGTGGTCGACCTCCCCACCGAACATCGGCGGCTCCTCGCTCATCGGCGACGGACTGGTCAGCTGCGTCGACAACTTCGACCGCAAGGACGAGGATCGTTCCCGCTCGATCATCTTCGCCACCGACAACATGCTCGCCGGCGATCCCCTGTTCGAGCTCAATGAAGCCGCCGATATCGCCGTCGAGGCCAAGGTGCGCGTCTACAGCCTGTCCCCGCCGTCGATCCTCACGACCACACAGACGAAGGAGCTGCGTTCCGTGTCCGATCGCACCGGCGGCAAGCAGTTCGACATGGGGTCGGCGTCGACCATCGACCGCATCGTCGAGGAGATCCAGAGCCAGGAGGCCGAGAACACTCCCGGCCGTTCGTACACGGTCGTCCATGACATGCCGGCGATCCCGCTCGGTCTCGCGGTCTTCGGCCTCGCCGGAGTCTTCGTGCTCGCGTGGAGGACTCGCTCATGATCTTCGATCCCGTGTTCTCCTGGTTCGGGTGGGGCTTCATCGTCCTCGCCCTCCTCACCGTGTGCCTCATCCCCGCCATCCGCGGCGATGGCCCACGGTGGAAGTGGTTCGCCCGCATGGGCATCGTTGCGGTCCTCGCCGTCGCTCTGGCCCGCCCGGGCATCCCGATCAAATCGTCGACCGAGGAATACGAGGCGCGGGCCGACGTCTACTTCGTCGTCGACACGACGACGTCGATGGCCGCCGAAGACTTCGCCGGAGACGGGACCCGCCTGTCAGGGGTGAAGAAGGACATGCTCGCCCTGGCCGATCAGTTCCCCGGCACCCGGCTGTCCATCATCACCTTCGCCTCGACCGCAGCGACCGTGATGCCGCTGACGACCGACCATGCGGCGTTCGCCTCCGCCGTCGATGTCCTCACCCCGGAGGCCTCTCTGAACTCGAAGGGCTCATCCATCACCGAGGCGGGTGAGGAACTCGAGAAGCGGATAAGCGCGAACGACGAGGACCGTCCCGAGAACAAGAACGTCGTGTTCTACTTCGGCGACGGCGAACAGACGACCACGCAGAGCCCCGACTCCTGGTCATCATTCGCCTCCCGCATCGACAGCGGAGCCGTCTTCGGCTACGGCACCTCAGCCGGTGGGAAGATGCGCGAATCCCAACCCTTCGGCTACGGATCGGGCATCGGCGAGCCCGGTGGCACCGATGACGAACCCGGCCTCGGCAGTGACGACGACTCCCCAGACGAAGGTGGGGCCGGCGATTACGTGCGCGACCGCAACGGCAACCCCGGCATCTCGAAGATCGATGAGTCGAACCTCAAGCGCATCGCCTCTGACCTCGGCGTCGACTACCACCACCGGGACGGCAAGGGGGCGATCTCCAGCATCTACACGGCCCCGAAGTACGACCAGGCGCTGGTGAAGAAGGACGGCCGCGTCACCGTCGACGAATACTTCTGGATCCCCCTCATCCTCGTGTTCGCCTGGATCGCCGTGGAGTTCGTCTTCGGCTTCCGCGAATATCTCCGGCTCAAAGCGATCACTCCACGCCGGCCTCGCCGAGGCGGCCCGCCCGGTCCCGGAGGCGTGCCCCACCAGCCCGGCCCAGGACAGTCAGGAGCCCCGCGATGAACCGCTTGGTGACCCTGTGGTCGCGGTTGCGCCGGATCACGAAGATCAACCTCATCCTCGGCACCGTCTTCGCCCTGGTCTTCGGCTATGTCGCGATGGCCACGTACTTCGGCTCCGCCTCCCAGGTCCGCTACACCTCGAATGACTTCCCCGGGGCGAAGAAGGCCGCGACCGCGTTCCTGCGCGTCAGCCCGATCCAACGCCACATCGGCTACTACAACCGAGGCACCGCCGAGGCGGCCGTCGGCGACTTCGACGCGGCGCAGACCGACCTCGAGTCCGCCCTGGAGATCGCTCCGACCTCCGCCGAATGCGCCGTGCGGATCAACCTTTCCTACGTCTACGAGAAGCAGGCCGATCAGATCGCCTCGCAGGACCCCGACCAATCACAGGAGCTCTACGACCGGTCGCTGAAGACGCTCGAGGAGGCCCCTGAGGAATGCCAGCCGGACAAGAGCGAAGAGAAGCAGAAGAACAAGCAGGCCAAGGAACGCGTCGAGGACAAGAAGAAGAGCGAAAAGGCCAAGGAAGACGGCACCGAAGACGATTCGCAGGACCAGGACTCACAGGACGAGGACTCGAAAGACAAACCCGAGGATGGCTCCTCATCCGAGGACGACGATGAACAGGACGAGAAGGAGCCCGACGACTCCGAAGGCAGATCAGAGCGCGAGAAGAAGCGAGAGGAGCTGGAGAAGCGCGGTGAGGATTCCGACCGTCAGCAGCGCCAGCAGGGCCCCGGAGGCAACGGCGGACGCTCGACACCGGAAAAGCCGTGGTGAGTCGCGACCCCGTCACACCGGTTCGTCGCTGACCGGCGAGGACCGTTCGCTTCGCCGGCCGACGCCTGTGACATCATGAATCCATGAACGCCGCAGACTCGACCCCCACCGCCTCAACGACACCTCGCCTCCGGGCCGTGCTGGAGACCTTCCCGCCCTATATCCCGGGCAAGCCTCCCCGCGAAGTCACCGGGTTGCAGCCGTTCAAACTCTCCTCCAACGAGAACTTCCTCGCTCCGCTGCCCGAGGTCCTCGACGCCATGGTCTCCCACGCGAAGGATCCCGCTCACTACCCCGACGACGCGGCGGTGGCACTGCGTGAGGGCCTGGCCGATCGCCTCGGCGTCGGACTCGACGAACTCGTCGTCACCACCGGTGCCTCCGAACTCCTCGTCGCTCTGACCCAGATCACGTCGGATGCGAACACCGAGGCGATCTATCCGTGGCCGTCGTTCGAGATGTACCCGCAGACGACCGGGCTCGCCGGTTCGGTCCGCCGCGAAGTGCCGCTGAGCGCCGACGGCCGCCACGACCTCGACGCGATGGCCGAAGCGATCACCGATCGCACCGGCCTCATCATCCTCTGCTCACCGAACAACCCGACGGGTCCGGTGCTGCGCGATGCCGAAGTCCGCGCGTTCCTCGATCGGGTGCCCGCACATGTCCTCGTCGCCCTCGACGAAGCCTATTGGGAGTTCGCCACCGTCCCCGACCGGGTGCGCGGCCTCGACCTCGTCAGGGACTATCCGAACCTCGTGCTGCTGCGCACCTTCTCCAAGGCCCATGGTCTGGCGGGGCTGCGCGTCGGCTACGCCGTGGCACACCCGCCGGTCATCGAGGGTCTGCGCAAAGCCGTCATCCCCTTCGGCGTGACCGACATGAGTCAGGCCGGCGCTCTCGAATCGCTGCGCCACTGGGACGCCGTGCTCGACCGAGCGGCGCAGATCGCCGATACTCGCGACGCCTTCGCCGACGCCCTGCGCGAGCAGGGGTGGGAGGTGCCCGAAGCGCAGGCGAATTATGTGTGGCTGCCGCTGGGCGAGAAGTCCGCGGCCTTCGAAGACGCCTGCGTCGAACAGGCCGTGGCGGTGCGCAACCTCGAGGCCGGCGTGCGCATCAGCATCGGCGAAGACGAAGCGCTGGCCCGCGTTCTCGAGATCGCCGAGAGATTCCGCGCCGAACACTTCGCTGAGGTTCGCTCAGAGTCTGCTGAGGTTGGCCCAGAGTCTGTGTAGCCGACCACCGTGCGCACCGGTTCGGGCCGTGGCAGCAGCGGTTGTCAGAGTTCGGCGAGTTCGAGCGCGATCGATACCGCCTGGACGGTCTCGGCGCGGGAGAGGTCGCGACCCAGCAGCTTCTCGACCTTCGCCATCCGAGCCCGAACCGTGTGCCGGTGGATTCCGAGTTCTGAGGCAACGGCCTCCTTCGCCCCGGCCGCAGCGATATAGGCTCGCAGCGTCTCCAGCAGCTCCTGCCCGCCCCGCGCCCGGATGAGTTCACCGAGCACCCGATCGACGAAACGGTCCGCGGCTTCTTCATCGACCGCCGACAGCAGTGCCTTGACTTCGGAGGCCTCGGCTTCGTGCTGAGTCCTCCATAGCATCCATGCGTGGTGGATCTGCCCCACAGGGATCCGCTTCTCTGCCAGAGGTTCGAGCCCGGCCACCTCGGCGGCCTTCGTCACGAGGTCGCTGAGCCCCAGGTCTCCGGCACCCGCGACCCCGAGGAGGGAACCCGCGCGGGTGAGCAGGGAGGCACCGACGATATCGGCGATGAGATGCTCAGCCGTGTCACCGCGAACCCCGCCGAAGAACCTCACGTCCATCGTCGCCACCGGCGCCGCACCCGTGACTCGCGTCCATTCGGCGCGCTTCTCCTCGGCACTCAACTCCGACTCGAACAGCCGTGAGTACCCGGTGAGGACCGGCAGGTCGCTCAACGTCATCGCCAACAGAGCAGCGGCGGTCGACAGCAGCAGGGCACGTGTCTTCGGAGAACCGGCCGCCTCGGCGGGGGTGAGGATCCATCCGAGAGGATGATCGCTGCCCAAGGGCACGGCCTCGATGATCCGCGAACCGGTGCGGATCAGACGAGGACTCAGCGTCGGAGTGAGGTACTCCTCGATGAGCGCCGCACGCACATCGTCTTCCGCATCCTCACCGGTCAGAGCCCTGCCCGTCGGCGAGACGAAACGCACCTCAGCGTCCAGGGTCTCGGCCAGGTCGGTCACCAGCGCGGCGGAACCCTGATGCGCCAGGGCATTGGCGAACCGACGGGCGGCGCTGCTCGCTCGGGTCAGCTCCCGGTTGGTCTCGGCTTCGCGCATACGGGTGAAGGCGTCGACGACGGCGACGAAGGGCACCGGCTCGGGCACGCCGAAGACGGCCAGGCCGACCGCCTCGGCGTGGGCGATGAGCGAGTCCGGCACCTCCTGCCACGGCAGATCGGAGCCGAGCCCGATGCCCAAGGCGTGCACCCCGACGGTCTTGAGCCGACGCACATAGTCCCCGACCGTGTCCGCCCCGAGATCCTGACCGACGCCGATCGTCAGCAGAACCTCTCCCCCGGCCAGCCATTCATCGACTTCGGGAAGCTCCGAGGAGTGAACGATCGTGACGTCCTGCACGGCAGCGGTCGGCGAATCGACGATGACGTCGAGGGCGAGTTCACTGCGCGACCACAGCTGTTCCAAGGTGACCATGCCTCCGATTCTATCCGCATTGGACAGGATCGATTTCAAACGCTCCGCCATGGATATCGGTGTTGCCTGGGCCACGTCCTAGGCTGAGGACAATGCATCCGACCCGCCCGGGTCGAATCCGCCCCACGACGAAGGAGAAGCCAGTGACGTCTCAACCGCTCGGCCCCGCCGACTACAGCAAGACACCCCGGTACGCCGGTCCCCCGACCTTCGGACTGCTGCCGCGCATCGACGAGGTCGAAGCGGCGCGCCCGGGCGAGAAGATCGACGTCAAGGTCATCGGCATCCCCTTCGACGCCGGTGTCAGCTACCGTCCCGGTGCCCGCTTCGGACCCGCACACATCCGTCAGTCCTCGAAGCTGCTGCGCCCCTACAACCAGGCCACGAACGTTCATCCCTTCACCTGGCAGCAGGTCGCCGACTGCGGTGACCTCGGCGTCAACCCCTTCGACATCGAAGAGGCCATCACCACGGTCGAGGCCAATGCCGACCAGATGCGCGCCGACGGAGCCAAACTGCTCACCCTCGGCGGTGACCACACCCTGGCCCTGCCCAACCTGCGCTCCCTGCACAAGACGCACGGGAAGATCGCCGTCCTCCACTTCGATGCCCACCTCGACACCTGGGACACGTACTTCGGTGCCCCCTATACGCACGGCACCCCATTCCGTCGTGCCAGCGAAGAGGGCCTGCTCGACCTCGAGTCCTGCATGCACATCGGCATCCGCGGACCCCTCTACGGGAAGAAGGACCTCGAAGACGACGAAGTGCTCGGCTTCCAGATCATCCGCAGCGACGAGTACCAGTTCACCTCCGTCCAGGACGTCGTCGCTCGGATGCGCAAACGCCTCGGTGATGCCCCCGTCTACCTCTCCGTCGACATCGACGTCCTCGATCCGGCCGCCGCACCGGGCACCGGCACCCCCGAGGCCGGAGGCATGACGAGCCGGGAGCTGCTCAACTCGATCCGCGGACTCCAGGGACTCAACGTCGTCGGCGCCGAGGTCGTCGAAGTCGCTCCCGCCTACGATCATGCCGAGATCACGGGCCTGGCCGCCGCCCACGTCGGCTACGAAGTGCTGTCGCTGTGGGCGGCAGAGAACAACGGCATCGCCGAGCCCACGGGCCCCGCCGGCGAAGCGCTCGGACAGTGACGATGGACCAGGGGCAGAACTTCCGCAACGGCGGTCGCGCAGTGGTCGCGACACTGGCCGCCCATGGTGTCGATACGATCTTCGGCATCCCCGGCACCCACAATCTCGAGTTCTACCGGCACCTGCCGGAGTTCGGGATCCGCGCCGTGACACCCCGCCACGAGCAGGGAGCCGGCTACGGTGCCGACGGGTACTTCCTCGTCTCGGGCAAACCCGGGGTCATCATCACGACCTCGGGTCCTGGCCTGACGAACGTCGTCACGGCGGCGGCGACCGCCTACGCCGAATCCCGCCCGATGCTCATCCTCTCCCCCGGTGTGCCCACCGGGTTCGAACGCGCCGATGTCGGGATGCTCCATGAGACGAAAGACTCGTCGGGGGCGCTCAACCGCCTCCTCGTGTCCTCCCAACGCACCCGCACGGCCGAGGGCGCGGCGCAGGCCGTCGCCGAGGCGTTCGCCATGTTCGACTCCGCCCGGCCCGGTCCCGTCCACATCGAGGTTCCCCTCGATGTGCTCGAGGGCGCGTGGAACGGCCACGTGCCGGTGCCCTTCTCCGGTCACCGTCCGGGACTCGATGAGCATGTCGTCGCCCGCGCCGCCGAGGCGATCCGTGCCTCCCAGCGTCCGCTCGTCATCGCAGGTGGCGGAGCCAGGCGTGCTCACGCTCAGGTGTGTGCCTTCGTCGAAGCCCTCGACGCTCCGGTGGCGACGACGGCCAACGGCAAGGGCATCCTGCCGGAGGAGCATCCGCTCTCACTCGGTTCGAACGTCCGCTTCCCCAGTGTGCAGGCCGAATCCGCTGCCGCCGATGTCCTCATCGTGTTCGGCTCGGAGCTGGCCGACTCCGACCTGTGGGGCGGAGCCATCGGCGCTCAGACCACGATCGGCGTCCGTGATGAAACGGCTGATCAGACCGTCATCCGCTGCGATATCGACCCCGACCAGCTCAACAAGAACCTGCCCGGAGACATCCTCGCCTGCGCGGATGCCTCGGAGTTCCTCACCGCGCTCCTGACCGCGCTCGGCCACGGGGAGGCTGCGGCCACCTCGGCGAGGGAATCCGGCGCCGACCGAGTCTCCCGGATCCGGGAGAGCTGGGGTGCCGATTTCGACTTCGCCACGATCGGGGCCCGGGTCACCCGCCTCGTCGAGGAGGGTGCGGGTCCGGGCGTCGTCATCGCCGGCGACTCCTCGCAGGTCACCTATGACGGGACGGTGCACGCGCTGACTGCGCGCACCCCTGACCAGCTGCTCTACATGCCCGGATTCGCCACCCTCGGGTACGGGATCCCTGCCGCGATCGGCGCGAAACTCGCCGATCGCACGCGTCCGGTCACCTGCATCCTCGGCGATGGCGCGGCGATGTTCTCGATCCAGGAGTTCATGACCGCGGCCGAGCTGGGCCTGGGCATCCCCTTCGTCATCGTCGACAACGGCGGGTACGCGGAGATCGAGGGACAGATGGTCGAGCGGGACATGGAACCGTTCGCCGTCCGCCTCGCCCGCCCCGACTTCGCCAAGCTCGGCGAATCCATGGGCGGGGCCGGAGTGAAGCTGGCCGAATCGGTCATCGACGAACAGCTTCCGACTGCCGTCGCCGAGGCGATCGAGCGCGATCTGCCCACCGTCATCCACATCACCGTCGGCTGCTGAGCCGGCCACCATCGAAGGAGTCACAGTGGACTCATTGGTCGTCATCATCTATCTCGCCGCCATGGTGGGATTCGGCGTCTGGGGCCGTTTCAAGGCGAAGAACCAGGACGATTTCCTCGTCGCCGGCCGTCGCCTCGGCGGTTGGCTGTACACGGGAACCATGTCCGCGGTCGTCCTCGGCGGCGCCTCGACGATCGGCGGCGTGGGCCTGGGCTACACGTCCGGGCTGTCGGGAATGTGGCTGGTCTTCAGCATCGGACTGGGCATCATCGTCCTCTCCCTGCTGTTCGCGCCACGGATTCAGAAGCTGGAGATCTACACGGTCTCCCAGATGCTCGAACTGCGGTACGGGAAGGGTTCGCGGCTGGTCTCCGGCGCGATCATGACCGCCTATGGGCTGATGATCTCGACGACGTCGACCGTCGCCTATGCGACGGTCTTCCATGCCCTGTTCGACCTCAACAAGTTCTGGTCGGTGCTCATCGGCGGCGGCATCGTCATCCTCTACTCGATGCTCGGCGGCATGTGGTCGATCACCTTGACCGACTTCGTCCAGTTCTTCATCCAGACCATCGGCATCTTCCTCATCATGCTGCCGATCGTGCTGAGCAGGTCGGGCGGAATCGGTGAGCTGTTCTCCAGTCTGCCCGCCTCGCACACCTCACCGGTGGGCATCGGTTGGCAGGCGATCATCGGCTACATCCTCATCTACACCCTCGGTCTGCTCATCGGACAGGACATCTGGCAGCGCGTGTTCACCGCACGCAGCCCGGGTGTGGCCCGGTGGGGTGGATTCTCCGCCGGCGTCTACTGCCTGCTCTACGCTCTGGCCGGGGCGCTGGTCGGCATGGCGGCAACGAAGATCGTGCCCGGCATCGAGGTTCAGGACGATGTCTTCGTCGCCGTCGTCGATGCCGCGATGTCGCCGCTGATGGGCGGGTTCGTCCTCGCCGCGGCACTGGCGGCGATGATGTCGACGGCATCGGGCTCCCTCATGGCCGCCTCCACCGTGTGCCGTCAGGACATCGTCGAACCGCTGCTGGCCAAGCGGGACGTCGATCCCGATTCGGGGATCGCGAAGACCCTCGTGCGCGAGACCGGGGACGAGATCCGCGATTCGCGCTTCTACCTCATCGGCCTCGGCGTCGTCACCCTCGTGCTCGCGATGATCATGCCCAGCGTCGTCGAAGCGCTGACGGTGGCCTACAACCTGCTGGTGGCGGGCCTGTTCATCCCGATCCTCGGCGGGCTCGTGTTCAAGCGCGGCACGATCGTCGGAGTGATGGCGGGCATGATCCTCGGTGCGCTGACCACGATCGTCATCATGATCACGATGGGCATCTACGCCAACGAGGCGATCTACCTCGGGCTCATCGCCTCGCTCATCGGCTACCTCGTCGGCTCGTTCGCCTCGAAGCCGACTTCGCCGGAGATCATGACGGCGTGGAGGGAGCGCATCAACCGCTGAGGGCGCTCGCGCCCCGGGCGCCCTCGGCGCCCCAAGCGCCCCAGGGGCCCAAGGGGTCCCAGCGCCGAGACACGCACGCAGCGCCGAAAAACACCGGTGTGCATGTGTGTCTCGGCGCTCCGTGCGTTTTTCGACGGCACGGTGCCGGCGGACTTGGACGACCAACCGGTTGTCGCCTATATTCGAGAAGTCAGGCCGGCTTCACCGTCGGATCCGGTTGATGCCGACAGCCGGTGCTCGAAAAAGGAGCACGAAGCCGCGAAGAACCGCGTGTGAGACACATATGGATCGTTCTTCCATATCTCATCCGCGAAAGGTCTTCCATGGCTCATACCTCGGCGCATGTCGCCACCACTCTCACTCAGCACATCGATGAGGTCTTCGGACTCATGGGCAACGGCAATGCCTATTTCCTCGATGCCCTCCTCACCTCCACCTCGGCGCATTACACCGCTGTCCGCCACGAAGCCGGCGCGGTCGTCGCCGCCGATGCACACTTCCGGACCTCCGGTCGGATCGCGGCGGCCACGACGACCTACGGCGCCGGGTTCACGAACACGCTCACGGCCCTGGCCGAGGCGGCGCAGGCGAAGGTGCCGCTCGTCCTCGTCGTCGGTGATGAGCCGACCTCCGGACCCCGCCCATGGGACGTCGACCAGGTCGCCATGGCCTCGGCGGTGGGTGTGCGCACCTACACCGTCGGCCGAGTCGATGCTGCGGCAGCGACCATCACCGCGATCGAGCATGCTCTGACCTACCGGGTTCCCGTCGTCCTCGCGATCCCCTATGACGTGGCGACTCTCGACATCGGCGATATCCCCTCGGTCCCCGGACCCGGCCGGGCTGCCGCCCTGGCACCGACGAGCGAGTTCGCGCAGATCTCCCTCGATCGTCTTGCCGCCGAACTCGCCGAGGCGAAACGCCCGGTCCTCCTCGCCGGTCGAGGCGCCTGGTTGGCTGGGGCTGAAGACGCACTCGGTGCGCTGGCCGCTGCCACGAGGGCGCTGACGACGACCACGGCCTTGGGGCGCAACCTGTTCCCGGATGCCGAGTTCGACCTCGGCGTGGCCGGAGGCTTCGGTGCCCCGGCTGCGATGGAGAGAATCCGCGAGGCCGATGTCGCCGTGGTCTTCGGAGCCTCACTCAACCAGTTCACCATGCGCTTCGGTGAGCTGTTCGCCCCGTCCACCGCCGTGTGGCAGATCGACACGGATGATCGTGCGACGAATTCCCGCGTCAGCGGTTTCATCCGCAGCGATGCGAAGCTGGCCGCAGCTGAACTCGTGTCGCGAGTGAAGGCCCGCGGTGCCGTCGCTGCGGGGTGGAGGACGGATGTCGACACGACCGCCGACCGCGTCTACGACGCCGGCACGGAATTCGCCGAGGATGGTCGGCTCGATCCTCGCGCCGCCGCCGCTCGTTTGGGAGAGCTGCTGCCCGAGGACCGGGTCATCGTCTCCGACGGTGGTCATTTCCTCGGCTGGGCGAACATGTTCTGGGAGCCCAGCGCGCCTGATCGTCTGGCCATGGTCGGGACCGCATTCCAGTCGATCGGCTTAGGCTGGCACAGCGTCGCCGGTGCCGCCCGCGCGAACCCGGAGTCGACGGTCGTGCTGGCCACCGGCGATGGCGGTGGCGCCATGGCCCTGTCGGATCTCGATACGGCGGTTCGCTCAGCGGGAGGCCGCGGACTGGCTGTGGTCTTCAACGATGCCGCCTATGGAGCCGAGGTCAACCTCTATGGGCTCAAGGGGCTCGAGAAGTCCCCGATGCTCATCGACGAGATCGATTTTGCGGCACTGGCGACAGCCGCTGGTGGCCACGGAGTCGAGGTTCGGTCGCTGGCCGATCTCGACGTCATCGACGCTTGGAAGACGACCCCGGTCGAAGAGAGGAAGTTCCTCGTCCTCGACCTGCGGATCTCCGGGGCCGTCATCGCTCCCTATCAGGAAGAGGTCATCCGCGTGAACTCGTGAGCTCGGCCGAGCGGCGATTGTCCATCCGCCCCTGGCTCGGGACATCCGAGCCTGGTGTTCTACGAATCATCTTCGCGTCTGCGCTTGCTGCCGATCAGGGGAAACGTGCCTGCCGCACACCCGATGGCCATGTACATGGCGAGCTGTGCCCAGCTGAAGGTCTCGTTCGAGAGCAAGCCACCCGAGGTACCGCTCTTGTTCGTGAAGAGGTTGATCCCGAGCAACGTCATGACCAGGTAGAGGCCACCAGCGCAAATCGCGCCGATGATCGGTGGAAGGAGATATCGGAGGACGACCTTTCTCATAGTCATGCCAGCTTAGGGCAGGAGCCGGTCACGGCTTGGGTTCCGAATCTCTGTGCACCGGCGGATCTCCGGGACCGTCATCACTCCATATCAGGAAGAGGTCATCCGCGTGAATTCGTGAGCTCGGCCGAGCTGTGATTCCGCATCCCCCGAATGCAGGAACGCAGTGCTGCACCACTCAGCAGGTCTGCGGCACCGCGTTCCGTCACGCGTAACGTGCTGCCGCCTCCAACAGTGCATTTGTATGCTGGTAGATCTCCGGCAGACCGTTGAGTCGGTGGAGGGTGACATTCTTCTCTTCGTCCAACAGTCCTATTCTCAGGTTATCTGGGTTGTCGAAGTGGAACCGGCAAATCGGTTTTCTGTTGTTGTCGTCCATGAGGATTCCGCAATAGGACTTCGTGTCTCTCAGCGTGACTCGAGTCGGATCGTATTCTCGGCTCAAGATGGCCCGAACGATCAGATGTCCCTGGATTTCGTCGACCGTGGTCACAATGTCGCTGTTTCTTGGCGCCAATGGCTCATCAGACGCGGACTCTTCCTCACTCGAAGATGGAGATGTCTCGAAGCGTTGAGAGCCGCCCAGTGCCGTCTGGAGTCGATAGTTGACCTGATCGGAGATGAACTGGGCATACCCCTTCGCAACCAAGGGAGTGAGCTGTTCGCGGATCTTCGCCGTCAACCGTCCGCTGTAGATTCTCGGGAGAAACACACTAGCCATATCGTAGGAAAGCTCGCGCGACTCAGCGGCAAACTCCCGTTTCGCCGCTGACACATATTTGAGTTCCTCAGCAGCCGACAGGACAGATTCCAGATCGAAATTCGATTTGCGCAGCTTTTCGAGTTCAGGGAAGAGGCTCCCGTCAAGGTCGTCCATCCGAAGCTCCAGGAACGGCTGCGAATCCATCTTGTTCGGAGCGTCCAAATCCGTGTAGAACCGGTACTCGTTGCCATTAGTGAGCACCGCGATGCGTGCAGTAGTTACGGTGAAGTACCGGAACAGCTGTGCGGCGTTCTCAAGACTGAGCGGTTCACCGACCTTCTTGCACTCGATGAGAATGGCAATTTCATCATCGTTGACGATGGCGAAATCAACCTTCTCGCCCTTCTTCATACCAACATCCGCGATGAACTCTGGGATGACCTCTGTGCCATCGAAGACATCAAACCCCAAGACGCTCTGGATGAACGGCATGATCAATGTCGTTTTCGTAGCTTCCTCAGTACTGAGATCATTTCTCGTCCGCTCCAGCTTGGTCGCCAGGATCTTCAGTTGATCAGCAATATCCGCCAAGACTCATTTCCTCCGCACTTACCCGCTTGTCGGCACAAAAAGGTGCGGATGAGATCTCTTCATCATATTGATACCGATCTCTCACCGGCGCCCGCATTGAGTCGAGCAATAATTTTCATTTCGCATACCACCCTGTCAGCACGCAGCCTGAGCAGGGTAGACAATCATCTCGACGTTGCTGATGACGGCGTCAACAGTCGCCATACTAATCGCCTTCAGTCCACTTGCCTCAAAACCTCACTACAGTTCTTATAAACGATATGATTTTGAGATAAATGTCCTCGAAGTCGCGGTATCCGCTCCCTGGGCTTTCTCGGGTTGCGCGCTCCCGTTCGCGGGCACGTTGCACGTGCCCGCGGACGAAAATCCGACTTGGCCGCGATATTGTCCCGAGCGCGGCAATGGGCTGTCAGGCGCGCTGGCTGCTCGAACGTCCGGCAGACCCCCATGTGACGGTCCGCCACAGCTTCTCCAGCGGGCCTTGGCCGAAGCGACGCAGCCACAGGCTTGAGATCACGACCTGCAGAGCGAGGATTCCCAGGCAGACGACCAGGCCTGCAACATAGCCTCCCTGGGAGTCGAAGCGGCTGAGGTCGGGCAGGAACGTGCGGACGGCGATGATGAGGATTGTGGCTCCGACATAGTTGCTCAGTGCCATCCGACCCAGCGGGGAGAGCACTCGGTGCAGCACCACCTCGGCGGGGGTCCGCAGGAGCAGCAGGACGACGACGATATAGGTCAGTGCCATGGCGATCCCCAGGCCGGCGTTGATCCACTGGTTGGCCTGACGGGTCACGTAGTCCGTGACCGCGAACCCGATGATCGAGATGACCACTGCACCGGCTCCCACGAGAGCCAGGCGGCCGGGGTGGCGGAGGACCGAGTGGAGGAATCCGCTCCAGCCGATCGCGAAGCCGAGGAGGAAGAGCCCGGGGATCAGTGCGGGGCCTCCCCCGGTGAGGATGCCGACGGCCAAGAGAATGCCGCCGAGGACCGAAGTGATCGGTGCGAGCACTCGGACGGGAATCCACGTCGAGGGCAGGAGGACGACGATTCCGGCGAGGGCGTAGGGCAGTAGAGCCTCCCCCGGCTGCAGGAACTGATGGAGGAGTCCGATGACTGCGAGGAAGAGGAAACGGCGGAGCAGCGCCAGCCGAGGCCGCGGACTGCGCTCGGAGGCGGTCAGCCACATCAGCCCGAACCCGATTCCGAAGAGGAAGGAGAAGATCGGGAAGAAGCGGTTCTGCACGAAGTCCTCGTAGAACCGGTAGAAGCCCAGCGGGTCACCGTGGGCGTCGATGGCGCCCAATTGGAGCATGGGCGGCAGGTTGACCAGGAGGATGCCGCAGAGGGCGAAGCCGCGGATGACGTCGAGGGCGACGATTCGGCGGCGGGTTGCCGGGCGGGCTGATTGTGTCAGTTGTGTGTTCATGACATCCATCGTCGGTGTTCGGCGGTGTCTGTGGCATCGGCCGTGGGGCCGAAAGTCAGCCTCAGGGGTCAGCCATTCGGCCGATTCATCACTCCCGATTCCCACATCCGTGCGGCGATCTCGACCCGGTTGCGCGCCTCGAGGCGGTTCTGGATGCTGCCGAGGTGGGTCTTGACGGTGCCGAGCGAGATATAGAGTTCTTGACAGATCTCCTGATTGGTCCGCCCGTCGGCGACGAGCTTCGCCACTTCGATCTCGCGCCCGCTCAGTCTCTCGACGGCATGGGTCTGTCGGGTCGGAGTCGAGCGGCGCCGTTTGAGCAGGTCGAGGGTGAGCGAAGGAGAGATGAGCGCGTCGCCGTTCGCCGCGGCCCTGACGCCGGCGATGAGGAGGTCGGCGCCGGCGTCCTTGAGTAGGAATCCGCTGGCGCCTCCGTCCAGTGCGGCATCGACGTAGTCATCATCGTCGAACGTGGTGACCATGATGACCTTCGAGTACGGAGTGATCTTCGGCAGGGCCGCGAGCCCATCGAGTCGCGGCATGCGGATGTCGAGGAGGACGACATCGGGCGTCTCGCGTCGGGCGAGGTCGATCGCCTCGGCACCGTCGGCGGCCTGCCCGATCACGCTGATCGTCTCCTCGGCGTCGAGGATGAGGGAGAACCCCATCCGCACCATCTCCTGGTCATCGACCACGGCGACTGTGATCATCCATCGTCTCCCTTCGTCGTCAGCGGCAACCGGGTGCGGACCATCCATCCGCCCTCGTGGACTCCGGCATCGATCGACCCGCCGAGGTGGCTCACCCGTGTGCGCAGACTGCTCAGTCCCGTGCCGCTGCCGGCACCGATTCCGCCGGAGCCCGGACCGTTGGCCACGGTCATCTGCAGTATCTTCGGCGCCTCGTCGCTCATCGTGAGGCTCACGGTCACCGGGGCGTCGGGGCCGGCATGTCGGCGCACATTGGTCAGGGATTCGACGAGCACACGGTCGAGCACCGGCCATACAGCTTCGTCGTCGATCTCACCGGTATCGATCGAGATCTGTGCTCGTTGCCCGTAGGCCTCGACGCGGTCGCGCAGCGCCTGCGGCCCCTCGGCGATCGGAGTCCGCGATGCCGCCTCGGTGCGCGTCTCGGAGACGAGCCGTCGGATCTCCTCGAGGGCACGGGTGCCGGAGGCCTCGATCTTCTGCAGTGCTGTGGAGGTCAGCTGCGCATTGTCGCTGCGCCCGGCGGCCTGGGCGAGAACGACGATCCCGGTCACCTCGTGGGCGATGACATCGTGGAGTTCGGTGGCGATGCGACGGCGTTCCGCCTCGGCGGCGGTGGCCTTTCGTTCAACCAACGACCGGTCGGTGAAGCGCAGCATCAGACCGATCGAGATCGCGACGATGATGACGGTGGTGAAGGCGAGGCCAAAGAGCAGACCATCGGGCAGCAGACTGGGGACGATGATGTTCGCGACGGCGAGGATCGCGATGAGGGCGATCGAGCCCGACCCTGATCCGAGACGACCGAGCATCGTCAAGGTGACGAGGCTCAGCCACAGTACCGTCAGGCTCATCGATGCGGCGATGGCCACGAGGCCGAGGGCGACGAACAGCCCGAGGACGGCCGCCCCTAGTATGCGCGCAGATGTCCTGCCCAGTTGGATGCGGATGAGGATGGGCAGGACCGCCGCCACTGGGAGCACGGCACCTGCGATCAGCGGCCACCCCGTGCTGGTGAGCAGATCGATCCCGAATGCCAGGGGCACCGGGATCAGCCACAGCCATGCGATGAGTCGTCTCATTGGCTCCCAGTTTAGTCCGATCGGCACAGACTCAGCGGCAGCTGCTCGAGGCGTACTCGAGTTCGACGACGACTCCGTCATCGGTGGCGGAGACGTTCCTGACCGATGCTGACTGCGACAGACTGACTTCTCCGGCCTCGCGGCCATCGGCGAACATCCGAACAGCGGCGCCATCGCTCTCGGCAGAGAACGTCACCGTCGTACCGCCGATTGTGGCCGAGTCCGAGAACGAACCGTCGGAGTTCTTGATCGGAGTGGCCTCGGAGGGGTAGTCGAAGGTGATGAAGCGGGTGAGGCGGTCGGCCTCCCCGTCGACGAGGCGGTGGACGAGGAGCTGGTCTTTGTTCGTGCCGGTCGCCGGAGTCGTGTCGACATAGGTGAGGTCGGCCCGATCCTGTGCGGCATAGATGAGGTAGGGCCGACCGTGGACCTCGATCGATGTGGGCTCGACACCGCAGTCATCGAGGTAGGCGGTGACCTGGGATTCGAGTTCGGCCTTGGCACGGAACTCCGCGACGACTGCGACGCCGATGACCCCGGCGATGAGGGAGCAGGTGACGACGAGAGCGATGATGGCTTTCTTCATAAGGTGTCCTTTTCGGATGTCAATGGCTTTGCACCATCGATACTTCCGGAACGGGGACTCGGCAGCCTCGGCCGAACGGCCGGTCATGCTCGGCCGAACGGTCAGAATCGCAGTCGACGGGATCCCCGTGGCGGTCCCTGACGCCGTCATCACCGAGACGTTTCGAGCCACCGCCTTGTTTGACGTCACCTGTCCTTGTATCAGTCCCCGTTTTTCGCCACCGGGCGACCCCAGTATGAGGCCACCTGGTTCACAAGGATGTGCTCGTCCACGGTGATCTCACCGAGAGGGCATCTGCGGGGGGCGCACGCCACAGTCGAGCGGCTGGGGTAGCCAGTTCAGTGTCATCTAGTCATCTCCAACGCATCAGAGCACGGACGAGAACGAACAGCACCGCGGATACTCCGATCAGATAGAGGCAACCCAGTCCAACGTCACTCCAGGCACCCACATCTACCAACGGCATAGTCACGGCCTCCCGCAGATGGTAGATGGGAGTGAAGGGAGCCAGAGTCTGCAGCCAGTCGGGCAACCCTTCCATCGGCATCATCGCCCCGCCTGCAAACCCGAGAGGGATGACGAGGAGGACCGCCAACATCGAAACTCCTGCCATTGACGGCACGAGTATGCCGATGAGGACCCCGAGGAAGAAGAACATCAGATAGCCCAGGACGATGGGGACCAGAGCAGCCGGGGCAGTGGCCAGCGGAGTCATGCCCAACCACGGTGTCGAGCCGATGACAATGAGTAACAGAGCCTGGGCCACTGCGAACATGACTCCCACAATGCCTTGAGCCAGCAGAATCGTCCCTGTAGAAATGGGGAAGGCCCGCAACAGACGCAGCATCCCATTCTCCCGCCACAGCGCTAGGTGCGAGGCCCCGGCGAAAATTCCCACGAAAGCAGTGCCGAAGGCGACAACGTTCGAGCTTACTTCGTTGACCGAATCCCCTCCGGATGCCGATGGCATATCCCCGAAAGAGAGTACCAATGCGATCAGCAGTGCAACGGGTACGAGGAACGTGAAGATGAGCGTGGGTGCGTCACGGAGATCGCAGACCAGCATCATCCTTGACATTGCACGGAAGCGGTTCATGCGACATAGTCCTTTCCGGTCAGCTGAAGGTAGACATCTTCCAGACGGCCGTTGTGCACCTGGGCTGAGCTCGTGTTGATACCGGCCTCGGCCAATGAGGCGAAAGCAGTGGCGGTATCCGGGGTGCGGACCTCTACCCCGTCTCCGGTGACCCGAGCTGCGTCAATGCCCGGGAGCCCCTTGACAGCATCGGTTTGGTGTAGCGCGGCAGGCAGCAAAATTGTTGCTCCCAGATTTGCTTCGGCGATGAGTCGGGAAGGGCTGGCGGTGCGCAGTATTCTCCCGTCATCGACGATCGAAACCGTGTCGCAGAGTCTTTCAGCCTCGTCGAGATAATGGGTGGTGTAGAGGGTAGTCATGTCGAGGACATCGGACGATTGGAGAAGGTGGACGAGGTTCTGCCGAGCGGCCGGGTCCAAACCTGCAGTGGGTTCATCGAGAAAGACGATGTCTGGCTGATGGACGATTGCGGAGGCGACGGCAAGCCGTTGGCTCTCTCCGCCCGAGAGGTCCTCCACCTTGGTCTTCGCTGCCGAACCGAGGCCAAGGGCGTCGATGAGGGCTTCGACTGACGTGCGGGGAGCACCGTAGATGTCGGCCACAGCCTGCAAATGCTCCTGCAACCGGGACTTCGGGAAGAATGCGGTCTTCTGCGGCTGGACTCCGATCCGGGCCAGCAACTCTGGGCGGCGCGGGTGTGGGCTCTGCCCGAGGAGGGAGACACTCCCGGAGGTAGGCTGACGGAAGCCGAGAACAGTGTCGAACAGTGTGGTCTTGCCGGCACCGTTGGGACCGATGATGCCGTGGAAGCTCCCCTCCTCAACGCTCAGGTTGAGCTCTTTCAGGATCTTCTTATGCTTGATCGTCACGTCGAGGTTCGCGACGCGAATCGCCAGCGATTCTGACATATTCTTCGATAGTCCTTTCTTTCAAGCGGACCTGTGTGCGGGGCGGCTGTCCGCCCCGCACACAGGATGACCAGCGCACTGATCGCTACACGCGGTAGCCCAAGACGATGTCGAGGTGCAGCATGAGAAGCATGAGGACGAGCTCGATGACGAGCACGTCGACCCGAAGGCCATCTCCGAACAGTCCGTCACATGTCCAGGATACCGAGAGCCCTGCAACAAACGTACCAACCGCAGTGCTCCACGGCTGTCCATCGGTCAGCTGCAATGCCCAGCAGCATAGAGACCCGATTGACGCATCCATCAGAAACTGCCTGGCAACCGTGATCCGCTCACACAAGGGAAAGGCCCCGGATTCTCAAGGAACCCAGGGCCTGTAGCGTGGAGATGGCGGGAATCGAACCCGCGTCCGTCGGCAGATTGTCAGGACTTCTCCGGGCGCAGTTCGTGAAATAGTTTCTTAGGTTCTGGCCCTGGCACGAACACATGGACCAACGAACGGAGTTGAGTAAGAGTCCCTCAGATACCCTCAACGAATATCTGAAGCAGTGGCTTCCTAAGCGACGCCAGGATCTAGAGCGGAAGCAACTCTAGGCTGACGGATTCGCAGCTCGGCCTTATCAGGCAGCGAGGGCGAAATCGGTGCGGTTGTTAGACTTAGCACCTATTGTTTTGCAGAGGACATTAACGAGATGACTCTGCATTCTCGGCCCGCTTCTCCCGACGCAGTGTCCAACGTCGAAACCGATCATCCCCATATTCTGTTACCAAACCTGACCAGCTCATTCTCCCGCCGGGGCGGTCGCTGGCGTTGGTCAGGAACACCAGCTTACTCGTACAACACACACCGGGCCAATTGCATTCCCGAGCTTCACCGACCAACGGCAGGGCCGCCTCGGTGATGGGATCGGTGGAGATGGCGGGCATCGAACCCGCCGGCTCAATCCCGCTCAGTCTTTACAGGAACTGCTTGGCCTTCATCGCACGCTCGGCTTCGCGCTTGTCCTGGGCCTCGCGCAGAGCCTGACGCTTGTCCCACTCGCGCTTGCCCTTGGCCAGAGCGATTTCGACCTTGACCCGTGAACCGTCGAAGTAGAGCTCAAGCGGAACCAGAGTCCGACCGGATTCCTTGACCTTCTGCGAGAGCTTGAGGATCTCCTCACGGTGGAGCAGCAGCTTCCGGCGGCGCCTCGCCGAATGGTTCGTCCACGTCCCGTTGGTGTACTCGGGAATGTAGACACCTTCGAGCCAGGCTTCATTCTGGAAGATGAGCGCGAACCCGTCGGTCAGCGATGCCCGGCCTTCGCGCAGCGACTTCACCTCGGTGCCGGTGAGCACGAGACCGGCCTCCCACGTGTGTTCGATGTGATAGTCGTGGCGTGCCTTGCGGTTCCTCGCAATGACTTTCTTGCCTGTCTCCTTCGGCATGACCGGCCTCCTCTCTGCTTCTGCGCCTCTGTGTGCGCATTCGCACACAGCCGTCCATTCTATCTCATCGGCAGTCGCGTCTCACACACCGAACGGCGACCGTGAAAGCCCCCTGCCCCTCCGCAATTACTACCCGACGGGCGCCCAGCAACGTGGCGCCACGTTGCTGCGCCGCCGTCGGGTAGCAGTTGGGTCAGAAGATGTAGGGTTTGGGATCGACGTAGCCGCCGTTCTTCATGATCTCGAAGTGCAGGTGGCAACCGGTCGAGGCGCCGGTCGTCCCCGAGTACGAGATGACCTGCCCCTTCTTGACCTTCTGCCCGTCGTGGACCTTGAGCTTCGTGTTGTGGTTATACGTCGACGCGATCGAATTGCCCTTGATCTTGCCGTGGGAGATGACGACTCGGTTGCCGTAGCCGCCAGTCCAGCCTGAGGTGACGACGATGCCGTCGCCGGCCGCACGGATCGGGGTCCCGCACGGCACGCCGAAGTCCATGCCGGTGTGCAGCTTCTTCGCCCCCGTGATCGGGTGGATGCGGTAGCCGAACGGAGAGGTCGTCGGGTATCCCTTGGCCGGGTTGGCCAAGACGCCGTCACCGAAGACGAATTTGCCCTTCTTCTCCTGCTCCTTCTCCCAGTCGCGGACCTTCTTCGCCAAGCGGTCCTGCTCGGCCTTCTCATCGGCCAGCTGCTTCTCGGTCTTGTCCTTGTTGTCGGAGATCGTCTTCTCCGCGTCGTCCTTCGCCGAGATCAGGTCGTTGAGGCTGTCGGCCTTCTTCTTCGCATCGATCTGCGCGGCCTCTTTGGCCAGCACCGCCTCGGCGGCTTCGTCCTTGAGGTCGGAGATCTTCTCGGTCACGCCCGACAGGCGCTCCTCGTTGTTCTTGTTCAGCGCCCGCTGTTCGGAGAGCTTGTCGATCGTGCGCTGCTGGGACCGCACCGCCGAATCCACGCGACCGATTCCGCCGTCGGCGCTCGTACCCTCCGCCATCTGCAGCAGCATCGCCAGATCCGAGGTGATGCCCGAGTTCTGGTAGGCCTGACGCCCGATCCGCGCGGCCGAGGTCTTGTGCTTGTCGATCTCCTCGGTGCCCGATCTGATCGAGTCCTTGAGGTCCTTCTGCGCGTTCTCGGCCGAGGTCAGGCGCGCCGCCATGTCCTCGTCCTTCTCGATCGCCTCGGCCAGCGCATCGTCGGCGGCCTTCGATTCCGCCTCGGCGTCGGGCAGCTTCTCCTCCGCGGCATCGCGTTCGGCGATGACCCGGGCGAGATCCTTGTCGAGACCCTCGAACTCCTGCTGGAGCTCCTTGACCCGCTCGTCGACCTGGCTCTTGTCGTCGCGCGGATCGGCCACCGCCGAGGTGACCGGTAGGACCAGCGCAAGCGCGGCCGCGGTGAGGGCGAGTCCGAGTCTGCGTCTCATCTCAGACCTTCGTGTACTTGTTCAGGGTGATCAGCGAAGATGCACCGGCCATGAGCACGCCGATGATGATGAGCACGGGAGCGATGAGGAGGACGTCCCACCCGGAGATGAGACTGAACCCGGTCGCCTGCCCCTGCAGCCAACCGCTGACACCGAAGTGGACGAGGAGGCCCAGGGCGCCGGCGGACAGGCTCGCGCCGATCGCCGAGGCGATGACGCCCTCGAGCAGGAACGGCAGCTGGATGAATGTGTTCGACGCACCGACGAGCCGCATGATTCCCGTCTCCCGCCGCCGCGAGAACGCGGAGAGTCGGATGGTCGTGGCGATGAGGAGCATCGCGCAGATGAGCATGATTCCCGCGATGGCCACGGCGACGATGGTCGCGACATTGAGCACCCCGAACAGCCGGTCGAGCAGCTGATTCTGGTCGACGACCTCCTCAACTCCCGGGGTCGAGGAGAACGTCTCCTTGATGATGTCGTACTTCTCGGCGTCCTTGAGTTTGACCCGGAAGGACTCGCTCATCTCGTCCTCGGGCACGGTTCCTTCGAGGCTCGTGCCCTTGAACTGCTCTTGGAAGTGGTCGTAGGCCTCGGACTTGCCCTCGAAGTAGACCTTGTCGACATAGGGGGCGAGTTCGGAGCTTTCGAGTTCGGCCCGGATCTGATCCTTCTGATCGCCGGTGACTTCACCGTCGACGCAGTTCGTCGCCTCCGAATCCGGCGGGCACAGAAACACGGAGACCTGCACGCGGTCGTACCAGAAATCCTTCATCTGCCCGACCTGCATCTGCAGCAGGATCGCGGCACCGACGAAGAGCAGGGACACGAAAGTCACGAGGACGACCGAGAGCACCATGGAGAAGTTCCTCCGCAGGCCCGACCACACCTCGGAGAGGATGAAACCGGCCCTCATGAGGCGACTCCGTAGGTGCCCTCTTCGACGTCACGGACGATCGTGCCTTCGCGCAGTTCGATCACGCGTCTGCGCATCCGGTTGACGATCTCGCCGTCATGGGTGGCCATGAGCACGGTCGTGCCGTTGCGGTTGATCTTCTCGAGCACGTTCATGATGTCGGCACTCGTCGTCGGGTCGAGGTTGCCGGTGGGCTCGTCGGCGAGCAGGATTCCCGGTTTGTTGACCACGGCGCGGGCGATCGCCACACGCTGCTGCTCACCGCCGGAGAGTTCGCTGGGATACCGCTTCTCCTTGCCGGCCAGGCCCACGGTCTCGAGCACATCGGGCACGAGCGTCGACATGGCCGCACGGGACTTCCCGATCACTTGGAGGGCGAAGGCGACGTTGGCGAAGACGGTCTTGTTCGGCAGCAGACGGAAGTCCTGGAACACGGTTCCGATCCCCCGCCGCAGGTAGGGCACCTTCCAGCTGGGCATCTTCACGACGGATTTTCCAGCGATGTGGATGCGTCCGGTCGTGGGCACCTCTTCTCGCAGGATCAGCCGGATGACCGTCGATTTTCCCGAACCGGATGCGCCGACGAGGAACACGAACTCCCCACGGTCAGCTTCGAACGAGATCTCGTCGAGTGCCTTGCGGGAGCGTGAGTCGTAAGACTTCGAAACGGAGTCGAATCTGATCAAGTTCGTCTTCAATCATGTCGCGGGTGGCTCGGCCGGTTCCACTGTACGTAACAGTTCCGTGATGTTCGGGGAGGCGGCCGGGCGTGTGTTGCGATCCGAATGAAGTTCACAGTCACCGCAATGAGACGGCCGACCTCGCCGAGGAGGCTGACCGCCAGAAGGTCAGGCGTCGGCCTCTTCGGCCATCTCCTGTTCCTTGCGCCAGCGGATGCCGGCTTCGATGAGCCCGTCGAGGTCGCCGTCGAAGACCGCCGAGGGGTTGTTGACCTCATACCCGGTGCGCAGATCCTTGACCATCTGGTACGGGTGCGTGACGTAGGAGCGCATCTGGTCGCCCCAGCTGGCCTTGATGTCGCCGGCGAGCTCCTTCTTCTGCGCGGCCTCTTCCTGGCGCTTGCGCTCGAGAAGACGCGACTGGAGGACGCGCATCGCGGCTTCACGGTTCTGGATCTGGGACTTCTCGTTCTGCATGCTCACGACCACACCGGTGGGAACGTGGGTGATGCGCACGGCGGAGTCCGTCGTGTTCACCGACTGACCGCCCGGGCCCGAGGACCGGTAGACGTCGATGCGCAGGTCGTTCTCGTCGATGTCGATATGGTCGGTCGACTCGATGAGCGGGACCACTTCGACAGCGGCGAACGAGGTCTGGCGTCGGCCCTGGTTGTCGAAGGGGCTGATGCGCACGAGACGGTGGGTGCCGGCTTCGACGGACAGGGTGCCGTAGGCGTAGGGGGCGTTGATCTGGATCGTCGCCGACTTGATGCCTGCGCCCTCAGCATAGGAGGTGTCGAGTTCCTGGACGTTGTAGCCGCGGTTCTCCGCCCACCTCACGTACATCCGCGTGAGCGTCTGCGCCCAATCGGTGGCATCGTCGCCGCCGGCGCCCGAGCGCACGGTCACCACAGCGGAACGTTCGTCGTATTCGTGGTTGAGCAGCGTCGAGATCTCGAGTTCGGCCAGCTGATCGTGGAGCTTCTTGATGTCACGGTCGGCCTCTGCAAGGGAGTCCGCGTCGCCTTCGTCCTGGGACATCTCGACGAGCAGTTCGGCGTCGTCGATGCGCTCACCGAACTTCTCGAGCTTCTCCAGGGTGCCCTGCCTGTGGGAGAGCTTGGCCGAGGTCTTCTGCGCCGAGTCCGGGTCGTCCCAGAAAGTCGGCGAAGACGCCTCCTCCGTGAGCTCAGAGACCTCGTCACGCAGATTCTCCAGGTCGGACACGTCGAGAATCGCTTTGTACGTCTGGCGGAGGTTGGCGATTTCAGAAGGGTAATCAGTGGTGGCCATAATGACTCGATTCTAAAGCATGCCCGCGCCCCGCCCTCAATCGAGGGATGCGCGCCGAGGCGGGGCCACCTCGGCGCGCATCCGTCGAATCCCCCGGCTCACCGGGGATGAGCCCGCCCGCGCGGGGACGGGCCCGACCCGGGCAGAACACCTGCCTGACCCGAGCCGGATACCAGCCCGCCTCAGGCGGGAACGAGTTCGGGAACCGTGGCCCAGGTGTCGGGGCCGAAGACCTCGAAGTGGATGTTGTCCTCGGGCACGTCAAGGTCGTCGAGTCCGCGGCGCACGGCGCGCATGAACGGGGGCGGGCCGCACAGGTAGACCTGCGCGTCGGCGGGCACGCTCACCTCGGTGAGGTCGATGAACCCTTCGTGGACGGTCTCGGTCGCCGTCCGGGCACCCAGCTGTTCGTACCAGTGATGCATTCGGGCCCCGGGCAGCTGACCGACCAGCTGCGCCATCTCCTGCCGGTGGGCGTGAGTGGCCATGGACTGGTCGGCGTGGAGGACCGTGACCTCACGCTGGGACTCCTTGGACACGAGGTCGTTGAGGGCACCGAGGATCGGGGTGCAGCCGATGCCGGCGGAGACGAGCAGCAGCGGGGCCTCGGCCTGTTCGACGACGAGGTCGCCGTACGGCAGGGAGCAGCGCAGCCCGTCGCCTTCGAAGACGTTGCCGTGGATGAAGTTCGAGACCTCGCCTGCGGGGATGCCGGCCTCGGTGCGGCCGGGTTCGGCCTTGATCGTCACAGTCCAGGACACCCGCGAGGTCGCCCGGGTGAGGCTGTACTGCCGGATCTGGCGGGCGCCGTCGGGCAGCTGCACCTGGACGGAGATGTACTGTCCGGGACGGGCCTGCGGCAGGACCTCCCCATCGGGGCGGGCGAGGACGAGGCTGACGGTCTGCGGGGACTCCTGGCGACGGCGGACGACGACGAGTTCTGACCAGACTTCGCCCGGGTCCACCTCGTGCCGGGCGTAGAGATCGCGCTCGGCGGCGATGAGAGTGTTCGCCATGTCCCAGTAGACCTCGGTCCAGGCGTCGACGACCTCGGGGGTGGCCGCCTCGCCGAGGACCTCACCGATGGCGGCGAAGAGGTGCTCGTAGACGATCGGGTACTGGTCTTCGGTGATGCCCAGGGAGGCGTGTTTGTTCGCGATCCGGCTCATCATCGCATCGATGTTCGGGGCATCCTCGGACACGAGCAGACTGGCATAGGCCGCGATCGCCCCTGCCAGGGCCTTCTGCTGCTCACCCTGGGCCTGGTTGCCTCGGTTGAACAGGTCGCGCAGCAGGTCGGGACGGGCGGTGAACATCCGGTCGTAGAAGATCGGGGTGATGTCACCGATCGCGGATCCGATGACGGGCAGGGTGTCCCTGACGATGGCGAGAGCGGGTTGGGAGATCACTTCAGCTCCTTTTGCGGCGCCCGTGCGCCGCGCAGCGGGAACGGCCTTTCCAGGTCGCTGTTCTTCTTGCAGTTTCGACCGTACTACCGCGCGTAGAATGTTTTCTACACGTTGTAGAATGTGAGATTTTTCGTACCGCCCTCGCGGTCACAGCGGGGCGATCGCCTCAATCCGTGACGTCGACGATCCCGTGGGCACCGCGTTCGGCGTCGACCATCACGTGGGACACGAAGGGATAGTGCCCCGCCTCGGCGAATTCGAGTTCGACGAACCCGCCCTGCGAGGCGGCCAGGTCGAGCGTCTGACTCGCCCCCTGCTCCTCGTTGTCGGGTTTGAGTCGGTAGGCGCCTTCCTTGAACACGGTGTCGAACTGTCCGCCGATGATGTGGAAGGCGCTCGGCCGATTGGGGCCGGCGTCGACGACCCAGATGCGTACCCGTTCGCCGACCTTCGCCTTGAGCTGATCGTGATCGTACTGATTGGCGAAGCCGTTGAAGACCACGGCATCGGGTTCCTCGCGGGCGGCCTTGTCGGAGTCGACGATTCCGCCCTGGGGTCCGAGATAGAGCTCGGATTGGACCATGAAGTATTCGCGGTCGACCTCGGGCAGGTTCGGCGGATCGATGATCACGGCGCCGAACATGCCGTTGGCGATGTGGTCGGTCATCGGCATCGTCGCGCAGTGGTACATCCACGCGCCCGAGTGCGTGGCCGTGAACGTGTAGGTCAGGGATTCGCCGGGCGCGATCGTGCGCATCGGCTGATCGGGGGCGAGCTCACCGGCGTGGAAGTCGATCGAGTGGCCCATGGAACCGTCGTTGACCAGGGTGATCTCGAACCGGTCGCCGACCTTCCCGCGCAGGGTGGGGCCGGGCATGGTGCCGTTGAACATCCACAGCTTCTGTGTGACGCCGGCGGCGACCTCGCGTTCGACCTCGCTGACGGTGAAGGTCTTCTTGATCGTCTTCGACTTCTCCGACTCATCGGGCTGCGGCAGCCGCGCATCGCGGGCAGAGAAGTCTGCGCCGGGTTCGGCCATGAAGTCGAGGTCTCCGGCCGCGGATTCCTCACTGCCGGAGGTTCCGTTGCCGCTGCCGTGCTCCATGCCGCCGTGATCCATGCCGGCCATGCCGTCCGTGTCGGAATCCCCGGAGTCGCCGGAGTCGTCATGGCCCGCTGCCGTATTCTCACCGGCACCGCCGATCGCGTTGACGGCGAAGACCATTCCCATCTGCCGGTGCCCGGCGATCGAGCACCAGCCCTCGAGATCTTCGCCGACGATGCCGACGTCGACGGTGGCGGATTCGCCGGGGCTCAGTCGTCCGCTGTCGACGCCGTTGTCGAGCACGAGATCGTGGACGTCCTGGTCATCGGTGTTCTTCAGCTCGATGACGAGCCGGTTGCCGGCGGGCACGTCGACGCTGTCGGGACTGAAGCGCATGTCCTTCGCCTCAACGCGCACCGTTGTGGTCTCCCCCGTCGGTGTCACTCCCGCCGAGGCGGCTCGCGCGGTGACCGCGGTCGTGGCGTTCGGGTCGAGGGCCACTCCCCCGGCCACGGCGACGAGCACGAGCGCCATGCCCGCAGCCGCCGATGCCAGTGCACGCCGGTCGTCGAGTTTGGATGCGGCGGCTCGCTGCTCCTTCGTCGGACGTTTCGTCCGGTGGATGTCCGGGTTCGCTTTGGCCTTGCGGGAGGCGCGGAGGCCGCGGAAGAGGAAGGGCAGGAACAGTGCCAGCCCCAGCGCCACGAGCCCTGAGCACAGGACGCGCACCCAGCTGGGCACGGGCAGCAGACAGATCGCCAGACCGAGATTGATGATCGTGATGCGGAAGGCCGCGAGGCGGTTGAATTCCCGGTTCGCGGCGCGCACGGCCGTCGGCCCTCCGCCGAGGACGACGGGCAGGAGATAGGACAGGGCACCGAAGAGGATCTGTGCGGCGAAGCCTGCCGCCAGTGCGGGGGTCAGCCAGGTGAACCCGTGGGTGGCCGAAGTCCAATCCGCGGAGGTGAAGAACACCCAGGCCGTGGCGAGGAGGCAGATGACCAGCCAGACTATTGCGGCTGCGGCCGAATAGGTCGGGTACTCCCGTGGCGGTTTGGCCGCTGCGGAGAGCACGAAGGGCCGGGCGATGAGTCCGATGCCGGCCAGGTAGGCGAGCAGCCCGATGCCGGCCGCCCAGGGGGCCGAGAACAGGGTCGCGGCCAGAGCGATGACCAGGCCGGTGAGCAGGAGCGGGAGAGCGCGACGGGCGGCCACCTCGGCGCCGGGGACGATCTTCGTCCGCAGCATCGTCGGCCACAGGGTCATGAGGGTGCCGATGACGGTCAGGCCGATCCAGCCGAGCAGGTTGAGCAGCGCATGGGCGGCCAGCAGCCGCGAGTGCCAGGGGTCGGCGAGGTCATCGGCGAGGATAACGCCGAAGGTCACGCCGACCGGCAGGATCGCGGCCGCGGCGACGTAGTAGTGGAGAGTTCCGGCGAAGCGGGAGGCCAGCGCGTGGCGGGCCCCGTTCCACAGCGAGGCCCCGTGCCAGACGACAGCGGCGACGACAGCCGCGGCACCGAGGATGACGAGTGCCCAGATGCCGGCCATCATGCCGATGATGACGACGAGGGTGCCGATGTTGAGCAGACCGAGGCGCAGGCTCTGGCTGCGGCGGGTGGCCGCTGTCGAGGGGGTGTGCAGCAGCGCCTGGGCGAAGTGCTGGGACCAGACGAGGATCGAGTGGCTGACCGCGCCGAGGACGAGGAGATGGATCATCAGCCAGCGGGCCACCGGCAGGCCCGGATGGGCGGCGATGATGACGAGGAGGAAGACGAGCCAGATGACGACGGGGATGTCGCGGATGAGCCAGCGTCCGCGCCCGATGCCGAGGTCGTCGTCACGCTCGCGCGGTGAGGACAGCTGCGGGCTCATCGGGTGGGCTCCGATCTGCGAGCGACCGAACCGGTACGCTTCTTCGTCGCCGCGATCGCCGAGGAGGCCGCGACGATGGCGAATCCGAGGACTGCGAGCACGTTGAGCACTCCGCCCAGCTGTGTGGCCCAGCCGAGGTCGAGTCCGTCACCGATGCCGATGCGCAGGATGAGGCTGATGTGCAGCAGCCCGGCCGGGATCCAGAAGCCCGGGTGGTAGGGCAGACGGATGCGCAGCACCGCGGGCAGGATCACCGAGGCATGGGCCATGATCATCGACAGCGCGAAGCCGAGGAAGACCGCGTGCACGACGGCGTCGAATCCACGTCCCGAGGTGATCGGGCCGCCGAGTGTCCAGATCAGTCCGGCCACGGCCAACCATACGTACCCGGCGAGCAGGCAGGCACCGATGAAGCCGGTCTGCCCCGGTGCGCGCACGGTCTTGCGGGCGACGTCATTGCCCACCAGCCAGGCGACGAGGCTGAGCAGGCTGATGCCCAGCACCGGTCCTCCGACGGCCGGCCACAGCAGAGAGGCGAGAAGGGCGAGGACGAAGACGGAGACGAGGAGTCGGAAGATGCGGGTGGCCGGTGCGCTGATGCTCACCCGAGCGAGCTCGAGTCGTTCGGCGCTGATCGTGAGCACGACGAAGCCGGTCAGCCAGCCGATGAGGCCGGAGACAGGGGCTCCCCCGATCCACATCAGACCGGCCCCGGCCAGCAGCGCTGCCCCGATGGCCTGGACGAGGATGGCATCGTCGAGGTTGCGTCTGAACAGAGGGATGTAGAGGACGGTGAGGGCAAGGCTGCCGGCCAGCAGGGCCAGCTGCCCGACGATGAGCGGAGCCGGTGTGAGCACGGCGATGGCGCCGAGCCCGAGCAGGCCGGGAGCGAGGAAACCCGTCGGGCGGGCCAAAGCCACGGCTCGCTCCAGAGCGATGACCGTGCCGAGGAAGCCGAAGACCATGAGGATGCCGTGGAGTTCGGGCAGATCGTCACCGGCGACCGGGGCCCAGACGCCGAGCAGCATGAGTGCCGCATCGAGACCGGCCAGCAGGGCCAGTCCGGCGGGGAGGAGGAAGGCGAGGCGGCGGATCACTTCAGCGGCTTTCGGGTCGCGGCGGGACCGGCAGACTCACCGGATGCCAGCGCGGTCTGTGGATCGGCGGCGGGCGCGGTTGGAGAATCGGCGACCGTGTCGTCGTGCAGGTGCAGGCGGCAGGCCCCGGGTTCGGAGAAGGGCTCGAGTTCGCTGTCGGCACCGGGCCCGCCGAAGGACTCGAGACTGCCCCGGACGAGGCCGAGGTGGACGCCGCAGACGATGTCCGGGTATTCGTGAGCGGCTTCGAGCAGGGGACAGCGGGTGAGACGGAAGCTGCGTCGGCCGGCGTCCGTCGCTTCCGCTGGAACGGGTTCAGGCGCGAAGCCGAGACTGTCGAGCAGGGCGAGAGTCTCGTCGGTCGCTGTCGATTCGGCGGGGGCGGCCTCCTCGGCGTCGACCCGCATTTCGGCGACGCCTCGAGCGAGGTCGCGGCCCCAGTCGATTCCGGCCGCGATCCCGTCTGCTCGCGGGTTCGGGCTCGTGCGATCGATCTGCGCGGCCAGCACCGAGGCGAGACCGAGGTATTCCGATGCTCCCTTCCGCGGTGACCCGATCGCTCGATACAGCCAGGCCGGTCGGCCGCGGCCCGAGGAGGCGGCCTTGGACTTCGTGGCCGCACCGGCCTCGACGAGTTGGTCGAGGTGTTCGCGCACGGTGTTCTGATGCAGTCCGGTCATTGCGGCCAGCGCCGAGATCGTCACGGCCCCGGCCTGTGCCGCGAGGTGCTCGTGGACGAAGGCAACGGCCGGCGTCAGGCCCGTCTGCGGGACCGCCGGCTCCGGTCCGAGAGCCGCGGAGTCGCTGTCTGAGCGGTCACGTCTGTTTTTCACGATTCCCATTGTAATAAATGGTACTCGTCCGTGGATACGCCGCCCGGGCCCGCCTCGGCGAGTGATCGCGGAACTTCCCGCGTGGGCCCAAAAGCGCCGCCGGCGGGAGATCCTATTCATCCCGCCGGCGGCGCGGCTCAGGTGGAGTCAGCACGTCAGCTCAGACGGCGTCGCGCTTGCGGCAGGAGTGAAGTCCACCATCGGTCGCGAGCTGCCGGTGGTTGGATCATACCCGAAATGACACGCCTGAAACTACAGAGTCAGCATTTGAATGCCCTCGATCGCGTTATCCACAGATTGCAGAAATCACTGGATTCTTCTTTCGACTACAGCTAGGTTAAAAAGCAAATCTCGCTGTCATTCGAATGATCAGGGCAAGGGTTCAGAGTGGAAGCCACCGATGTCATCACCAGCGAGGTCCACAAGCGGATCAGAGATCTCGACGTGGACCCGCGCGCCGATATACAGCGTTCTCGCGAGCTCATACGCACCGTCATCGCCGAGTACGACGAACGCAGCCTCGTCGCCGATCTGCCGCTGCTCGAAGACAGAGAAGCGACCTTTCGCCAGATCGACAATCAGCTCTCGGGGTTCGGCGCCCTGCAGGACTATTTCGATGATCCGCACGTCGAGGAGATCTGGGTGAATTCCCCGAGTGAGGTCTTCATCGCCGTCGACGGCGTCCACCAACTGACGACGACGAAGCTGAGCTCCGGCGAACTCGATGACCTCATCGAACGGATGCTGCGCACCTCGGGTCGACGCGTCGACCTGTCCCAGCCCTTCGTCGATTCCATCCTGCCCGACGGGTCCCGACTGCACGTGGTCCTTCCCGATATCACCCGCACCCACCCGGCAGTGAATATCCGCAAGTTCATCGCTCGGCCACGCAATCTCAGGAACCTCGTCGCCACCGGCTCGATCACCCCCGGTGCCGCCGAGTTCCTCGACGGGGCCGTCGCCTGCGGAGCCAACATCCTCGTCTCCGGTGCCACACAGGCCGGCAAGACGACGATGCTCAACGCTCTGGCCGGGTCGATTCCTGCCAGGGAACGCACGATCTCCTGCGAAGAGGTCTTCGAACTCAACCTGCCCAGCCGCGACTGGGTGCCCATGCAATGCCGGCAGCCGTCCCTGGAAGGCACCGGCGAAGTGACCCTGCGGGCCCTGGTCAAAGAGGCGCTGCGGATGCGGCCGACCCGCATCATCGTCGGTGAGGTCCGGGAAGCCGAAAGCCTCGACCTCCTCGTGGCACTCAACTCGGGCCTGCCCGGAATGGGCACGATTCATGCGAACTCGGCACGCGCGGCGATCACGAAGATCTGCACCCTGCCGCTGCTGGCCGGGGCGAACATCTCCTCGGCGTTCGTCGTTCCCACCGTTGCCGTCAGCCTCGACGTCGTCGTCCACCTGCGACGCGATCCCAACGGGGTCCGCCGCGTCGACGAGATCTGCGCGGTCCCCGGTGGAGTCGAAGGCGATGTCGTCGAACTCGATACGATCTTCCATTCGCCGCGCGGAACGCTCGTCCGCGGTCAGGGCTTCGGCCACCTCGGCGAGAGATTTGCCGGCATCGGTCGGGACCTGCACGCCGTTCTGGAGGCGGCGTGAGCTATTCGCAGTTCGCTCTGCTCATCGGCGCGGGACTCGGCGCCGGGCTGTTCCTCATCTGGATGTCTCTGTGGCAGCGTCCGCAGGGAGCACGGACGCAGCGGCGATGGGTGCGCGAACTCGACGACATGCTCACCGGTGCGGGATTTCCGCGCCTGCGGCCCGGGCATCTGCTGCTCATCTGCGTTGCCGTGTTCGGTGTCGTCGCGGTCCTCGCGACCGTGTTCACCGGGTCGTGGGCGATCGCCCTGTGTTTCGGCCTCTTCGCCTCCTGGCTGCCCCACCGGCTTCTGCAGCATCGGGCCCGCAGCAAGCAGGTGATGCGTCGGGAGCTGTGGCCGGAGACGCTCGATCATCTCAATTCCGGTGTCCGGGCGGGGCTGTCTCTGCCCGAGGCGCTCAGTTCCTTGGCCCATCGCGGTCCGGAACCGCTGCGGCCGCTGTTCGAAGTCTTCGCTGAGGAATACCGAGCCAGCGGGTCCTTCGCACTCGCGTTGGAGAGGTTCCGCCAAGTCAGCGCCGACCCGGTGGCCGACCGCATCGTCGTCGCCCTCAGCGTCACCCGACAGGTCGGCGGCAGCGATCTGGGCACGATGCTGCGGGCCCTGGCTCAGTTCGTCCGCGATGACGCCCGCACACGCAACGAGCTGTCCGCGAGGCAGCAGTGGACCGTCAATGGAGCACGGCTGGCCGTCGCCGCACCCTGGGTGGTGCTCGCGTTCCTCTCGACCCGGCCCGAGACGGCCACCGCCTACAATTCCCGGACCGGACTGCTGCTCTTGGCCTCCGGCTTCGTCATCTCTCTGCTCGCGTATCAGGCGATGAAGCGCATCGGTCGGCTCCCTGCCGAACCTCGCGTCATCGAAGGGTCCTCCCTCAGCGCGGCACACCGCAGGTACGCCGCTGCTGAGGGCTCTGCCGGCGAGGCCGATCCGCAGGCGAGCACCGGCTTCCGTGGTTTCGGTTCGTCCGGGACGGATGATGCGCGGGACGGTCGGGCGGCATGAACATCCTCGATGATCCCCTGTCCGTCCTCGCCCTCGGGCTCTTCAACGGCTTCGCCCTGTGTGTCTTCGTCCTCTCCCTTCCGCCGCTGCGCCGACCGACCCTGTCCTCACGGATCGCGCCCTATCTGCGCGATCAGGAGTCGTTGATCGATGTCTATGCTCCGCCGACGCCGCGTGCCGAGGGCTTCCTGGGACTGGCGAAGTCGGTGCTGCTGACGTCGACGCTGTGGGTGACCTCGCGCATCACCACGGATGCGACTCTGCGGCTGCGCATCGACCGCCTCGGCGGGAATGCCACGATCGAGAAGTTCCGCATCAATCAGGTGCTGAGCATCCTCGTGGGGATGATCGCCGCCGGCGGTCTGGCCGGGCTGCTGTCGGCTCAGCGCGGGTTCTCCCCCATCGTCACGCTCGTCCTTGTCATCAGCGGCGGCATCGCAGGTCATGTCTTCAATGATTGGCGCCTGAGCCAGGCCATCAACCGTCACGAGTCCCGGGTGCTGGCCGAGTTCCCCACCGTCGCGGAACTCCTCGCCTTGTCCATCACCGCGGGTGAGGGCATCATCGAGGCGCTGGAACGGGTGTGTCGGACCTGTTCGGGTGATCTCATCGACGAACTGCGCGCGGCCCTGGCCGCCACCCGCACCGGAACTCCTCTGGTCGAGGCACTCGACGGGATGGCCACGCGGATCGCGATCCCCGAGATCGTCCAGTTCGTCGACGGACTCGCAGTATCGATGACCCGCGGCACGCCTTTGGCCGAAGTCCTCCGCTCCCAGGCCGCTGACGTGCGCGAACAGTCACGCCGACGCCTGCTCGAGCTCTCGGGCCGCAAAGAGATCGGCATGCTCGTTCCAGTGGTCGTCTTCGTCCTTCCCGTCACCGTCATCTTCGCTGTCTTCCCGTCCCTGACCGTGCTCGACCTCAGCCCGTGACCGTCTGGTCCGCCCCCGATTGCTTCCCGATGGAATCCGTGACCGTCCGATCCATCCGCACAGAAGAAGGAGAATCTCAATGAAGTTGTCAAGTGCTTCACCCCGGTATCGGGGAGATTCCTTGACCGAACATTGTGCGGTCTCGCAGCATCGCCCAGAGCACGTTGATGCGTCGGCGTGCCAGGGCGAGGATCGCTTGTTTGTGGTTCTTGCCTTCAGCCCGTTTTCGGTCGTAGAACGCCTTCGATACCGGGCACCATCGCGATGCCACTTGCGCGGCGAGGTAGCAGGCCCGCAGCAGTCTGCGGTCGTAGCGTTTCGGTCGGTGGTGGTTACCGCTGATGCGCCCCGAG
>NZ_JBNBZD010000028.1:0-38817 GCF_049804075.1 Brevibacterium sp. FAM 24630
GGCCATGTCGAGGTCTTTCGGATGGACGGTGTAGGAACTTCCATCATCGGAAGACCTCGACGCCTATCTGAGCAGCGACTCGCCGTGTCTGAAAATCCCTGACCCACACTCTCGATTACGAAGAGCCACTTTGACCACGAGCACCGTGGAGGAGAACGAGAGGGCGAAGCCGAGCAGCGCCAAGGTGCCCAGTCCCCCGCCGACGCTGACGATGCCGATGGCTGCGGCAGCTCCGATCGTCCCGGCACCGAGGAGGACCACCGTGATCATGTGCAACGCAGCGGTGCCGTGGGCTTCGGGTTGGAGCAGGGAGCGCAGATCGAATTTCAGTCCGATCGTGAACAGCAGCAGGACGACTCCGATGTCCGATACCTGCTGCAGTCCCGCGAAGGCGGTGAAGCCGAAGACGTGCAGGAGGAATCCGGCCGCGAGGAATCCGACGAGCGGCGGAATGCGCAGCTCATGGGCGATGAGTCCCAGCGCAAGCGCGGCGGCGATCGTGATGACGATATCTGCCACGTCGCGCCTCCTCAGTCTCGGACCACGCCGATTGCCCAGCAACTCGCAGTCAGTTTCCAAACTATCGTGCCAGAGGCCCAAAGTGGTAGGGCTAGGTTTCGACCAAGGAAGATCCACCGTGGAAGGTCAACTCTTGACTCCAAGCGGCATGTCTACGACCGATTCGTTCGGTTCAGCTAGAACGACGGACTTGACCCTGCACACCTGCGAACGGATTCGGTACGAGTTCAACGGATCCCACTCCTGCGGGGTCGGACTGCTCAGCAACACGAACGCGGGGTCGACTGCGCCTGACCCGGCAGTACAGACACTTGCTTGGTCGCCGGATCTTCGATCCTCCCGAGTGGTGCGGCCGAACGGTGCGAGGGTCCGATCGCCGCGAGACGGGGAAGAGATCGGATTCCGTCCTCTCCACCTCGAGCACAGGTACAGCTTCGGCCAGGATCTTAGATGCGGGACCTGTCAGGATGCCCCTCTTTCTGCCAGCGGGTGAGAATCGGTGCAGGGGTGACCGATGTTTCGCAGGAGGTTGCCCACAGCGTGGAGATGTCGATTGCAGAATTCGATGAGCTGAACGCCTGCGGTGAGATGACCGATCCCGGTCGTGTCATCGGAAACCTCATCGCCGCGAAGAGAGTCGTGCTTCCGCCGATCGGTCAGATCCTGATTCCGCGGCCGCGAAACCGGATTCGAAAGCACGAATGACAGCCTGCGTGCGGTCCCGTACGTTGAGTTTGAGCAGGACACTGCTGACTTGAGACTTCACGGTGTCCACAGTGACGTGAAGACGTTCCGCGATCTCCGCATTGTTAAGACCGGCAGCCACTTGTTTAAGAACAACCTGTTCACGCGGTGTGAGCTCCGCCTCGATTTCACCCGAACTTCGCTTCGGCGGTGAGCCGTGGTCAGCAACGATCCTGGCAAGCGAATCAGGAAACACGACGCTCTCTCCTGCGGACGCTATGGAGATCGCATCCGCGATTCTGGCGATCGGCCACCGTTTGAGGAGGAAACCCCGGGCGCCGAGAGCCATCGCCTGGTAGACGTAGTCATCCGAGTCGAATGTGGTGAGCACAAGGATCGTGCCTGAAAACGACCTGTCATCGGTCAGTTCCTTCGTTGCGCTCAGTCCATCTCTTCCGGGCATTCGGACGTCCATGAGAACAACGTCAGGGCGAAGTTGTCGCGCTGCGGTGACCGCTGTCTCGCCGTCTTCAGCTTCGCCGACGATTCGAAGGTGCGGAAATTGGCTCAGGGCCCCAGAGAGACCTGACCGAATGAGAGGCTCGTCGTCGACGATCAGCAGATCGATCATGCAGGGACTTCCTCAAGGTGAGGAAGTCTTACGTCCAGCACAAACCACCCCGCAACGACGTGAGCCGAAGATGATCCGCCGAGCAGAAGCGCGCGAGCCTCGATACCTTGCAATCCCTTGCCGACACCACTATCGGTTCCTCCATCTACCGGGTTCTCAGCGACGATTCGAAGCCCATCGGCGCTGTTCTCTATTCTTAGGCGAAGTTCATGCGGACGCGCGTACCGCATAGCGTTGGTCAGTGCCTCCTGGACGATTCGGTAGAGAACAGGCAGACGGTCCTCGGCGACGTCGAGATTGAGCGGTATCGCCGCATCGACGACGAGACCGGCATTGCGGACCTCATCGATCAGATCACCGATGCTGCGCAGATCCTTCACCTGAGTGCTGCTGCGAGGCGCTCCAGTGCGGAGGACCCTCAGGACATCGTCAAGGTCTGCCTGAGCTCGCTGACACACAGACAGAACGGTTGACAATGCATCCTTTGCGTCTCCTGCGTCGACATCGATTCTGGCGCGGCCGCGCTCGGCCTGCAGACTCGCAATCGTCAATGCGTGACCAACTGAGTCATGGATGTCGCGGGCTAACTCATTCTGAATCGCCAGTCTCTTGCGATCGGCTTCGCTCTCTGCGAGTTTGTCCTCGAGACTCCTGCCGAGGACCCGTGAAGCCAGAAAAGCACATCCGATGAAGAAAACGACGGAATAGGATATGGCACCGGCGAAGACGACGAACAGAAGCACTCGAAATGGAGAGTCGAGAACTGTCCCCATGAGCAGTTCGACAGCCGTTGAAGTCGCCCATTTCCCAGAGAATGCGTCTTTGAGTCGCCATGAGAGCTCTCCGATAGCCACAGGAATTAGGCACACCGCTATCACCGTGGACGTCCCAGCAAGGAGGTGAAGGCCCGCAAAGATCGCGCTGTTTCGGTAGGCACCGTCTTCATCAACATCGGTGCCTAGCAGCTCAGATGCCAGCGATTTCTCGCCTCTGTGAATCACCGGCAGGAAGCACAGGGCCACACTGGCAATCAGCCCGACGACGCCGATTACGGTCAACACGGGATCGTCCACGAAGAAGTATGTAAAGACCACGAATAGCACTGGCAAGCCTGCTATGGCGGCCGGAATGACGAAGAGAATCCTCTGGAGAAGAGTCATAAAGCGATTCATGGTCCAATCTTCTCCTCGCAGGGCTTCTCGGGCATCCCACCCGAGAGTGAAATCATCCGCGTCCGAGAATCGCTCTGAGGTTCTCGAGCCTCTCAGCCATGCTGCGTTCCATTCCGTTGCCCGTCGGAGAGTAGTAGCGCTTGCCACGCAGGGGCTCGGGCAGGTACTCCTGGTCTGCGACTCCGTGGGGATAGTCGTGGGAGTACTTGTAGCCCTCGCCGTGGCCGAGTTCCTTGGCTCCTGGGTAGTGGGCATCGCGCAGGTGCGTGGGCACCTGGCCGGCCAGACCGTTCTTGACATCGGCGATGGCGGCATCCAGTGCCCGGTAGCTGGCGTTCGATTTCGGGGCCATGGCCAGGTAGGTGACCGCCTCGGCCAGCGGGATCCTGCCTTCGGGCATGCCGATGTTCTGCACTGCCGTCGAGGCGGCCACCGCGATGGGCAGCGCCTGCGGGTCGGCCATGCCGATGTCCTCGGCCGCGGAGATGACGACGCGGCGGGCGATGAAACGCGGGTCCTCGCCGGCGACGATCATCCGCGCGAGGTAGTGCAGGGCAGCGTCGACATCGGAGCCGCGGATCGATTTGATGAATGCCGAGACCACGTCGTAGTGCTGGTCGCCGTTCCTGTCGTAGCGCAGCACGGTCTCGCTGCTGGCTTCGGCGCAGGCGGACTCGGTGATGAGGATCGGCGCCTCTGCCGCGTCCATGGCGGAATCCGCGGCTGGCCCACGCTCACCTTGAGCGGCGGCGATTCCGGCCGCAGCTTCGAGCACGGTCAGTGACCTGCGCGCATCGGCTCCGGCGATGCGGACGATGAACGTCCGCGCCTCCTCGGCGAGTTCGAACTGTCCGGCCAGTCCCCGGTCCGATTCGACTGCACGGTCGAGCAGCCTGCCCACCGCCTCATCGTCGAGCGGACGCAGAGTCAGCAGCAGGGACCGGGACAGCAGCGGCGAGATGACGGAGAACGAGGGGTTCTCCGTGGTGGCGGCGACGAGGACGACCAGTCGGTTCTCCACCGCCGGCAGCAGTGCGTCCTGCTGTGCCTTGGAGAAGCGGTGGATCTCGTCGAGGAAGAGCACCGTGGTGCGCTGGTACATCTCCCGTTCGCGGCGGGCGTTCTCGATCACCTGGCGCACGTCCTTGACTCCGGCCGTGATCGCCGACAGCTCGACGAACGTCCGTCCGGGTGCGTGGGAGATGACATGGGCCAGGGTCGTCTTCCCGACTCCTGGTGGCCCCCACAGGATCACCGAGGAGGCCCCCGCCCGGTCTCCCCCGCTGGCTTCGACGAGCTGGTTGAGCGGGGATCCGGGGAACGTCAGGTGCTCCTGACCGACGACTTCTTCGAGAGTCCGCGGACGCATCCGCACGGCCAGAGGGTCGAGGGCACGAGCCTGGGAGGCACCGGAGGAACCGGCGAAGCCCGGACCAGGGGCGTCCTGGTCCGGGCCGTCGGAGAACAGATTCGGTTCTTGGCTCATCAGCCCTCGGTGTCGTCGTCTTCCGGTTCGTAGTCGACGCCGGCCTCGGCACGCTGCTCGTCGGTGATCGGAGCCGGAGCCTGAGTGAGCGGATCGAATCCACCGCCGGACTTCGGGAAGGCGATGACCTCACGGATCGAATCGACTCCGGCCAACAGGGACACGATGCGGTCCCAGCCGAAGGCGATGCCGCCGTGCGGGGGCGCACCGAACTTGAACGCTTCGAGGAGGAACCCGAACTTCTCCTGCGCCTCCTCCTCGGAGATGCCCATGATCGTGAATACGCGCTCCTGCACATCCTTGCGGTGGATGCGGATGGAGCCGCCGCCGATCTCGTTGCCGTTGCACACGATGTCGTAGGCATAGGCCAGAGCGGCACCCGGATCCGATTCGAGGCTGTCGAGGAACTCGGGCTTCGGGGCGGTGAATGCGTGGTGGACTGCCGTCCACTGCCCCCCGCCGACAGCGACGTCTCCGGCTGCCTGAGCATCGGCGGCCGATTCGAACAGCGGGGCGTCGACAACCCACACGAAGGCCCAGTCGCCGTCCTTGATCAGCCCGGTGCGTGAAGCGATCTCATTGCGCGCGGCGCCGAGCAGGGCGCGGGAGGAGTTCGGCTCGCCGGCGGCGAAGAAGATCGCGTCGCCCGGTTCGGCGCCCGCGGCGGAGACGAGACCGGCTTTCTCCTCCTCGGAGATGTTCTTCGCCACGGGACCGGTCAGGGTTCCGTCTTCGGCCACGAGGACATAGGCCAGACCCTTGGCACCGCGCTGCTTGGCCCAGTCCTGCCAGCCGTCGAGCTGACGGCGCGGCAGTGATCCGCCTCCGGGGTAGACCACGGAGCCGACATAGTCGGACTGGAAGACGCGGAACGGGGTGTCGGCGAAGAACTCCGTGAGGTTGTGCAGTTCGAGACCGAAACGCAGATCCGGTTTGTCCGAACCGTACTTCTCCATCGCTTCGTGGTAGGTGATGTGCGGGATCGGCGTGGTGATGTCGTAGCCGATGAGCTTCCACAGCGCGGTGAGGATCTCTTCGGCCAACGCGATGATGTCCTCCTGCTCGACGAAGGAGGCTTCGATGTCGAGCTGGGTGAACTCGGGCTGCCGGTCGGCGCGGAAGTCCTCGTCGCGGTAGCAGCGGGCGATCTGGTAGTAGCGTTCCATGCCGGCGACCTGGAGCAGCTGTTTGAACAGCTGCGGCGACTGTGGCAGGGCGTACCAGGAGCCGGGTTTGAGGCGAGCCGGAACGAGGAAGTCGCGGGCGCCTTCCGGGGTCGACTTCGTCAGCGTCGGGGTCTCGACCTCGACGAAGCTGTGCGCGTCGAGCACCGACCGGGCAGCCTTGTTGACATCGGAGCGCAGGCGGATCGTCTTCGCCGGACCGGAGCGGCGCAGATCGAGGTAGCGGTAGCGCAGACGCGTCTCTTCGCCGACGGCACCGGAGTCCTCGGCATGATCGGAGACCTGGAACGGCAGCGCCGCAGCCTCGGAGAGCACTTCGACGGTGGTGTCGATGACCTCGATCTCGCCGGTGGGCAGATTCGGGTTCGTGTTGCCCTCGGGGCGGATCGAGACGGTGCCGGTGGCCTTGACGACGGTTTCGTTGCGCAGCTGGTGGGCGTCATCCTCGCGGACGACGACCTGCACGATTCCCGAAGCGTCACGCAGATCGATGAAGGCGACACCTCCGTGATCGCGACGACGGTCGACCCACCCGGTGAGGGTGACGGTTTCTCCTGCGTTCGCGGCTCGCAGGCTTCCGGCTTCGTGGCTTCGCAGCACCTAAGGCTCCTTTGTGATGATGTGGTCTGGCGCGTGAACAATGATAGTCGTTTGCGGGTCAGGCCCTGTACACCCGCGGCCACAGGTCGTCGGCGCTGGGAGCCCAGGCAGCGGGATCGGCCGAGACCTGTTCGCCGGTGCGGATGTCCTTGACCTCGTGGCCGGACTCTCCATCGGTGAACCAGACGAAGGGGATGCCACGACGTTCGGCGTAGCGGATCTGCTTGCCGAACTTCGCCGCGTTCGGTGAGACCTCGCACGGGATGTCGCGGGCTCGCAGCGCGCTGGCCACGGCATCGGCTTCACCCCGCTTGGCATCATCGGTGACCGCGACGACGACCGCCGAGGGGGTGCCGCGGGTGGCGCGGACGTCCGATTCTTCGCCGAGGATGAACGCCATGAGACGAGAGACGCCGATGGACATGCCCACCCCCGGGTAGGTCTTCTTCCCCACGCTCACGAGCGAATCGTAGCGGCCGCCGGAGGACACGGAGCCGAGCTCTTCGTGCCCGATGAGCTGCGTCTCGTACACGGCACCGGTGTAGTAGTCGAGGCCGCGGGCGATCTTGAGTTGGGCGATGACGACTCCGGGAGCCCGTTCCGCCGCTGCTGTCAGCAGCGTCGTCAGAGACTCGAGGCCGGCATCGAGCAGCGGGTGTTCGACGCCGAGTGCGCGGACCTCTGCGGCGAAGTCCGGGGAGTCGGATTCGATCGCAGCGAGCCGCAGGCACAGCTGCTGCTGTTCCTCATCCGCTCCGGCTTCGACGGCGAGCAGCTTCGCCACTTCCTCGGGCCCGATCTTGTCGTACTTGTCCAGGCAGCGCAGAACGGCTTGGATGTTCGTCAGTCCGATGCCGCGGGCGAAGCCTTCGAGCAGCCGCCGGTCGTTGACGACGATCCTGACGCCGGGCACGCCCAGTGGTGCGAGTCGGGAGAAGGCATCGGCGACGGCCAACGGGATCTCGATCTCGAAGTGGCCGGGCAGTTCGCCGTCGGCGATGACGTCGATATCGGCTTGGATGAATTCCCTGTAGCGGCCGGCCTGGGGGCGTTCGCCGCGCCAGACGGGCTGGATGCGCGCGGCTTTGAACGGGAAGCTCAGTTCGTTCGCGTTGTCCGCGATGTACCGGGCCAGGGGCACCGTGAGATCGAAGTGGAGACCGAGCGGGTTGCGTTCGGTGCCTTCGGAGTGCAGGCGGGAGACGGCGAAGATCTCCTTGTCGATCTCTCCGTCCTTGGCCAGTTGGCTGATCGGTTCGACCGCCCGGTGGCTCAGCGCGGAGAACCCGTGCAGGGCGAAGGTGTGTTCGAGGGTGTCGATGATGGTCTTCTCGATCACGCGTTCGGCCGGAAGTCGTTCCGGGAATCCGGACAGACGGGCTGACTTCGCCATGGTGCTCCTTGCTTTCGGTTCGGTGCTGAGTGTCGGTGTATCGGTGCTGAGTGTCGCTGCTCAGCGGTTCTGCGGTCGATATGAACAGGTGCGGAGGACGCCTCTGCCGGTGCGGGTTCGGTCCCCGCGGTGTCAGAAGAACGGGTTCGAGGCCAATTCGCGTCCGACTGTCGAGGACGGGCCGTGTCCAGGATAGATCGGCACGTCGGGCAGTGTCGCGAAGGCCTTGAGCGATTCCCGCATCGCCTGCGCGTCTCCCCCGGGCAGATCGACTCGGCCGATGGCTCCGGCGAAGACGACGTCTCCGGTGAAGATGATCTCCTCGTCTCCGTCGGTGACGCGCAGCAGCATCGATCCTTCCGTGTGTCCGGGTGCGGCCAGGGCCGTGACCGTCAGACCAGCGAATTCGAAGCTCTCGGCGTCGGCGACGTCGATGACCTCCGGTGCGTGCCAGTCTTGGACGAGAGGAGCGAGCATCGCCGCGAACTGCGGGTTGAGTGTCGATGCAGGATCGTCCAAACGGTATCGGTCGGCGTCGCCGAGGTGGACGGGAACATCCCACCGGGCGAGCACATTCCTCAGGCCGAGGATATGGTCCGGGTGCCCGTGGGTGAGGAAGATCGCTCGCGGTTCGAGTCCCTCCTTGACCAGGAGGCGGTCGAGTCCGGGGGCGCAGTCGTAGCCGGAGTCGATGAGAATGCAGTCGCTGCCGCCGGCGGCACGCACGGCGTAGCAGTTGACATCGAGGAATTCGGCACGGGTTGAGAACACATCCATGTGCAAAGTCTATCTACCGGCACGCTGATGGTTATGCTGGGATAACGTCTATCCCGTAATCGAGTGATCGGCGGGTGGAAAGCCCCGCCGGTTCGACCGATGGAAACAAGGTGAGAACCATGTCGACCCCGACACCGAAGCCGACCCCCCGTCCGTCGTCCCTGCCTCGCCCGCAGGCCGCGCAGGTGGTCGGTGCCAACCACATCGACCACGACGCCGAGGTGGCTCGCGCGGTGACACATGGTCGTGCCGATGCCGAGGGCAATGTGTTCGTCACCACCTCTGACGGCGAGCGTCCCGTCGGCCAGTACCCGGACGCCACACCCGAAGAGGCACTCGAGTACTTCGCGAAGAAGTACGTCGAACTCGCCGAAAGCGCCGTGCTGCTGCGCAACCGCCTTTCGGCCGGGGCCCCCGGCCGGGAGATCGTATCCGCGGCGAAGTCCCTGCAGGAGACGCTGCCCGAAGCCAATGTCGTCGGTGATCTCAAGGGTCTCAGCGCGACTCTCGACACACTCGTCTCCGATGCCGAAGCCACGGAGTCGAAGCAGGCGGCACGCGCCCAGGCGGCGAAGCTGCAGGCCGCGGAGGACCGTGAGGAGCTCGTCGCCGAGGCCGAGGCCCTCGCCAAACAGGACCCCGCGAAGATCCAGTGGAAGCAGTCGGGGGCGCGGCTGCGGGAGCTGTTCGCGCAGTGGAAGGACATGCAGCGCAGCGGTCCGCGTCTGCCGCGTGCCGTCGACCAGGAACTGTGGGGACGATTCTCGCAGGCCCGGAACACCTTCGAACACAAGCGCAAGGAGTTCTTCGCCGAACTCGACAAACTCAATGCCGAGGGCAAGCGGATCAAGGAGAAGATCGTCACCGAGGCGGAGTCGCTGTCCGCGTCGACCGATTTCCGCACAGTCTCCCAGAGGTACAAAGAACTCATGAGCCAGTGGAAGGCGGCTCCACGGGCTTCGCGCAAGGACGACGATGCCCTGTGGGCACGTTTCCGTGCAGCACAGGATGTGTTCTTCTCCGCTCGAGATGCCGAGAACGCCGCGCTCGACGAGGAGTTCAAGGGCAACCTCGTCGTCAAGGAGGAGCTGCTGAAGAAGGCACAGGCGCTGCTGCCGATCACGGACCCGGTGGCGGCGAAGAAGCAGCTGCGGAGCATCCAGGACGAATGGGAAGAGGCCGGGAAGGTTCCCCGCGCGGATATCTCACGGATGGAGAACGGCCTGCGTGAGGTCGAACGTGCCCTCGCCGAAGCCGAAGAGGCCGCGTGGCAGCGCAGCAACCCGGAGACGAAGGCGCGCACTTCGGGGGCTCTGAGCCAGCTGGATGAGTCGATCGTCGAACTCGAGAAGAAGCTCGAGGACGCGAAGTCCGGCGGCGACGACAAGGCCGTCGCCGAGGCTCTCGAAGCCCTCGAGGCCCGGCGCGCGTGGCGGGACCAGCTCGCGCAGACGGCGGCCGAACTCGACTGAGACCGCGACCCTCAACTGCTCCGGCCTGGCCCGGGCCGGCCGCTGAGTGACTGTCCACAGGCACAGGTGGTCGAGTCGGTGACTGTCCACAGGCCCGGCGGCGGGTCTTGTCAGCGCCTCCGTACCCGACGATAGTCGGAGTATGGAGGCGTTGTTTCATCTGCGTGACTACGGGTACGAGCAGCTCACGGAGCTCACGCTCGACGGTCTGCTCATCCGGCTCACCGAATCGACGTGGGTGCGCAAGGGGGCGATCCTCTCCCCCGCCGACAGGATGGCGGCGCTGCACTCGGCGATCCCTCCCGGGCTTGCCCTCTCCCATGACAGCGCCTGGTGGGTCCACCGGGGGCTCGGGAGGGCTCCGTCATTGCTCAGCTTCATCACCGTGCCGCGGCGACGCTGGGTCGCCGATGACGGTGTCGACGTCCACGAGATCGCAATCGCCGATGACGAATGGCTGCGCATCGACGGTCTGCCGATCACAACGGAGGAGCGGACCCTCTACGATCTGCTCTTCCCGCACTTCCGGCACCCCGGAAACGAGGTGGCACACAGTCTGCGCGGCATCCTCGATGAGGTCCCGGACGGTCTGGCCCGCCGATTCCGCGAGTATCTCTCCGCTGTCACTCGCCGACCGTTCGTCGCCCAGATGCGGCAGGCGCTCGACCGGCGGACTCAGCCGCCGGAGATGCGGTAGACGTCGAAGACGCCCTCGACCTTCCGCACGGCGGAGAGCACGGTGTCCAAGTGGCTCGCGTCGCTCATCTCGAACACGAACTTCGACTGCGCCACCCGTGCCCGGGAGGTGCCCACGGAGGCCGAGAGGATGTTCACATGCGTTTCGGTGAGCACCTTCGTGATGTCGGAGAGCAGACCCGAGCGGTCAAGCGCTTCGACTTGGATCTGCACGAGATAGATGCCGCTGGTCTTCTCACCCCAGGCGACCTCGACCATCCGTTCGGGCTCCCGTTTCAGAGAAGCGACGTTCGGACAGTCGACACGATGGACAGAGACACCCGAACCGCGGGTGACGAAGCCGAGGATCTCATCCCCGGGCACCGGAGTGCAGCAGCGGGCGAGCTTGACGAGCACATCGTCGACGCCCTTGACCGTCACTCCTTCGGACGATGAGTGATGACCCGACGACTGGCCGGTGCGGTTGCGCGGTTCCGGCGGCAGCACCACCTCTTCGTCATCGTCGCCGACTTCCTTCGCCAGCAGGTCGACGACGTGCTGAGCCGAGGACACCCCGTTTCCGATCGCGGCATAGAGGGCGCTGACATCGGGCAGACGCATCTCCGTGGCCACGATCTGCAGGGCTTCCTGGCTCATCAGTGAGGCGGCGGAGATCGAATGGCGGCGCATCGCGCGGGCCAGCTGTTCGCGCCCGTTCTCGATCGCCTCTTCGCGGCGTTCCTTTGAGAACCATTGGCGGATCTTGCTGCGGGCCCGCGGGCTCTTGACGAAGCCGAGCCAATCGCGGCTGGGCCCGGCGTTCTCGTCCTTCGAGGTGAAGACCTCGACGGAGTCGCCGTTCTTCAGCTCGGTGTCGAGTGCGACGAGGCGGCCGTTGACGCGGGCTCCCATGGTCTTGTGTCCGACCTCGGTGTGCACGGCATAGGCGAAGTCGATCGGGGTGGCATCGGCCGGCAGGCTCATCACATCGCCCTTGGGCGTGAAGACGTAGACTTCCTTCGAGTTCACCTCGTAGCGGAGGCTGTCGAGGAACTCGTCGGGGTCGCTGACTTCCCGCTGCCAGTCGAGGAGCTGACGCAGCCAGGCCGCGTCATCGACCGCTCCGGCGTCGGAGACCTTGACCGACCGGGCGGTGTTCGACGTCGCGGCCTTCGACGACTTGTTCAGATCCTTGTACTTCCAGTGCGCGGCGACGCCGAATTCCGCCCGACGGTCCATCTCGTAGGTGCGGATCTGAATTTCGACGGGCTTGCCGCCCGGGCCGATCACCGTTGTGTGCAGGCTCTGGTACATGTTGTACTTCGGCATCGCGATGTAGTCCTTGAACCGCCCGGGAACAGGGTTCCAGCGGGCGTGGACGATGCCGAGAGTCGCATAGCATTCGCGCACGGACTCGACGAGCACACGGACGCCGACGAGATCGTAGATGTCGGCGAATTCATGTCCGCGGACAACCATCTTCTGGTAGATCGAATAGTAGTGCTTCGGCCGCCCGGTGATCGCCGATTCGATCCCGGCCTCTTTGAGCTCGCCCTGCAGCTCGTCAGAGACCGTGGCCAGGTACTTCTCGCGTTCGGGGGCACGATCGGCCACGAGGCGGACGACTTCGTCGTAGACCTTCGGGTGAAGGACCTGGAAGGAGAGGTCCTCGAGTTCCCATTTGATCGTGTTCATGCCCAGCCGGTGCGCCAGCGGAGCATAGATGTCCAGTGTTTCTCGGGCCTTCTTCGTACTCGACGAAGCCGGGACGAAACGCCAGGTGCGCGCGTTGTGCAGACGGTCGGCGAGCTTGATCACGAGAACGCGGATGTCCTTGGCCATCGCCACGATCATCTTGCGCACGGTTTCGGACTGAGCCGCTTGGCCGTAGGTGAGCTTGTCGAGCTTCGTCACCCCGTCGACCATGGCCGCGACCTCGGACCCGAATTCCTCGGTGAGCTCCTCGAGCGAGTACGAGGTGTCTTCGACGGTGTCGTGCAGCAGCGCGGCGGCGAGCGTGACCGGCAGCATGCCGATCTCGGCGAGGATCGTGCCCACGGCGATCGGATGGGTGATGTAGGCGTCACCGGACTTCCGGGTCTGCCCGCGGTGAGCCTCCTCGGCGACCTTGTAGGCGCGTACGACGAGGTCGATGTCCGCTTTCGGATGGTTCGACTGCAGGGCCCTGATCATCGGGCCGAGCACTCGGGGGTAGCCAGGGTTGTTCTGTGCCCTGGCCGCCCACCAGGCTAAGCGGGAGATGCCTCGCGGACGGCGCGATTCAGCGGACGAAGCCACAACATCTCCTCTCTCGGGGTCAGACTTCGGCGTGAATCACCGGTGGGACGTCTGCTTCCCCGTTCTTCAAGCGTAGTTCACGCACGGCCTGCTCCTGCGCTTTGACCGCCGGTTCGTTCGACCGGAGCAGGGCGTAGAGCGGGCTCGCGACGAACAGCGTCGAAGCGGCTGCCACTATAGTACCGATGAACAGGGACAGCGAGATATCGACCAGCGTTCCGGCACCGAGGAGGAACACGCCAAGGAACAGGATCGATGCGATCGGCAGCACCGAGACCATCGAGGTGTTGATCGAACGCACCGTCGTCTGATTGACACCGAGGTTGACGAGTTCGGAGAACTTCAGGTTGCGTTTGTCCCCGAACCTGGCGGTGTTCTCGCGGATCTTGTCGAAGACCACGACCGTGTCATACAGCGAGAAGCTCAAGACGGTGAGGAAGCCGATGATCGCTTCGGGCGTGACTTCGAAGCCGGTGGCCGAGTAGATGCCCATCGTCACGATCATCACGGCGAAGAGACCGACGATGGCCGCGATCGACATCTTCCAGGTCCGGAAGTACAGGGCCATGACGATGAGCGCGATGCCCACGAAGATCACGAGCGCCCGGATCATCTTCGAGGTCACGTCCTTGCCCCATTCGGGGCCGACGAAGGTCGAGGTGACCTCCTCGGGCTTGATGTCGTAGCCGGCGACGAGGGCGTCGCGGACTTCCTGCATCTGCGCATCCGTGAGCTGGTTCGTCTCGATCTGCACCGCGGTGTCGGATGTCGGTGTCAGCCGCGGTTCGGATCCGGGAACGACGTCGCTGACGAGGCTTTCGCCCTTGCTCGCTGAAGTGTTCGTGACGTGGTCGACCTGGAACTGCGATCCGCCTTTGAAGGCGATGCCGAAGTTGAAGCCGAAGATGAGCGGCACGAGCAGAGAGAGGAGCACGAGGACCCCGGCGATGCCCAACCACAGCTTCGCCTTGCCGACGAACGGGATGGATGATTCGCCGCTGTGGAGCCGGTTGCCCCAGGCAAAGAACCGTTTCACTTGTCAGCCTCCTTGCCTTCGTCGGCCGCCGAGTCTTCGGCGGCCTCCTCTTCGGCTGCCCGACGGGCGGCCGCCTTCCGTTCGGCGATGGTTCCGCCGGCAGCGACCGCTCCGGTCTTGCGCTTCTTGCCGGCGGGCTTCTTCTCAGTCGTCCGCTCGGCCTTCGCGGCTGTCTTCGTCGTTTCGGACTCGACCGCCGCATCGCCGGCAGCCGAGTCGGCTTCCACCGCCTCGCTTCCACTGTCGAGACCGGCCTTGCGCATCCGGGCCTTCTCACGGCGCTTGGCCTCCGGGGATTTGTCCTTGTCGTCGACAGAGAGGTTGAGCGCACCGCGGTAGGCGGCGGGTTTGACTCCGAGCAGACGCGGATCCATACCGGACATCGGGTGTCCTTCACCGAAGAACTTCGTGCGTGAGAGCACCTGGAGCATCGGGTGGGTGAACAGGAAGACGATGAGCACGTCGATGATCACCGTCAGTCCCAGGGTGAACGCGAAGCCGCGCACCGAACCGACCGCGAGGATGTAGAGGATGACCGCGGCGAGCATGTTCACAGCCTTCGAGGCGTAGATCGTGCGTTTGGCACGATCCCAGCCGACTTCGACTGCCGAGAGCAGATTGCGCCCGCTGCGCAGTTCGTCTCGCACTCGTTCGAAGTAGACGATGAACGAGTCCGCCGCCATGCCGATGCCGATGATGATGCCGGCGACACCCGCCAATGAGAGGCGATAGCCGTATCTCCAGGAGGCCAGCAGCAGGAGCAGGTAGGTGAGCACGCCGGCGACGACGAGGCTCGACACCGTGACCAGGCCGAGCACACGGTACTGCAGGAGCGAGTAGATGACGACGAGGATGAGTCCGACGAGACCGGTGAGCAGACCGATCTTCAGGTAGTTCGATCCCAGAGTCGGAGAGATCTGGTCTTCGCTCTGGACCTGGAAGCTCAGCGGCAGCGAGCCGTTCTTCAGCTGGTTGGCCAGCGTCTGCGCCTCATCGAGGGTGAAGTTGCCGGAGATCTCGGCCTTGCCGTCAGTGATCACGGCGTTCGAGGTCGGCGCGGAGAGCACAAGACCATCGAGTTCGATGGCGAACTGGTTGTACGGCTGCTGTTTTCCGGTGATGTCCGAGGTGATCTGCTTGAAGATCTCGCGCCCGGTCGCGTCGAAGGAGAGGTTCACGGCGGGCTTGTTCGTCTGCACGCCGTTGGCTCCCGCTGCGTAGCCGAAGTTCGCATCCGCGAGGTGGTCACCGGAGAGTTCCACCGGACCGAGGATGTACTTGGCCTGACCGTCTTCGGAGCAGGAGACCACGGGTTTGTCCGCCGGCTCCTGTTCGCCGCCGGTGCGGTTCTTCGGATCCGAGCAGTCGAGCTCCGTGTATTCCTTGATGATGTCTTCGGACTGCCATTCGCTCGCATCCTTCTCAGGATCGAACAGCGGACGCGGAGTCGAATCGGTGACCTTCTTCGACTGATTCGACTCGCCGTCCTTCGCCGAAGTGCCGGCCGAACCGGAGGGTTCGGCGGCCTTCGACTTCGCGGCCGCCTCGGTGTCCGTCGACGAGACGCTTCCTGCCTTGGCGACTTCGCCGCCGCCTTCCGGAGCTTGGTCCTCGCCCTGAGCGTCGCCCTGGCCGTCCTTGCCGGTGAGGTCCTCGATGCGCTTGCGCTCTTCGTCGCTCAGCCCATCATCGCCGTCGGACTTCTCGCCCTTGTCGCCGCTCTGCTCCTGCTCCTTCTGGATCTGCTCCTGGGAGCGCGGGTCACCGACCAGCGCCACCCGGCGGAACACGAGCTGAGCCGACGACCGCACGAGGTTGCGTGTCTCTTCATCGGGGTTGCCCGGCAGGTTGACGATGATGTTGCGGTCGCCCTGCGTCGTGATCTCGGCTTCGGAGACCCCGGTCGAGTCCACGCGCTGGCGGATGATCGCCACGGCCTGGTCGAGCTGCTCCTTGCTGATGTCCGTGCCCTTGGACACCTGCGGTTCCAGAATGATCGACGTTCCGCCCTCGAGGTCGAGGGCGAGTTTCGGAGACGTCGTGGCGTTCGACCAGATGACACCGGCGGCGATGATGCCGGCAAGCACCAAGGTGATGATCGTCAGCCACAGGAAGCGCAAACCAGGACGTGGCTTTTCTTCGATATCGGACACGTTTCAGCTTTCGATTGGGAGCAGAGTGCGAGGACGAGTCAGTTGTTCTTGTCGGAGTCCGAATCGGAGGACTCGGCATCCGCCTCGGCGGCGTCTTCGGCCTCAGCCGAGTCCCCGGCATCGGAGTCGGAGGCCGCGGCCTCATCGTCCTCGGCGGCGACGGCATCGTCGTCAGGGGCATCCTGTTCGGCGCGCTTGCGTGCGTTCATGGCGTCGAGTTCGGCATCGGTGATCGCCGGCTTCTCGTCCTGGTCGTCGACATCGACGTCCGTCTCAGCAGCGTCGGCGACGGGAGCGTCGACGGGGGCTGCGGCGGCAGCCTCGGGGTTCTCGATCTGGCCGATGGCCTGGCGGTGGACGCGCAGAACGGTGCCGGGACCCGATTCGATGGTCACCTGGTTGCTCTCCTCGTCGATCGACAGCACGGTGCCGAAGACGCCGAAGGTCGTCATCACGGTCGCTCCGGGCACCAGACCCGTCTTGATCTGCTCCGCACGCGCCTTCTGCTTACGTCGAGAATTGAATAGGAAAAAGATCAGCAGCGCGGCAAGCGCAAGAGGGATCAACAAATCCACAGATATCAGCCTTTCATATGAATGAACCAGTGAACCAGCTTAGTTCGTCCTCACTGTCCAAGGCGAACTCATTTGCGGGGTTCAGTACTCATAGTTTGCTGGGATCTGCATTTCCAGATGCTTCCAGGCTGCCGAGGTGGCCACACGTCCGCGTGGAGTGCGGCTGATGAGCCCTTCGCGCACGAGGTACGGCTCGGACACCGTTTCGACGGTATCGGCTTCCTCTCCGACGGAGACGGCCAGTGTTCCCAGACCCACCGGCCCCCCGCCGAAGCGTTTGCACAGCACGTGGAGGACAGATCGATCGAGGCGGTCGAGCCCGAGCGTATCGACTTCGTAGACACGCAGCGCATTCACCGCGGCCTCCTCGTCGATGACGCCGCTGCCGCGCACCTGCGCCCAGTCGCGGACGCGACGCAGCAGCCGATTCGCAACGCGCGGGGTCCCACGGGAGCGGGTGGAGATCTCCTTCAGCCCGGCGAGATCCGCCTCGATGCCGAGCATCCGGGCCGAACGCTGCAGCACGGTGAGCAGATCGACGCTGGAGTAGAAGTCGAGGAGTGCGGTGAAACCGAAACGGTCACGCAGCGGCGCCGGCAGCAGTCCGGAGCGGGTCGTGGCTCCGACGAGAGTGAACTGCGGGAGGTCGAGCGGGATGGCAGTGGCTCCGGGTCCCTTGCCCACGATGACGTCGACGCGGAAGTCCTCCATCGCCACATAGAGCATCTCTTCGGCAGCGCGCGCCATCCGGTGGATCTCGTCGATGAAGAGCACTTCGCCCTCTTCGAGTGAGGACAGGATGGCCGCGAGGTCCCCGGCGTGCTGGACGGCCGGACCGGAGGTCACACGCAGGCTCGCGTTCATCTCGTGGGCGATGATCATCGCCAGTGTGGTCTTGCCGAGCCCGGGTGGGCCGGAGAGCAGCACATGGTCGGGGGCCTTCTGCCGGGCCTTCGCCGCGTCGAGGACGAGTGAGAGCTGTTCGCGCACCTGGGGCTGACCGATGAAGTCGGCCAGGCCCTTCGGGCGCAGTGCCGCCTCGGCGTCGCGTTCGGCCGTCTCGGCCTGCCCGGAGACGAGACGGTCGCGTTCGGCGCCGGTCATCGACTGATCGCCGAATTCCATCTCATAGGAGTCGACACCATCGCCGCCTGTTCCGGGTTCGAACGATCCGGTCATTTCTTCGCACCCAGCACCTTGAGCGCGGCCTTGAGGATGACGGAGGTCCCGGCCTCAGCACCGGTCTCCTCGACGACGTCGGCGACGACCTGCTCGGCCTGTGCTTCCTTCCACCCGAGTCCCACGAGGGCGTCGACGACCTGCTGGTTGCCGCCGCCGAAGGACAGGGTCGGTCCCGGGCTCGAGGCGGTGAGCTTCGGCAGCTTGTTCTCGAGTTCGAGGATGATCCGCGATGCGCCCTTCTTCCCGATGCCGGGAACCCGGGTGAGCGCGTTCGCATCCTGATTCGCGATCGCGGCGGCGAGCTCGTCGGGGCCCATAACGGACAGGATCGCCATGGCCAGGCGGGGGCCGATGCCGGAGATGGAGAGGAGGACGTCAAAGGTGTGGTTCTCGTCTTCGGTGGCGAAACCGTAGAGCGTCATCGAGTCTTCGCGCACCACGAGGCTGGTGACCAGTTCGATCTCCGCACCGTGTCGGGTGCTCGCCAGGGTGTCGGGGGTGACGTGGACCTTGCGGCCGACCCCGTAGGTGAGCACGACGAGGTGGTCAGCTGCGATCCGATGCACCGTACCGCTGAGGAAACTGATCACGGACTGCCTTTCAGGTGGGAACACGTGTACGAATCCAGGTTAGCAGTAACGCTGCTGACCGTTCGTCCCGGCACGCCAGAGACCCCGCGATGCCGCTGGTTCCGGCGACTATTTGGCCTTGCGCATGGCGTCTGCCCACTGCTGCTGGGCCTTCGTCAGCCCAGAGCCCTCCCGACCGCCGGCCTTGCGTTCGGTGAGGTCCTTGTTCTTGCCCGGAGTCGATTGCGCCGACAGCGCCCCGCGCCAGGAATGGCAGATGGCGATCGCCAGTGCATCCGCGGCGTCGGCGGGCTTCGGCGGGGAGTCGAGCCCGAGGATCCGCGTCACCATGGTGGTGACCTGCTTCTTATCGGCGCGACCGGATCCCGTGGTCGCGGCTTTGACTTCCGAGGGCGTGTGCATGGCCACGGGCAGGCCACGGCGGGCGGCCAGTCCCATCGTCAGCCCGGACACCTGCGCTGTGCCCATGATCGTCGAGACGTCGTTGCGGGCGAAGACCCGTTCGATGGCGACGACGTCCGGTCGGTAGGTGTCCAACCATTGGTCGAACGCCTCGGCGATGGATCCGAGGCGCAGGTCGACGGAGTCCGCGGACGGGGTCCGCAGCACGTCGACGGCGACCATCTTCACCTTCCGTGCGGGCAGGGTGTCGATGACACCGAGCCCGCAGCGGGTGAGTCCGGGATCAACGCCGAGGATGCGCATCAGGCGTCGAGTTCGGCGAGGACCTCATCGCTGACATCGGCGTTCGAGTACACGTTCTGCACGTCGTCGCAGTCTTCGAGCGCATCGATGAGGGTGAAGACCTTCTGCGCGGTCTCGGCATCGAGACTGACTTCGAGCCCAGGCACGAAGGAGGCCTCGGCCGAGTCGTAGTCGATGCCGGCGTCGACGAGTGCCGTCCGCACAGCCACGAGGTCGGTGGCCTCGCAGATGATCTCGAACTTCTCGCCTTCGTCCTTGACCTCTTCGGCACCGGCGTCCATGGTCGCCAGGAGGATCGATTCTTCGTCGGTCTCCGCGGCGTTGACGATGATGACGCCCTTGCGGTTGAAGTTGTACGTCACCGAGCCCGGGTCGGCCATCGAACCGCCGTTGCGGGTCACGGCCACGCGGACCTCGGAGGTGGCACGGTTGCGGTTGTCGGTGAGGCATTCGATAAGGAGGGCGACTCCGCCATCGGCGTAGCCTTCGTACATGATCGTCTCGTAGTTGACGCCCGAGCCGTCGAGGCCGCCTCCGCGCTTGACCGCGCGGGTGATGTTGTCTGCGGGGACCGAGTTCTTCTTCGCTTTCTGGATGGCGTCGAAGAGCGTCGGGTTGCCGTCGGGGTCAGGTCCACCGTTGCGAGCCGCAACCTCGATGTTCTTGATCAGCTTGGCGAAGAGTTTGCCGCGCTTGGCATCGATGGCCGCTTTCTTGTGCTTAGTCGTTGCCCATTTGGAATGACCTGCCACTGGTGTTCCTTCCTGTAGTTACAGCCTCTCAAGTCTATACGCTCCTCGAGGCTCTCCGCTCTGCCCGGGCCCGTCCCCGCCGCTTCAACGGTGCGGGTGGCCCCGCATCAGTCGATGACCAACGGCACCTCGGGCACGGATCCGGTCGTCGCCAGATCGATGAGGCTGAGCAGATTCTTCGGATAGATCGTTTCGGTCGTCGCCATGAGTTCGTCACGGGTCCACCACCGGAATTCCAGCAGGCTGCGCTTCTCGATGTCCGTCCACACCGCATCTTCGAGCTCGATGTCCTCTGCCGTCCGGAACGCGAAGTAGGTCTCGAGCTGACGCAGTGACTTCTCGGTGAACTTGAAGACCTCGTCACGCGTGGCCAGGGGGCCGATGAGTTCGTGCGGCTCGCATTCGATGCCGGTCTCTTCGGCGAGTTCGCGAGCCGCCGTCTGTGCGGCCGATTCGCCGAGTTCGGAGCCGCCGCCACAAGTCATCCACCATTGGTGACTCGGGGTCAGCAGATCCTGGGCCCTGATCAGGAGAACCTCGTCGCGCTCATTGAGTAATACGACCCTTGAGGCTTTACGAGGTTTCATGGTTCTCCAGTGGTCGACGACGAGGGGACGCAGGTGTTTGCAGAATAATGATGCTGGGGGTTTTCGGCAAGAGCGCGACAGGGGTCGAGAGCACGATACCGGCACCGTGCCTTCCCGACCAACTCGACGGTCATGCCCGTCCGGCGGGGGCCGCCAGATGTCGGTCCCACCAGTCGAGCACGGCTTCGAAGCGCTGTCGACGATGGCGTGGCTGCCCGGCACGGGAGAGCTCGTGGTTCTCCCCGGGGAAGATGAGCATCTCCGTGTCGACTCCGGCTCGCTGCAGAGCCGCATAGTACTGCTGGGCCTGTTCGAGCGGGCACCGGAAGTCGAGTTCCGAATGCATCACCAGGGTCGGGGTTCCGACCTGGTCGGCGTGGGCCAGCGGCGATTGGGCGGCGATGGCCTCGCGGCTGCGGCTCGTGTACTCCTCGGTGAAGAAGCGTCCGATGTCGGAGGTGCCGACGAAGCTGTCGGGATCGAGGTATCCGCGCTCGACGATCGCGGCGCGGAAGCGGTGGTCGGCGGCGATGGTCATGGCGGTGAGGTAGCCGCCGTAGGAGCCGCCTTGGATGCCGATCCGATTCCGGTCGAGGTTGGGTTCGGTCTCCAGGGCAGAGTCGAGCACGGCGAGCACATCGGACATCGCCGGGGCCGCCATATCGCCTTGGACCGCGGTGCCCCAGCTGCGGGTGCGGCCTCCCGAGCCGCGGGGGTTCGAGTACACGACCGCGTAGCCGGCCGAGGTGAGCACTTGGGTCTCGTCGAACCAGGAGTGTGTGTATTGGGCGAAGGGTCCGCCGTGGATGTTGAGGATGACGGGGAACGGTCCCTGTCCTTCCGGCGTGGCCAACCATCCGGTGATGGAGCCGCCCTCGCCGTCGACGCGCAGGACCTGCGGGGTCACGGAGTTCGCCGGTGCCGGGTGTTCCTTGACGATGACCGCGGCCGCGGCGGAGTCGAGTTCGATCTTGCCGAGCACAGCAGGTGAGTTCGGGGTCGCCCCGGTGAACACGAGAGTCGAATCCGCGATGTCGAAGCCGTTGATGACGGTCGTGTCATCACTGAGGAAGTCGAGTTCGTCGATGCCGATCTCCTCGGCGCCAAGGTCGATGCTCACGAGCCGGGACGCCCCATCGGTGTCGATGACGGCGATGGCCGCTCCCCCGCGGATCTGCGGGCGGATGGGGGCCAGCGCCACGGTCTCCGGGTCGGTCAGGCGCCGTGTGGTTCCGGTGCGCAGCTCGTGGACGTAGAGCCCGGGCATCTGTCCGACGAAGTCGAGTTCATCGCGGGTGAGATCATTTCCCATCAGCAGAACGGAGTCCTCGTCGAGCCAGATATGCATGCTCACGCTCATCCGCGGCAGCTGCAGCGGGGTCGGCTCCTCGCCCCCGAGCAGCCACACCGTCGAACGCAGATCCGGCTGGCCTTCGTCGGGGTGGAGTGCCGAGACCACGGACATCCGGGTTCCGGATGGGCAGAACTGCGGATCGTGGACATCGGTCACCGGTGCGTTCAGAAGCGTTGAGAGCGGAACTTCCCCGGCACCGCGGATTCCGACCGTGCCCGTTCCGGGTTCGGCGAGATCGACGAGGAAGGCGCGGGCGGGTCGGTCGTTCGTGTACCCGAGGCCGTTGCTCAGATAGGCCGCGGAGGTGATCCGGCGCGGGGCCTCCTCGGCGGCGGGGATGTCCTCGTCCTGACCGTAGCGGCCGGGCTCGGCGGCGCGGGCGATGTAGAGGGCGCGGGATCCTGCATCGTCGAGGGCGAATTCGGACACGCCGAGGTGGCTGTCCGTGATCTGGTGCGCCGTCTCCAGGGTGGCGCCGACGTGGAGCTGCGGAGCCGACTTCTTCTCCGCGCTGAGGTATCCGGACCAATTCGGGCCGACCAGCGGGGACGAATCGTGCCAGGCATGCGTCAGCCGACGCGAGTCGTCTGCGGTCAGGGTGAACAGCTGGGACAGGTAGCTGTTCGATTCGAGGTCGGGTCTGCGGATCGTGATGACGGCTTCGTCGCCGCGCAGCACGGGTGAGGAGTATTCGGCCAGTGTGTCGAGGTCTTCGGGGTTCATCTGTTCCATTCTTCTGACAGCCGCGCTTGCACATCGGCGTGCACCTGCGGCAGGGCCTTCGTCTGCGCGATCACGGGCAGGAAGTTCGCATCTCCACCCCACCGCGGCACCACATGCTGGTGCAGGTGCGCGGCGATGCCGGCACCGGCGACGGGGCCCTGGTTCATTCCCAGGTTGAATCCGTGGGGGCCGGACACGGCGCGGATGACGCGCATCGCCTTCTGCGTGAACCGGGCGAGTTCGTTCGTCTCGTCGGCGGTGAGATCGGTGTAGTCGGCCACGTGCCGGTAGGGGCAGATGAGCAGGTGGCCGGGGTTGTACGGGTAGAGGTTGAGCACGGCGAACACCGTCTCGCCGCGGGCGACGATGAGCCCCTCGGCGTCGGTCTTCGACGGAGCCGAACAGAACGGACATTGGGACTCCCCCGCATCCTTCGGCTTGTCCTGACCGTCGATGTAGACCATCCGGTGCGGGGTCCACAGGCGCTGGAAGCCGTCGGGCTCACCGGGGAACCCGGCGGCGGCCTCGGGATAGGGAATCCCCTCACCGAGGCGGCCGCCGCTGTTGTCCTGCACGGTCGCGTCCTCGCGGCCTTCGCTCATACTTGGGCCTTGGTCTCGATCGCGTCGAGGATGCGGCGCACCGCCTCGGCGACGGGAACGCCGTTGTCCTGTTCACCGCTGCGGAACCGGAAGGACACGGCCGAAGCCTCGCGGTCCTCGCCGCCGGCGATGAGGGTGAAGGGCACCTTCGACTTCGAGGCATTGCGGATCTTCTTGCCGAAGCGGTCGTCGCTGTCGTCGATCTCGACTCGGACACCTGCCGCGCGCAGCTGCTCGGCCACCTCGACGAGGTAGTCGTTGAACTCCTCGGCCACGGGAATGCAGGTGACCTGGACGGGTGCCAGCCACACGGGGAAAGCGCCGGCGTAGTGCTCGGTGAGCACGCCGAGGAAGCGTTCGATGGACCCGAACTTCGCGGAGTGGATCATCACCGGCTGCTTGCGTGTGCCGTCGGCGGCGACGTACTCGAGGCCGAAGCGTTCGGGCTGGTTGAAGTCGAGCTGGACGGTCGACATCTGCCAGGTCCGCCCGATTGCGTCTCGGGCCTGCACGGAGATCTTCGGTCCGTAGAATGCGGCACCGCCGGGATCGGCGACGAGTTCGAGACCGGTCTCATCGGCGACCTCCTCGAGCACGCGGGTGGCTTCTGCCCACTGCTCGTCGGAGCCGATGAACTTCTCTGCCTTCTTCCCCTCTTCGTCACGGGTCGACAGCTCGAGGTAGAAGTCGTCGAGGCCGAAGTCACGCAGCAGGCTGAGCACGAAGTTGAGCAGGTGGCGGATCTCCTTCGCCGCGTCCTCCTGGGCGACGTAGGAGTGCGAGTCGTCCTGGGTCAGGGCACGCACACGGGTGAGACCGTGGATGACGCCGGAAGCTTCGTCGCGGTAGACGGTGCCGAACTCGAACAGCCGCAGCGGCAGATCACGGTAGGACCGACCGCGGGAGCGGTAGATGAGGTTGTGCATCGGGCAGTTCATCGCTTTGAGACGGTACGGGGTGCCGTCCTTGACGACGGCCCCGGAGTCGTCGCGGACCTCATCGACGGACATCGCCGGGAACATGTTCTCCCCGTAGTAGGGCAGGTGGCCCGAGGTGTAGTAGAGGGTCTCCTTCGAGATGTGCGGGGTGCCGACGTATTCGAAGCCTTCGGCGATGTGACGGGCGCGGACGTAGTCCTCCATCTCCCGCTTGATCACTCCGCCCTTGGGGTGGAAGACGGGCAGGCCGGAGCCGAGCTCCTCGGGGAAGGAGAACAGGTCCAGTTCGGCACCGAGTCTGCGGTGGTCGCGACGTTCGGCTTCGGCGATGCGATCTTGGTAGGCCTTGAGGTCGTCCTTCGTCGCCCAGGCGGTGCCGTAGACGCGCTGCAGGCTCGCGTTCGCCTGGTCGCCGCGCCAGTACGCGGCCGAGGACCGGGTGATGGCGAAGCCGTTGCCGATGAGTTTCGTGTTCGGCAGGTGGGGGCCGCGACACAGATCCTGCCACACCACTTCGCCCTTGCGGTCGACGTTCTCGTAGACGGTGAGCTCGGCGCCGCCGACCTCGACAGAGGAGCCGTCGTCGGAGCCCGAGCCCTTGTCGTTGATGAGTTCGAGCTTGTACGGCTCGTTCGCCATGCGCTGACGTGCTTCGTCTTCGGTGACGACGACGCGGTTGAAGGTCTGACCAGACTTCACGATCTGAGCGGCCTTCTTCTGGATGGCCTTGAGGTCCTCGGGGGTGAAGGGTTCGGCGACGTCGAAGTCGAAGTAGTAGCCGTCGGTGATGTAGGGGCCGATGCCGAGCTTGGTGCCGGGGAAGAGCTCCTGAACAGCCTGGGCGGTGACGTGCCCGGTCGAGTGGCGCAGGATATCGAGTCCTGCTTCGGAGTCGATGGTGATCGGAGCGATCCGATCACCTGGCTGCAGTTCGCGGCTGAGATCGGCGGGTTCGCCGTTCAGCCACATCGCGACGACTGTGCGGTCGGTGGAGAAGATCTCCGTTCCGGTCAGCCCCTCTTTCCAAGGAATGCTCTCGCCCGCGCAGTCGATGCTGTCTGCCACTGATTTCTCCGTTCGTCTGTGTTCGTCTGAGTCCGGCCGGGATCGTCCGGATCGAGGACTTCTCGCCCCTAGATTCTAGTACCACTTCGGCAGTGACAGATCAGTCGGGCGGCAGTCGTGTGACCGCCGCCCAGACCGAGCCTGCCGCTGCCGGCGTCGCAGCGTCGAGGTGCCGATCGGCCGCCTCGGCGCCACGAGTTCACAGCATCACTGCTTGTAGAACTCGAAGTCCTTGCCCTTGCCGAGATCGTCGACGAGTTTGAGCTTGAGGTGCATCCCATCGATTTCGGCCTTGGGAACACCGAAGGCGAGCTCATAGGTCGTTTCGCCGCCGGCAGGCACGGGATCGGTGAAGGCCAGCGAGCCCTTGTAGTTTCCGCTGTCGAAGACGTCGTCGTATTCCTTGCTGCCTCCATCTGTGGCGGTCAGATTCGTCAGAGTCATCTTCACGTCAGAGCTCGAGTCGTTCTTCACGGTCATCGTCACGATGGCGATCTCACCATTCGTCGACTCGGCGCCGGAGGCGTATTCTCCCGCAGTGCCCGGGCGGACATTGATCGCGGCGGTGACATCGGTGCCGATCTCGACCTCGCCGGCCTGAGCGGGCGCAGCGTCTTCGCCGTCGTTGTTCTCGGCGGGGTCCTGGCCGGCACCCTGGCTCGGATCGGCCGGGGCCGAGGAACTTGCGGCTTCGTCGATGGCCTTGCCGAGGATTCCGAGTCCGAGGATGGTGAAGATCACGACGGCGATCGAGATGAGGATCGACACTCCGCCGAGGACGATGCCGGTGATGTTGAAGCCCTTGTTGTTCGCCAGGCCCTTCTTGATCGCGGAGAGTCCGAGGAATCCGAACACGATCGCGGCGATGCCGAAGAGCGCGCCGCCGCCGAAGACGAAGGCGCCGAGGACGCCGACGATGCCGCCGATGAGTGCGAGGATGCCCCAGATGTTCTTCGAGGTGCCGCCGCCCGAGGGGTACTGCCCGTAGGCGGCGTTCGGGTTGGCCGGGATGAATTGATCGGACGACCCTTCGGCACCCGGGTAGGCCGGCTGCTGTCCGTATTGATTGGCGTCGTACTGGTTCTGGCCGTACTGACTCTGTCCGTACTGGCTGTCGCCGTACTGGTTCTGGCCGTACTGGTCGTTCGGCTGACCAAAGTTCGGCTGCTGTCCGTACTGGTTCTGGTCGTTCGGCTGACCGTAGTTCGGCTGCGAACCGTACTGCGGAGGCTGCTGTCCGTACCCCTGCGAACCGTCATTCCCGCCCGGGCCGTAGTTCGGCTGGGATCCGTACTGGGGAGGCTGCTGTCCCGCGTTCTGGTCGTTGCCGTAGCCGGGCGCACTCGGCGGCTGGTTGTTCGGGTTCTGACCGTTGGGGTTCTGGCCGTTCGGGTTGTTCCCGCCCGAACCGTCACCGGAACCGTAGGGGTTCTGAGGATTAGACATGAATGCTCCGAAGTCATCGTCGTTAGATACAAGGCCAAGCGTACTAGCAAACCCGCCTGCCACTGCATGATGTTCGCGTTCCAAACCTGCAACAGAGCCGGATGTTCACGAGTCTTCGGGGATGCACGAAGCCCCGGGCGGATTGCCCGGGGCTTCTTCTGTGCGCGATACTGGGATCGAACCAGTGACCTCTTCCGTGTCAGGGAAGCGCGCTACCGCTGCGCCAATCGCGCTCTATTCTTTTGTTGCACCGGAACCCGAGGGTCCCTGTGCGCGATACTGGGATCGAACCAGTGACCTCTTCCGTGTGAAGGAAGCGCGCTACCGCTGCGCCAATCGCGCTGGTCGGTCAGCATTGCTGCTGACCATCCGAGGTGGCGACGGGATTCGAACCCGTGTATACGGCTTTGCAGGCCGCTGCCTCGCCTCTCGGCCACGCCACCGCCAAGGCAGTGCCATGACGCCTCCGAGCGGATGACGGGACTCGAACCCGCGACCCTCACCTTGGCAAGGTGATGCTCTACCAACTGAGCCACATCCGCATTTCTCGCTGCGGGGTTTCCCTCGCAACGAGATACAACTCTATACGGAGGGGGCGGCATACGCAAAATCGGAATCGGGTGATCGTGATCACATGCGCAGATCGAGCATTCAGGCTGGCCAACTTATAGTGGTGGGGTGAACGACGAACGTCCCCGCGCCCGCCCCAAGGGCTGGTTGTCACGCCACCATCGCCAGGGCCCCCGACCGTGGCGGAAACTGCGTCTGGGTTTCCTCCGCTGGCGCCGGATGGTGTTGGCGAACCATCACACCGCCCGCATCTATCGCAGCATCGTCGGCGGACTCGGCACACTCATCGTGCTCATCGGCCTCGTCCTTGTGCCCCTGCCCGGTCCGGGATGGCTCATCGTCATCATCGGCCTGTTCGTCATCTCCAGCGAATTCCATTGGGCGCGGAGACTGCTCCACTTCGTGCGCGTGAATGTCGAGCGGTGGACGCGCTGGATCATGGCCCAGCGGCTGTGGGTGCGCTGGACCGTCGGCGCGGTCACCGCGGCCTTCGTCGGCTTCATCGTCTGGTGCACCCTGCGCCTCACCGGCCTGCCGGGGTGGGTGCCGGATCTCGGTGTGCTCGAACTGCTCGGTCTGCACTGAACATCCGCCCTGCGCACCCGAACCCGCCACGCACGTCCGCACAGTTGGCCGACGCCGCTGACCCTCCGGGGTCGCTGTCCCGCCGCCGTTCATCACCCGCCGGTAGCTCTGACCCGACGGTGGCCGAATGCACAGAGGCCGCCGACCATTCACCGTGGTCGACGGGAACGTGCGGAGCCGCTGTCAGGATGACAGCGGTGGAGTCAGGATGACAGCGCGGTCAGCCGCGAAAGGCAGCGCATGTACTTCTTCCTGTAGCCGCCGGCCAGAGACTCCTCGGTGAAGATCTTGTCCAACGGCACACCGGAGTTGACGATGTGGACGTTGCGGTCGTAGAGCCGGTCGACCAGAGCGACGAAGCGCAGCGCCACGCTCTCGTTCTCGATCGTCGTGACGTCCTCCCACACGGCGGAGTCCACGCCGTCGACCATCCGCCCGTAGCGGGACGGATGGACCGTCGACAGATGAGACAGCAGCTGGGAGAACTCATCTCTGGCGACGGTGCCTTCGAGCTTCGCCGTGGCCGCATCGAGCTCGTCGGCCGGCAGCGGATCTGCCGGGGAGCTCAGCGCACGGTGGCGGTAGTCCTGACCGTCGATGCGAAAGACCTCGAACTGGTCGGCCAGCGCCTGGATCTCACGGAGGAAGTCCTGAGCGGCGAAACGGCCCTCTCCCAGCGAGCCGGGCAGGGTGTTCGACGTTGCGATGATCTTCACGCCCGCATCGGTGAGTTCGCGCATGAGCCGGGACATGAGCACGGTGTCCCCCGGATCGTCGAGTTCGAATTCGTCGACGCACACGAGCTTCATCTGCGACAGGTCGTCGCGGGCGCGGGCGAAGCCCAGAGCACCGACGAGGTTCGTGTATTCGACGAAGGTGCCGAATGTGGCGGGCTTCTCATTGGCGTGCCACGCGGACGCGAGCAGGTGAGTCTTGCCGACACCGTAGCCGCCGTCGAGGTAGACGCCCTTGGGACCGGACTTCCCCTTCGAGAAGAGCTTGCCGAAGAACCCCTTCGAGTTCGACTGTGCTGCGAATTGCTCGAGTCTTCTCCGAGCCTCGGCCTGCGAGGGCTCGGCGGGGTCCGTGCGATAGCTGTCGAAGGACACGTCCTCGAACTGAGGCGGCGGGACGAGGCCTGCGATGAGCTCTTCGGGGGCAACCTGTGGGGATCGGTCGCTCAGTGCGACCAGAGTCTGCTCGGCATTCACTCGGCCTAGTCTAAGGCAGGCCCGCGGGCCCGACGGAAATCGGGCCCGAGCGGGTGAGGACCATCACAGGCGCAGAGAACCGAGGTGGACGGGCGCACACGCACAGCTTCGGCGCGCCTTCGTCCGCCGAAGCCGTTCGGTTCGTCTCAGCTGAAGTCGAAGCCGAGTCGGCCGAGCTGTTTGGGATCGCGCTGCCAGTCCTTGGCGACCTTGACGTGGAGGTCGAGGTAGACCTTGGTGCCGAGGAGGCGTTCGATGCCCTGGCGGGATTCCGAACCGATCGCTTTGAGTCGGCTGCCGCCCTTGCCGATGATGATCGCCTTCTGGCTGGGTCGTTCGACGAAGAGGTTGACGTGGACGTTCCACAGCGGATTGTCCTCGCTGCGGCCCTCCCGCGGGTACATCTCCTCGACTTGGACGGCCAGGGAGTGCGGCAGTTCGTCGCGGACGCCTTCGAGGGCGGCTTCACGGACGAGTTCGGCGATCATCTTCTCCTCCGGCTCATCGGTGAGGTCGCCGTCGGGGTAGAGCGGCGGCGACACCGGCAGATGGGAGGAGAGAACGGAGTCGACGGTGTCGATCTGGAAACCGTCGGCCGCGGAGACCGGGACGACGTCGGCGAAGTCGGCGAGTTCGCCGACGGCCAGCAGCGCCTCGGCGACCTTGTCCTTGGATACGAGGTCGACTTTCGTCACGAGCGCGACGATCGGGGTCCGCTCGTCGAGCAACTCCAGCTGGGAGGCGATGTAACGGTCGCCGGGACCGATCGCCTCATCGGCGGGAAGGCAGAAGCCGATGACGTCGACTTCGTTGAGGGTGGTGGCCACGAGGTCGTTGAGGCGGGAGCCCAGCAGCGTCCTGGGCTTGTGCAGTCCGGGGGTGTCGACGAGGATCAGCTGGTGATCGTCCCGGTGGACGATTCCGCGGATCGTGTGCCGCGTCGTCTGCGGCTTTGCCGAGGTGATCGCCACCTTCTCCCCCACCAAGGCGTTCGTCAGCGTCGACTTGCCGGTGTTCGGCCGTCCCACGAAGCAGGCGAACCCGGCACGGTAGCCCTCGGGATAGTCTGTGCGAAATTCCATGTCAGTCCTCTTCCTTCGTCCCCGGGCTTCCGGCCGCGGCGGTCTGCGCCTCGGCGGCGGTGTCGTCTGCGGTGCGGGTGACCCGCACATGGGTGATGCGGTGGCGGCGGCCCTGGCCTTCCATGGCTTCGATATGGAGGCCGGCGATGCTCGCATGCGAACCGTCGATGGGCACCCTGTCGATGAGCTTCGAAAGCAGCCCGCCGACGCTGTTGACATCATCTTCGTCGATGCGCACGTCGAAGTATTCGGCGAAGTCCGAGATCGACATGCGCGTGCTGATGACGAAGGATCCGTCCTCGGCGGCGACGAGTTCGTCATCGCCGTTGTCGTATTCGTCTTCGATCTCGCCGACGATCTCTTCGACGATGTCCTCGATGGTCACAAGCCCGGCGGTGCCGCCGTATTCGTCGACGAGGATCGCCAAGTGCGTGGAGTCCAGCTGCATCTGTCGCAGCAGATCGTCGGCCGGTTTGGTCTCGGGCACGAAGAGCACACTGCGCGCCAGCGTCCCGATCGGCTTGTCGGTGTCGTCCGGGTGGAGCTGAAGGCGGCGGGCCACATCTTTGAGATAGGCGACGCCGCGGACGTCGTCGAGGTCCTCCCCGCACACGGGGATCCGGGAGAAGCCGGAACGGAAGAACAGGTTCATCGTCTTCTGCAGACCTACGTCGGCGTCGACGGTGACGAGGTCGGTGCGCGGGACCATGACTTCGTTCGCCGAGGTGTCCGAGAGGTTGAAGACCGATTGGATCATCTCGCGTTCGCCGTCTTCGATGATATCGGATTCGCTGGCCCTCTCGACGAGGTCGCGCAGCTGCTCAGAAGTCACGAACGGACCGTCCTTGTACACCTTGTCCGGGGTCAGCAGGTTGCCGAGGACGACGAGGATGCGGGTGAGCGGTTTGAGGACGACGAGGACGATGCGCACGATCCAGCTGAGGTTGAGGCACACGGCTAGCGACCGGCGCTTGCCGATCGTGCGCGGAGACACGCCGGTGATGATGAAGACCGCCACCGAGGCGGTGAGTACCGTGAGGAAGACCATGAGCGGTCCCACGGAGTAGTAGGAGTCATAGGCCAGTGCGATGAAGACCGTGGCCAGTGCCTCGAGGAAGTTGCGGACGAAGATGATGACGTTGATGTTCGTCGGCAGGTCGCCGAGGATCTTCTCCACCCGCACGGCCGCGCGCTTGCCCTCTTCCTTCGCCTCCTCGACGGCGTGGTGGGACACGTTGAGCAGAGCCGCATCGACCGCCGAGAGGATGGCTGCGATGATGAGGCACAGTGCCGCACCGAGGAAGTACGCGAACACCTCAGACCTCGGTGGGGGTGGGAATGTCGGTGCGACCGTCGTAGCGAGCGGCGAAGAAGGTCAGCAGCAGATGCCGCTGCAGGGCGAACATCTCCTCCCGCGCTTCGGGCTCACCGTGGTCGTAGCCGAGGAGGTGGAGGAATCCGTGCACCGTGAGCAGCAGGATCTCGTCCATTGTCGAATGGCCGGCGGCGTCGGCTTGGGCGGCGGCCACCTCGGGGCAGATGATGATGTCACCCATCTGACCTTCGGTCGGTTTGTCCGGCTCTCCTTGGTGGAGCTGGTCCATGGGGAAGGACATGACGTCGGTCGGACCTTCGAGGTCCATCCACGTGACGTGGAGTTCGGACATCGCTGCGGTATCGACCATGGTCACGGCCAGTTCCGCACCGGGATGCATGTGCAGGGCCTCCCCGAGGTACTCGGTCAGGGCCACGACCTCGTCGAGGTCCACCTCGGCGTCGGTCTCGTTGAGGATCTCGGTGTTCATTCGGCACTTCCCCACAGGTCGTAGGCTTCGACGATCTTCGTCACCAGCGAATGCCGGACGACGTCCTTGCTGCCCAGTTCGCAGAACTGCAGGTCCTCGATCCCGTCGAAGATGTCGCGCACGACCTTGAGTCCGCTGCGGGTCTTGCCCGGCAGGTCGATCTGGGAGATGTCACCGGTAACGACCATCCGGGAGCCGAAGCCGAGGCGGGTGAGGAACATCTTCATCTGCTCGGCCGTCGTGTTCTGCGCTTCGTCGAGGATGACGAAGGCATCGTTGAGAGTCCGTCCGCGCATGTACGCCAGGGGTGCGACCTCGATCGTGCCGGTCTCGATGAGCAGCGGGATCGATTCCGGGTCGACCATATCGTGGAGCGCATCGTAGAGCGGTCGCACATATGGGTCGATCTTCTCGTTCAGGGTGCCCGGCAGGTAGCCGAGGGATTCGCCGGCTTCGACGGCGGGCCGGGTGAGGATGATCCGCGAGACCTCTTTGTGCTGGAGGGCGTTGACGGCCATCGCCATCGCCAGGTACGTCTTGCCGGTGCCGGCGGGGCCGATGCCGAAGGTGATCGTGTGGTTGCGGATGGCTTTGACGTAGTCGTGCTGGCCCATCGTCTTCGGGCGGATCGACTTTCCGCGTGTGGAGAGGATGTTCGTGCCCAGCACCGCCGAGGCGGCCGCCCCTTCGGAGGAGAACTTCGTGACCCGTTCGATCGTCTCATCGTTGATCCGATGGCCGGCGGCGTGGAGCTTCTTCAGCTCCCCGATGACGCTGACGAAGGCTTGGACCCGGTTCGGATCCCCGGCGGCCTGGACCTGGTTGGCGCGCACGTGGATGTCGAGGTCGTCGAATGACTTCTCGAGGGTGCGCAGGTTCGATTCCCCGGGCCCGAAGAATTCGACGAGGTCGATCGAGTCGGGAATGACGAGGCGTACGGAGTCAGCGGCATGAGAGTCTGCCTGGGCGTCGGTGTCTGCCGCGTGAGAGTCGGGAGTGTTCACAGGGTTCGGGGTGGGGTGGGTGATGTCCAGAATGTTCCTTTGCATGCGAGCGTGCCGTCACCGGCGACGCCGGAGTGTGCTTCCATCCTAGTCCGATGGCTCACCAACGGCCCAATGAATTCTGAGCCATGACGAGGCCGGCGGATCCCGCCGACGAGGAGCGCAGGATGGTCGGACCCAGCAGCACGGGTGTGGCCCCGCGGTCTTTCAGTGCCGCAAGTTCGCTGTCGCTGATACCGCCCTCGGGTCCGACGACGAAGACGATGCGCTCGGGTGCCTCCCCTGCCGCCACCTCTTCGAGTGCCGTGGACAGCTTCGCTTCCGCGGTCTCGTGGAGGACGAAGACCGCATCGGCAGCAGAGAGCCGCTGGGCCAGGGACGTGCCGCGAACGAGTTCGTGCAGCTGCGGGAAGTGGGAGCGCCGGGCTTGGAGGGAGGCGGCGTTGAGCAGGTTCTCCCATTTCGCGGCGATCTTCTCCCGCTTCTTCGCCGGCCAACCGGCGATCGAGCGTTCGGCGGCCCAGGGGATGACATCGTCGACCCCGATCTCCGTGGCCGTTTCGATGGCCTGCAGGTCACGGTCGCCCTTGGCCAGGGCTTGGACGAGAACGAGCCGCGGAGCCGGCCGCGGTTCCGTCGTCACCGCGGTGACGTCGATGGCGATGTCCGTCGGTGAAGCGGTCGTGACGGTGCCACGAGCTCGCGCACCGGCCCCGTCGACGATGTCGATCTGCTCACCGGGTCCGATCCGTCGCACCCGCACCGCATGTCCGGCCACGTCCTCACCGAGGGTGAGGACCTGACCGATGACCGCCTCGGCGGCCAGGGCGGAGCGGAAGACGGGAAGACTCACCGACCGGCGAACCTTTCGCGCATGCGGGAGAACACGCCGCGGCTCTCGGTGGTGATCTGCGCGCGGGGGGCTTCTTCCCCTCGCAGCTGTGCCAGCTTCTCGAGCAGCTCGCGCTGCTCGTCGTCGAGCTTGTCGGGAGTGAGCACGTCGACGGTGATGAGCAGGTCGCCACGAGTCTCCGAGCGCAGGCGGGCCGCGCCGAGTCCGGCGAGTTTGACGACCGTGCCCGACTGGGTGCCCGGGGCGATGTTGAGGTCCTGGGTGCCGTCGAAGGTCTCGAACGGAATCGTCGCTCCCAGGGTGGCCGCGGTCATCGGCACGGACACCGCGGCACGGAAGTTGTCGCCGTCGCGGTGGAAGACCTCGTGGCGGGTGACCATGACCTCGACGAAGAGGTCGCCGGCGGGGCCGCCGCCGGGTCCGACTTCGCCCTGGCTGGACAGCTGGATGCGGGTGCCGTCGGAGACTCCGGCGGGGATCCGGATCTTCATCGTCCGCTGTTTGCGCACGCGGCCGTCGCCCTGGCAGTTGAGGCAGGGGCTCGGGATGACGGTGCCGAATCCGTGGCAGGAGTTGCAGGTCTGGTTCGTGACCATCTGGCCCAGCAGGGTGCGGGTCATGCGCTGGACGCTGCCGGCGCCGTGGCACAGGCTGCAGGTCTCGATCTTCGTGCCTTCCTGGGTGCCGGCACCGGAGCACGTGTCGCAGACGACGGCGGTGGTCACATCGAGATCGACGGTGCCGCCGAAGGCCGCAGTCTTGAGGTCGATGCTGACGCCGACGAGGGCGTCCTTGCCGCGCTGGGTGCGTGGGATCGGACCGGCGGCCTGTCCCCCTCCGCCGCCGAAGAAGGTTTCGAAGATGTCTCCGAAGCCGCCGAAGCCGCCGCCGGCCGGGAAGCCCTGACCGTTCTCGCCGCCGCCCATGTCGTAGTTGCGCCGCTTCTCCGGGTCGGAGAGCACATCGTAGGCCAGTGAGATGGCCTTGAATTCGTCTTCGTGACCGGGGTTGACGTCCGGGTGGTACTTGCGTGCCAGCTTCCGGTACGACGACTTGATCTCAGCCGCGGAAGCATCTTTGGACACTCCGAGTGTTTCATAGTGATCGGCCACAGAAACTTCTCTCTCCCTGACGTAGTGGTCTTCTCAGTTCTTGGTGGTGGCGACCGCGCTTCCACGCAGTCCTCACCGATATGGTCTCGCCCTGATTCGGGCGCCTCCAGCTCTTCGTCTTCAGCGGCCCTACCCTCGATCGAGGATCGAGGACACGTACTTCGCGACGGCCCGGACAGCCGAGATCGTCGTCGGATAATCCATTCTGGTCGGGCCGAGCACCGCCAGTCTGGCCGAGGAACCCGCCTCATGACCATATTCGGCGGCCACGACAGAAGTCGAACTCAATGATTCGTGAGTATTCTCACGCCCGATGCGCACACTGATCTCCTCTTGGTCTTCGGCCATCGAGGTGAGCAACTTGAGGAGGACCACCTGTTCTTCGAAGGCCTCGAGGATCGGGCCCATCTTCTCACCGAACTCACGTCCGGAGCGTGCGAGGTTCGCGGTGCCGGCCATGATGATGCGCTCTTCACGAGTGGCGGCGACGAGGTCGACGACGGCGGCGCGGACCTGCTGCAGTCCGGAGTCGTCGAGGGCCCCGGGCTCGGCAGGATCGGGAGTCGCGGCCGCCTCGACGCCCGGGGCGGAACCGAGGACCTGCGAGAGCTTGCGGCCGGCGAACTCGGCGTTGATCTGGTCGCGCAGGCCGCGGACGGCGTCGTCATCGACCGGCGTCGGGGTGATGATGGACTTCTGTTCGACCTGTCCGGCGTCGGTGATGAGGACGACAAGGATCCGCCCCGGTCCGAGGCCGACGATCTCGACGTGCTTGATCCGGGCGCGGGACACCGTCGGGTATTGGATGAGGGCGACCTGGTGGGTCAGCCCCGACAGCACGCGTACGGTGCGGTCGAGCATCCCGTCGAGGTCGACTTCACCGTCGATGAGCTGGAAGATCGCACTGCGTTCGGCACCGGTCAGCGGTTTGAACTCGTCGATGCAGTCGACGAACATCCGGTATCCGAGGTCGGTGGGGATCCGGCCCGCCGAAGTGTGCGGTTGGGCGATGTAGCCCTCGTGTTCGAGCTGGGCCATGTCGTTGCGGATCGTCGCCGGTGAGACGCCGAGGGTGTGCCGCTGCACGATCGCCTTCGATCCCACGGGTTCGTTGGTGGCGACGAAGTCCTCGACGATGGCGCGCAGTACCTGTGCTCGTCTGCTGTCGTTCATCGCGGACCTCCTCCCCGCCTCTGTTCCCGGTGCCCGTGTCGGTCTCCGCATGCCCGAACTGGCACTCATTGCGACTGAGTGCCAATTCTACGCCTCTCGACCGCTGATTTCATTTCAGGGGTGTCCCGCGGGTCTGCGCGCGACCCCGACGCTCCTTCATTAGGGTGGTGTCCCGTGAATGTTTTTGATCGCTATGGCCCCGATGTGCTCTCCGGCTCCTCACCGTCGTCTCACCGTCCGAAGAAGTCCCGCCCGGTCGAACTCGGCCTGGGCATGGTGCTCGAAGATGCGATGAGCGGATATGTCGGTGCGGTCGTCGGAGCGGAGAAGACCACGGCCGGTGTCGTCGTCAATCTCGAGGACCGCAACGGCCGGGTGCATGCGTTCCCCCTGGGCCCGGGCTTCCTGCTGGAAGGGCAACCGGTCGATCTGCGGCTGCCGACGAAGAAGAAAGCGCAGGCCCCCGGGCGAACGGCTTCCGGCTCGCGTGCGGTGGCAGGTGCCAAAGCGCGGGTGGCACGTGGGTCGCGCATCTGGGTCGAGGGCAAGCACGATGCCGAATTGGTCGAGAAGATCTGGGGTGATGATCTGCGCATCGAAGGCGTGGTCGTCGAACCCCTCGGCGGCCTCGATGACGTCGCCGACAAACTCGCGGCCTTCGGTCCGGATCGCGAGCATCGGGTCGGCGTCCTCGCCGACCACCTGGTCGATGGAACAAAGGAGTCGAAGATCGCCGAGGCGGTACGCGCCGATCCGCGCTACCGCGACGTCGTCCACATCATCGGTCATCCCTATGTCGACATCTGGCAGGCGGTCAAACCCCATGTCGTCGGCATCAGAGAGTGGCCGGTCGTCCCTCGCGGAGAGGATTGGAAGACGGGGATCCTGCGTCGGATCGGTTGGCCGCATGCCGATCACCGCGATGTCGCGCGCGGATGGGTGCGCATCCTCGGAAAGGTGACGACGATCGCCGATGTCGAACCGACGCTGTCGGGCCGGGTCGAGGAGCTCATCGACTTCGTCACTGTCGGCTGATCGGGGCGCCCGAGGCACGGAGGATGACGACGCAAGTCGACAACACAGTCTGCGTTGACAACATCTGCGGTAACGTGGATGACTGGAGGAATCGAAAGGAAGCTCATGACACAGAATCCCCAGCAGCCCGACAACAGCCACCCGCGACCGATGCCGCCGAATTACCCTGAGGCACCCGGACTCCAACCGCCTTATGGTTCCCAACCGTCATACGGTTCCCAGCAGCCTTATGGTTCCCAGCCGTCATACGGTTCCCAGCAGCCTTATGGTTCCCAGCAGCCTTATGGTTCCCAACCGTCATACGGTGTGCCGCAGAGCTACTCGGTCTCACCAGGCGCCCACGGCCCGGCAGCTGACCAGGCGCTGTACGACTCACGGCTGTTGCCGCCGCAAGCCTTCGGCACCGGGTCCGAAGGGTTCTGGCAAACACCACCCTCGGACCGCAGTACTGCAGTCTGGACCCATATCGGATCCATCCTGCTGGGCTGGCTACTGCCGCTCATCCTCTTCCTCGTCAAGAAGGACGAGTCCCCGTTCGTTCGCGAACATGCCCGCCAGTCGTTGAATTTCGAACTGACTTTGTTCCCGATCTTCTTCATCGGTTCAATATTCACATTGACGGGAGTCGGCCTGCTGATTCTTCTGGCTGCGGCAATCGTTAACATCGTCTTCCACATCAATGGCGCTATCGCCGCCAATCGCGGCCAGGGCTACAGGATCCCCCTGGCGATTTCGATGGTCAAATGACCCGTCCGACGTCCTGACCGACGGCGCCCAATGGTGTTGCCTGGTCCGATCACCGGCCGCGGGCAAACCACGCCGAGGAGCGGGGCAAGAAGGCGAACACTATGCTCGCAGTGCCGAACAGCAGAAAGCAGCCGATCAACAGCGGATTGAGCGGGGTCATCACCACGAAGGCCAGGCCAAGACATCCCATTGCCACCCAACGAGCACGCCCACGACCGACGGCCAGACGCCATGCATAGGCCGTGAAGCCCACAATCACGATGAGGCCGACCACAAACGCGATTGCGACGATCCCCGTGGCGATTCCACTCGATAGATCGCCGGCCCAGGACAGTACCGCTGTATCCGTCAGGTCTCCGATCTTTCGCAGCACCCAGCCGACGATCCGGAACGCTCGCCCACCGGTGAAGGCCATCCAGACGAGAGCCGCAAGAACGAAGAACGGAGCAATGAACCCCAGCACCGAGGCGGTGATGACCTCGAAGGGACGCTTAGGCACACCAAACACATTCACTTGCAGATCTCGCGCAGAGCGGTAGGTCCCGGGATAGTTCCGTGCAACATCGAATGCTTTCCCGTGCCCATTCCGTTCCAGCGGATGCGACCCTATCAAGGAAGCGCGATCCGTTGCGCGCCGGCGACGGAGCAAGTCCTCCCTTGCCCGTGCGGCAATCTCGCGTGGGTCTTCGGTCGGCAGATGACCGAGCGCATGTCCCCACTCAGAATGAGAGTGACCCGTCAGCGACATCGCGGGAGCAGGCCAGGCTTCTGACCAGTTCCTCTGCCCATGCCCCGGATTCGGTGTACTCATAGACGACGTGGCAGCCCTTTCTGCATCAATGACCGATTCCGCTGCTACCTTACTACAGCCGTTGCCGAACTGAGGCAGGAATCTGAGCTCTTCTCTCTCCCCACCCCGTTACCTTTTAAGTAGCCTCAACATCCGTCAGGATAGAAGGGGTCGCTGGCCTGAGGACCTCGGCATGATTCATGCCCCCAGTCGTCATGATCCGGGGGGTGTTGTCACCGAGGTTCGAAGGC
>NZ_JBNBZD010000029.1:0-37141 GCF_049804075.1 Brevibacterium sp. FAM 24630
ACTCTGAGAGTGCTCCTTTTCCAGAGAATATTGATGTCGTCGCAAACATCATTATCCCTGGTCAGGAGCACTTTTCTTCTCTCTGTCCGGGACCTGGACGCCCCTAATCATGAAATCCCGAGGCTAGACGCTGGAGGAGGTTTTGGAATGAACCGTCTGTGAATGCACGATGGACGGCTCGGGGATCGAGCATCTTCTCAGTCGCAAGCAACCCAGAAATCACAGCGAGCACTTCTTCTTCGGTCATTGCCTCGATCGGTGTTGATTCAACAAACGAATTCAGGGGCTGCTGGCCGATCTCGTTCATCCAGTTCTCTCGATTGAATGGGCGGAACTCTGCCGCAAACTCTTCCCTCAGTGGAACAGTATCCGAAGCCTCCATTTGTAAAGCAGCTACTTCAGCCACTGCATCAGCGAATTTTGTAAGCGTGGCATAAGGGGTCGAATCTTCTTCGTCCTCATCGAAGTCTTTGTGGACAGTCCTACTCGGTCGCAGAGTGAAAACGAGTTCCTCAGGGTCAAGATTCAGATAGTCGAAGATTCGTCGGAACAAGCTTATCTTCGTGTCGGTGCTGTTGTTGACCCAGACGCCTAAACCAGGGTCCACTACACGTAGCCCACGGACTCCCTCATGCTTAGCAGGTTCGGAGATCAGCAAGGAGTCAGTACGAGCGTATTCGAGTAATGCGGATCGGTGTTGCTGCAGCAAAACAGTGAGGAGCTTTGGAGTCATGCTCGCCCAATCCGTGACCGTTTCCGACACATCTTCGTACTCGTAGGCAGTGATTTCCCGGCCGCGGAACGACGTATCTGTTCCCAGCGGCTCTGTGGGCCGGACAACTTCGGGCGGAGCAAAGTCAGTCTCAACGAATGACCAGTATTGCAGTGCTTCACCCGTCAAGCGTGCCGACCGGGCCTCCATAGCAGCCTCGTCCCATCTCTGAGCTGTTTTCACATCCGTATTGAGCCGGTACGGCGAGGCCGCGAAACCATTGTCAAGTTCTTTTTTCGTAGTAAAGGAGGAATTAGAATACGCAGAGTTGTAACCGGTGACAGTGAGGTTGCCGATGCGATTCTCCCATGTTTCATGAATGCGTTCCGCGTCGCCACCCAGCTCATCTTCCCAAGCATGAGTCAAAGTCTGCGGCATGATGTGCTCGATGGTCAGATCGCCGGATTCGATTCCGCTGGCGATATCACGGCTGTCCATCGAATCACCGTTTTCTAGCACGTCGAACAGGTATCGACGATAACTTGGGCGGAGGTGGTATGAATCTCTGGTTGCGAAGCTCTCACCGAACTCGGAATCGGTCGGAAACCGACCAGAGCCTCCGTCACGACGCCGTAGAAGGTATGTGAGCAATGATGCGTATGTCTGATTCTCTGTACGAAGCTTACGCATCTCTGTGTACGCAGTCGCCATGATCTTGTTGACAGCGTTTGCAGCTACACCGCAGGTGACCCTGCGGAAAAGATAAGTCTCAATGATTCGGATGACCTCGTGGAGGTCGTTCTCTTCGATGACCCCACTCTTAGCATCGGCGACAACTGGCATCAGGAATGGGTGGACCACGTCGCCGATGATGAGATTGGCACGGCGTAAGCGGCGATCGACGGTGGCAAAACCAGTCGCAGCATGGGTGATAGCGCGACTGTTCTTGGAGTACTCAAACATGTCATCAAGGATCTGCGGAATGCTGTCCTTGCTTCGTTCTGCGAAACGTTTGAACGCCTCGAAGACGTCTGACTCCTTGGGAGTCTTGTTCGTTTTTGCCGTTAAATACCAGCGGATGAACCAATCTGTGTAGTAGTCGACATTCTCTTCAATGGGATTCCAACGGTCTTCATACAGGCGTTCCTGCTCTCTCAGCTGCTGATTCATCAATACGAAATTGCGGATCTTGTCGGACTCGCTGAGATTGAGGCCAGTGGAGTTCAATGACTCAAAAATTCGTTGCGGGTCATCGTGAGGTTCAAGATCAAGGTGCATCACTTCCAGCCGGCAGATTGCGTCCCAGAGTTGGGCGGCCGTCAGGCTGGTAGAAGTAAGCCGCTGGCGGAAATATCTGTAGTTGGCCGTGACGTTCGATGACTCGATGAATTCGTCTTCGGGACCGAACAGTGCTTTGTAGGCGGCGGCATCGTTCTTGACCGGTTTGAGCTTGAATTTGAGGTTGCGAGGGTCATCGTCGACAAGCAGGAAGTCATCAACGATCCTCCGGGGCAATTCACTGTCTTGACCTGGTTCGGTTTCACCAGTGTCTGCGGCGTGGGCCAAAGCCAAAATGAGCAAGCTGATTGTTGTAAGACGTTGCTGGCCATCGATGACAACCCACCTCCAGGAGCCATCTTGCTTGCCGACAACTGCTCCGAAGAAGTGTTTTGGATACCGTGCCGGGTCCGCTTGTGCCAATCGTTCAAGGTCGTCGAACAGACGAGTGCATTGAGGGATCTGCCAGTCATAGTTGCGCTGATAGACGGGGATTTCAAGAGTTGAGTTCGCTTTGTTGTAAAGCTTCCAAATCTCAGTAGGCTGGCCCTTCATTGCGCTCCTCAAGCTTGCCTGCAAGTTTTCGACTTCTCCACAGTATCGGATGCATCGAACCCTCTTTATTCCAGGGACGCGCAGTGTGCGCATCATGGCTGATTTGTATAGGCGATAGCGCGTACGCAACGAAATTTTGCAACATCGTTTGGTGAAATCCCACGCCCCTACTACTGTCGTCATCAAGCGAGCCAGGAGGAGCAGGGATGCACATTGAGTTCGGGTGGACCCTCGACCGAGCACCATGGCGGTCTCGCAGCAACACAGACGACTCAAACAACGCCGGCACCACCGTCGTCACCGGCCCGCTCGGTCTCCTCGGCATCCTCCAGACTCGGCTCGGGACGACACGCACTACGGTCGAGCGACCGGTGCGGATCGCGCAGTACCGCTCCCTTCTGGCTCAGGCTGACCACTCCTGGTATCGACGGTCATTCGCTAACGATCCATGGAACACCGCCCACCACCTCCTGCAGCTGCGCGACGACGCGATCGAAGCCGGATGGCACCCGACCTCCGACGACCAGGAATACACCGCCCACCCGCGCCTAGACGCCTTGGCCACCGTCGAAAAGCGCGTCGTCCTCGGGCCGCCCCACGACCCGACCGCGACTCTGGCACCGGGCCGCGCGGACGACCTGAGAGAAGTCCTCGAATTGCTCCGATTCCACGGCACGAACTGGCCTCTTGGCATCGACACGATCGAGCTCCGCGACCGACGTGCCGGCCTCCCACCCGTCTGGCAAGACATCGTCGCAGGTCTGAACGACGCCGGCGTCACCATCGCCGATGCCGGCCCCAGTACCGAGACTCCGAAGCTCACTATTGTCCGTGGCCGGGAAGAATGGTCTATCGCCGAGGCGGCCGCTCGCTACCTCGCGAATGTGCCCGACCGTGAGCGGATCTGCATCATCGCCGGTGATTCCACCACGGTCCTCGACCAGCAGCTGGCACGCCGGCAGGCTCCGGCACTGGGTGTGCCGAATTCGTCGCCGACGACTCCGTCAGCGCAGGTTCTGCCGGTCTTTCTCAGCGCCGTCCTGCCCCCGACAGACATTCGACGAGTCGCCGAATTCCTCCACCTCTCCTTCGGCTCCGACGGCGCCGAGACACCGGCGCTGACTCTCGTGCCGCGATCGGTCTCGTCCACGCTGCTCGGCGCACTGACTCAAGAACCCGGAATCTCCGGGGACCCCGCGTCGGCGTGGATGAAGGCGCTCGAGACACTGAAGGCTCGCGCGTACGAGGACCCCGACACAAGCGCGACAGCGAGGGAGACCGCGCAGACCCTCGACAGCATCCTGCGAGTCTCCCCGCCAGAGATCGTCGAAGACCACCTCACGCTCGACTCCTTGCAGCCAGCCCTCGACTGGCTGAGCACCCGCCTGCGCAAGCTCACTCTCCGCCAGCAGAAGACTGCCCAAAGCTCACACAGCACGACCGCTACATTCCTCGCCGAGGCATCGAACCAGATCGCTTCTTTCCGTGCCGCTCTCACGGCACTGGACGTCGACACCCTGCGGGTCCGAGAACTGTTCGACATCGCTGAATCGTGCGCCCCGCAGTCGGCTCATGCGTCGGCCAGTGCTCACGCCGCCGCATGGACCGTGGTTAACGACCCGTCTGAGGTTCCCGCTGACGCAGAGACGATCGTCTGGTGGTCATCGCGCCGCACTATACAGTCCGAGGCCGAGACCTGGGACCCCGCAGAGGTCGAGGTGCTTGCCGCCGCAGGCTGCCAGATCTCCCCGGCCACCGAACGCGAACGCCTCCGCCAAGCAGGCGAGCTCACGGGCCTCCGCTCGGCCCAGACGCTCCTGTGCTTCTGCCCCGATACAGTCCGTGGGGAAGAAGTCTCCCTCCACCCTGTGCTTTCACAGCTCGCCGAAAGTCTGACGACCGCCGATCCCGAGCAATTCGGCACGAAGTCCGTTGACGCAGTTCTCTCCCACCCCACGATCACCAAACCGGTGGCCACACTGACCGAGGACGGACAATGGCGGCTGAACAACACGACCGTCGCGACCGACCTCGCAGCAGCAGAAGTCTTCGAGCCACCGCAGACCGTCTCCCGCACCCTCGACGGCGACTTCGCTCACCTGCTGCCCGAGACGCTGTCCTACACGCAGATCGATCAGCTGCTCAGCGACCCCCTCGAGTGGACACTCAACCGAGCACTCGGACTCTCACACGGGTATTCGTTCGACATTCCCACCGACAACCGTATGATCGGCACGCTTGTCCACGCCGTCGTCCAACACCTCGTCGATGCCGGAGAAACGAGCGGCGACAACAATCCCATGGCCTCGGTGATTGCAAAGACATTCGACCGGCTGGTTCCGAGATTCGCCTCGGAACTCCTCCTGCCCGGCCAGCTCACCCGCAGGAACACGATCCGTTCAACCGCGCTCGCCTCACTCACGCACCTCTTCTCCGCCCTGCAGGAACGGGGAGTCCGCCTCACCGTCGCCGAGGCGGACTTCACCTATGACTGGACCTTGACCATTGCCGGCACGCCGAAAGTGATTGCTCTGCGCGGTCAACGTGACCTCGAAGGCACGTTCGACGGCGGGCGTCCAGCAATCGTTGACCTCAAATGGGCGAACTATGAGAAGAGATACCGGACGATGATCGACGACGGTGAGGCCGTCCAGCTCAGCGTGTACTCGCGCACAGCCGAAACTCCGACTGGAGCGAAACCGCTGACCTCGTACTTCATGCTCAAGCAAGGCCGCTTCATCTCGACGGACTCCGCTCTCGACCCGAACTTCACTGGGGGAGCAGCCGACAGCTTCGACGACGAGGGGAACGGCCTTGGCGGAGATCCTGCCGGACTCTGGCCCATCATCACACGGTCTGTGGAAGCAGCGCTCACGCACATCGCCACCGGGCGCTTCGACTCGCCAAGCGGCGACGTCCATGCAGAGCTGCAAACCGCGCCAGGAGTGCGAAACACAGACGTGACGAAAACCCTCAAGGCCCTCAAAGAAGAGGAACTGGCCGAGCAGCGACTCTTCGTCATCAGGCCACAGTCCTATAGCGACTTCAACCTCATCTATGGCATCGCGGGAGACTACTCATGAGCGTCCACGTCATCACCGCCTCGGCAGGATCGGGCAAGACCTACCGTCTGACCGAGGTCCTCTCGCAGCGACTCTCACAACCGGCCAAGCCAGGGGAGTCGCCACTTCGCGCCAGCGAAGTCATCGCCACCACCTTCACCGTCCGTGCCGCCGCCGACCTCGTCGAAAAGACCCAGAAGCGCCTGCTCGATGACGGCAACATTGCTGCTGCCGAAGAGATCAGCACCGCACTCATCGGCACCATCAACTCGATGTCCGGCCGACTCGTCACCGACTACGCCATCGATGCCGGCTTCTCCCCGGAACTCCGTGTCCTCGACGAAACGGAACAGGCGAGTGTCTTCGCCGCGGCTGTCGACGAGGTCGTTGCCGAAGCCGAAGCAACTCACCGGAACCTCCTCCTGCGCACAGGACATAACGGCGGCTCTGTGGACCAAGGCTCCTGGGGTCACGGTCCGATCGTTTGGTCACGACTGGTCAAGGCAGTCGCGGAGGCCGCGCGGGCGAACCACCTCGGCGAAACTGAACTGCGCTCTTCCGCCCGAGCCTCAGCAGAACTGTATCTCTCGGCACTGCCGGAGAAACGTTCCGACGGACGACAGACCTGGCGTGATTGTCTGGCCAGCGACATTGAGGAACTGCGCACCGCGCTCAACAGCGCGCTAGACGATGCGCCGCAGCCGGTCGAACCTCGTGTGACCGTGAAGAAGGGCAGCATCGCCAACGTCGAGGGCAGCCTCATCACGCTCGATCGTTTCCTGCGCGACCTCGATTCCCACGCCGAGGAAGCCGACCCCTTCGCACGCATCCCATGGTCGACATGGGCGAAGGTGGCAGAGGCGAACTACCCGACCGCGCCGGGCGGAAAGAAGCCAGGCAAGATTCCGCTCGAGATCCTCGAGAACTCCAGCGGGCCTCTCGCGTCCGATCAGCTGTTGACCAACAGTGCCTTCCACGATGACATCGAGGCGCTCATCAACCTGGTCATCGACACCGCGATCGCCTCACTGAGTGCCTACGAGGAACAGAAGAACCGCCTCGGCGTGATGGACTTCGTCGATCAGGAAGTCCGCGCGCTCCACCTGCTCCAGTCAAACGAACGGGTGCGATCTTCGATCGCTTCCCGGTACCGACTGCTGGCCGTCGACGAGTTCCAGGACTCGTCTCCCATCCAACTGGCGATCTTCATGGAGCTGGCTGACCTCGTCGATGAGGTGATTTGGGTCGGTGACCGCAAACAGGCCATCTACGGATTCCGCGGTGCCGATCCGGACCTGATGAATGAGGTCTTCTCCGCACTCATCAACGGAACGACTGATCTGGGTACGGCCACCTCGGAGAACCTCGGCGCCTCATGGCGGTCAACGGATGCGCCCCTTGAATTGTCGAACACACTGTTCGGTCAGGTGTTCTCCGACCAACCGATCGACGAAGTGACGCTGAGCATTCCACCGCAGCGTGAGTACCTGCGCAGCATCGGCACCAGAGAACTCTGGGTTCCGAACTCGGACAAAGGAAAGGACGCGCAGTCGGACAGTCGGATGGTGCGAACCATCGCCGAGGGAGTCACCGACCTGCTCCGGCGCTCGCCTCAACTGCCGGACGGTCCTGTCAGCCAAGGCGATATTGCGGTCCTCGTGCGAACGAACTCGCAGGTGGCGTCCGTCGTCGCCGAGCTTCGAGCGCGCGGCCTCCGTGCGGTCGGGTCGACCACCGATCTGCTCTCGACGAGGGAGGGACAGTTCGTCGCCGCCGGTCTGGCTGCTGTCGTCGATCCCAATGACAGTGTGGCGCTGGCTGAGCTCGTCACCCTGATGTCGGACCATGGCAGACACGACACGTGGTTCGAGGACACGGCGAGGATCGCCGACAAGGAGCAGCGTCACAAGCATCCGCAGGAATGGTGGCTTGATCCGACGCTGACCGCCCTCTCCGACCTGGCAGTCAATGCCGCCCATCACTCGTCGGTCGAATTGCTGCTTGCGATCGTCGACGCGCTCGACCTGCCACAGAGAATCAAGTCCTGGACCACTCCAGAGTCGCGTATGGCGACACTGGATGCGCTGTGCCAGATCGCGGGGGAGTACGAGGACGCGGCGCATCAGACAAGACTGCCGGTGACGCCCGCAGGACTACTCGACTATCTCAAGGAAGCTGCCACAGCGTACGAGCAGACCTCGGCTCACGACGCCGTGCTGGTGACGACAATGCACCAGTCCAAAGGACTGCAGTGGCCGGTCGTGGTTGTCGGGATCCCGATTGATAAGGACTATGGGCACCGGGAGATCAATGTGGAAAAGGCTCCGGTCTTCGATGCCCGGCGCCCCCTGGTGAATCGTTCACTGCGCTACCTGCCGGGAGTGCTGAAGAACTATGTGCCGTTGAAGCAGCGACTCGGCGAGCTCGACGTCGTCAGCCGGGCCCAGGCCGCTGAAGACAGAGAGACTGCGCGTCTGCTCTACGTCGCTCTCACCCGCGCTGAGTGCCACAGCATCATGGCATTCGGCGATCCGGTAGGCAGGCTGAACGTGCTCAGTGCTTCGGTCGATGACGAACTCCTGCAGTGGGACGTTCCGAAAGCCACAGACGGTGAATCCATCGCTGTGAACGAAGCTGGCACGATGCAGATTGCTGCCCGGCGCCGAACTGGCGACGATGGCGGCGAAAACCCGCATGCGCTGCCAATTCGTATCAATGCTTATTCGCTCGAGGCTGAGAACAACGGCGAGCAGTCGCTCGAACCGTCGGCTCCGTCCTTCTACGCCGCCACGGACATCCCTGCGCGGCGACCGGCCGAGACGCCTCTCCATCTTCCAGCGCGGTTCACCGCCAGCGGGGTACCTTCCGACAGCGTCAAGGCTGTTGTGGCACTCATTGCCGACCTGGGGGAGCCGTTGGTCGCAAAGGGAGGTAAGGATTGGGACCGGATCGGTGATGCCGTACATGCCTACCTCGGTCTGCCGTTGAGCAACCTGTCACACGAAGCTGCCTACGAAGCGGCCGAACGGATCCTGTCCAGGTGGGACGCAGGCCGTGTGCTGACTGCCGAGACTCTCATTGAGTTGGGACGCCGGTGGATTGGGTGGATCGCATCAACGTACCCCGACGCCGAGGTGGTCACGGAGTCCCCGATCGCGTGGCGCAATGATGATGGCCAGGTAATGGAGGGGTGGATCGATGCCCGGTTGGTGTTGCCGAATGGCGAACACATCCTCGTCGATCACAAGACCTATCCCGGTGCGGACCCGATAGGACATATCCGTGAGAACTACCTCGGCCAGCTGGAAGTGTATGCGCAAGGATTGCACGATACGGTTGGCAAACTGCCTGAGCAGGTACTCATTCATCTGCCGCTGCTTGGCGCCATTGCCGAGGTCCGTCTGTCCGTTAAGCAGGCGACTACGCAGTAAGGAGGTCCCTGATCTCCATGGCGGTCGGCAGAATGTCACGTTTGTTCGCGTTGTATACCGACATCAAGGGCACCGGATCGTGGCCGGGGAGATGCAGAGTTCCATCGGTCTGGATGAGACCCAGGCATCGGCCGTCGCGCAACATTCCCCAGAAGTCGTACCGTGAAATTGCCTGGCCGCTGACAGTCGTACCCCGGTGAAGAGCATCCTGCGCAGACTCGATGTTGTCGAAATATGGCAGTTCGTTGTCTGACATCATTCCGCTCGAATCCAATTGTGCGTTCCGTGCGTCCCATTCGGCCTCTTCGTTAAGGGCGAAGAGGAGAAGTTGGTAGATCACCCGAAAAGCAAGGGACTTCGGCGTCGAGACGGGCGTCTGAGTCGGGGCCGCCAATCCGACCGCGTCCTCGAGGAATCGAGGGATCAGCCGTCGGTCTGTCTGGTCACGCTCCGTCGACCACTCGACAGGATGTTCAATACCCCATCGTGTTCGATCGAATCTCGAAGCCATCGGTGTATGCACGTGCATTCGTCCGACTCGATTGAGGTCGATGTGGAGTTCGTTCATGCCCCGCTCGCCGATGATCGTCAAGCAGTCGTATAGACCACCTCCAGGGTGTGTCTCGACGAGTTCAAGTTCAGGGTGTCGACGGAGCAGCTCGGATGCAACCCACCACGACTGCAGGTTGATCAACCGTTCACTCAAGTTCATTGCGTCCCACTTCCTACAAGATGGCGCATCGAGGGTTCCGATGCTGCTTAATCAACGATCTCCCAATCATCGAACATCTCGCTCCAGTAGTCAGGATCATCGATGTCGAACTTCGGGTAGAGGAACGGGTTCAGTCTATCCAGTGCCACGGCCCCTTCGTCTGGCGACAGAGCATCGAATGCGGCTATGCCTGATTTGAGAATCGGAGCGAGCAGCAGGTCTTCCCTGTCGTCGCTCTCCGGGCCGGGCTCGGGAAAGTAGCACTTTTCCCATTTGCCATCGATGCGGGAATGAATGCCTCCGAAATGGTCGAAGAATAAGAGTCCAACCAGCGGTTCGGTTCCACAGTCTTGGAACACCACTCCAATGCGACTGGTCAGCACGGAATCGAACTCCAGGCCGAACTGTGCCCTCCGCTTGGTCTCCAGCTCAGCCATGACCACCCGGGCGCCATCTTCGAAGGTACTGATGGCAACGTCATTGGGAGCGGCTGCCCTGTAGTCCTCGATCGTGGCTGTCGACAGCGTGAGGACGGTCAACCCGTCTTCTTCGAAGCCGAAGAACCAGATGATCGCCCCGTCATCACTGGCACGCATGCTCATCCCGTCGCTCATGACCATGCGACCCAGCTCGGAACCATCCTGGAACAGAAGGTGGTGCCCGACCTGCTCGAGGCGGTATCCCCATTTCCAGCTGGCCGACTCGGGGGAGTGGACCCTGAACGGTCCACGAGCCAGATACTGATCATCCGGACGGAAGGCGCGGTCAAGATCGTGCACAGACCCGAGGTTGGTGATGATGAAGTCCTCGTCATCGACCTCATCGTTGTCGTCGATGTACTCCTCGCTCATTCTTCTGCTCCAGTCGTCGCAATTCGGCGGATGGCCGCGATGAACGCGGGGTTCGGGTTCGCCATCGGGAGAACGGCGTTGACGTTGCGCAGCGCATCATCGATGGGCACACCGAGGTGGCGCGCCGCATAGAGCGCACCAACGGCCGGCGTCCGGCTGTGCGCCTGCACGCAATGGAGGAGGACGGTCTTACCTTCCTTCCGCATTTGCGCGACCATATCGGCCGCCTCGGTGAGGGTGAAGTCAACGTACTGGTTGTCCTCCGCCGCTGCGGAGTCGACGAGCCAAACGCTGACGCGATCCTCTCGGCGGACCGAGTCGGGCACCTGCCGGCGACCGATCCGGCACAGGGATACGACGGCGTCCACGTTCTCAGGGAGCCGGTCAAGAGCACCGATGCCGCCGAGGTAGACGCCTCGATCATGTGGATGAGCGATGCAGGTATCGATCGCTCGCCAGTCCGAGTAGTCGCAGTAGTCGGTTGACGGCCACGCGTTGTCGAAGTCCTTGTCCTGCTCGTTCCACACGCGTGTGGCGTTGACGGCATGCTCGATGAGCTCGTCGGCCCGCCAGCCAGGCCAGCCGTGGATTCGGCGCTTCCATTCCAGAGGAATCGCACTGACTCCGTACGCGGCACCGATGAGGCCCCCAGCGATCGCCGCGACCGTATCTGTGTCTCCGCCCCCACGGACAGCCATCTCGAGAGCTCGCCTCACATGCTGTGGGTCGTTTTCGGCACGGTTGCCGCTGTGGACGATCGATGACCATGCGCCTTGCAGCGCCTGAACGACCCACCCGTTCTTCGTGAAGTACTCGGGAGGGTGTGTCTCGGCCTCCTCGATCCGGCTCAGCCAGAGGCTATGAGTGTCTTCATGAAGCACTGCGCCAGCACTGGCTTCGAGACCTTTTCGGATGTCGAGCTCGCCGGTGTCGACCGCGTGGGAGATCGCTGCGGACCAGATCGCACAAGCAGCCTTAGCGTCGTGGTGAGGGTGGGTGAGCTCACTCTGCCCTGCAGCCGTCATCGTCACATATTCGAGGTCCTGCCCGACGAGACCATACGGGGCCGTGCGCATGAGAGATCCATTGCCGGCGGCATCAGGGAAACGCTCCTGGAACTCGCGTGCAGCGGTCTCCGCGGCGATGTCCAGCCGGTAGTAGTCGCCCCTGGCGGCCAACTCGACCTCGCCGAGGACCGCAGAGGTCTGATTGCCGACATCCTTGGCATCGTGCATCCATTCGATCCAGTGCTGAACAGCCGGGCGCAGGTTGTATCCGCGGGGGCGTTCGCCGGATTCGACGACCTCAACCAGGGGGATCGCCATTGCGGTGTCATCGGTCCATTCACCGGTCTCCCAGCCGAAGGCTCCACCGCCCTTCATCTCCACGGGCATATCGGCGGCGTATGGTCCTCCGAATTCGTAGGCAGCCCCGAGCGCGTCGCCGCACGCAAGACCGACCATCACTCCGGCCGCTCGGTCCAAGTGTCCTGGCTTCATCATCGCGGTGCCTTTCGTCTGTGATCCGCTCGGGAGAAGCGAATCTCGATAGTTAGCGCGAAACTGCGCTAACGAATGACAGGTTAGCGCAGTTCTGCTTTAATGTAAACATGACCGTCTGGACCGATGACAATGGCAAGCGACTGATCGACTATCCGCGGCCGTCGGTGGCAGTCGACACCGCCCTGCTCACGGTGAGAGATGAAAAGCTGTGTGTGGCTGTCGTTGACCGCGAGGGGTCGAGGCGTCTACCGGGCACGTTTCTCCATGAAGGGGAGCTCCTCGCCGAGGCGGTCGAGCGGTCGCTACGTCAGCGAGTGGGCTTGCGGGGAGTGATTCCTCGACAATTGCGGACTTTCGACGCAATCGACCGAGACAATCGGGGCCGCGTACTCACGGTGGCGCACATGGTCGCCCTTCCACAGGAACGACTGACGGGGATCGACGTCATCCCAGTCGATGAGGCGGTCGGACTGGACTTCGACCACGACTTCATCGTTGCCGAAGCGGTCGCCGCGTTACGTCGAGCGTATGCGGATCATCCCGACCCGGCCTGGTTGCTGGGGGAGTGCTTCACCGTTCTCGACCTGCACCGAACACATCTGGCGATCGATCCGGCGACGGCGCATAAAGACACCTTTCGCCGTGCAATGTTGCGATTGCTGGTGGAAACAGAACGCATGGAAGAAGGCACGGTCGGAAAGCCGGCGCGACTGTTCCGGCGAGCGTGATCGGTCCGTGCCAGATTGAGCTCAGCTGAAGGTGCCGAATCTGTCGATGGCTGAGGTTGCAGCCGCGATCGAAGGGTCGTCCGATTCGCGGCTCAACGAGTGGATGCTGGTGATGAGTTCCTTGAGCTTCCTTTCGGGGCCTGTCAGCTGTGACTCGAATGCTGGATCGAGTAAGTACTCTCGGCTGTCGGTGGAGAGCATGAGGAGGTAGTCGAGGAAGATCTCGAGGGTGCGGCCGGCAGTCACGGGATCGGTTCCGTGCGGTGTCATCGGTTGCAGCGTGATCTTGTCCTTCCACGCCTTCTGCTCAAGGGAATCGTCCGCGAGGGTCAACGCGATGGCTCTGCGGGCGATCGATTCGGGGGAGACCTCGCGGACATCGTGGAGGATTTGGTGGAAGTGATCGTCGCCGAGGCCGAATCCGATGAAGACTAGTCGCTTCGTCACCAGACTGGCTTTGACAAGGGCTGCAAGAACGTTCCGGTTGGCATCGAAGCCGAGGTAGTCGCTGCGGGTGAGGACGATGGTGGATGCGTCGGATACCTTTCCGTGCATCTTCAGCAGCCAGCGGCTGGCGGCGGAGTTCTCGTCTCCTGGAATGACGGCACACTCGTATTCGGCGTCGTAGCTGGCGATTTCGAACAGTTCGTCGTAGTTCAGCGTGATGGCTTGGTCGAGCGGCAGATTGGCGATGAGCGTGGGTGCCAGTCCGTACAACGTCTTGTTGACCAGCTCGGCGACCGCTGTGTTGAATTCTTCTGGACTGGGGTAGAGGTTCTTGAGGATCTCTGCCTGGTCCAGTGCGCCTTTCGCCGCCAGCGACGCCTGTTCGGACTCGGTGAGTCGGTCGGCGACCTTGTCAGTCAGCTGAGAGACTAGCGCGGGCCATGATGGTGCACCTGCGGAGATGCTGATGCCGGCTCCTAGAAATGGCACGACATTGCCTGATAGGCAGTCTGCTGCGAGTCCTTCAGCGGTTTGTTTGACTTCGGACGACAGCTCGCACCACCGACGCTGCTGATTCTCACGTCGGATGCGCTGTGCCAGCCCCATCTGTGAGGCGCTTCGCACGACGATGACAATATCGACGAGGTGGCTCGCCGCCGCCTGTTCGGCTGATTCGAGGACGACCCGGATGAGGTCACCAAGTACCTCGGAACCTCCACCTCCGCCTGATCCGATGACCGGCATTGCCAGGAGCGGAAACGGCCGCGACCCAGCCCTGCCTGATTCTGAGACAGCCCGGGCCGCCGTTTCAGCGAAGCTGTCGATGATGTCTGCGAACTCCGAAGCATCGTTGAAGCCGAAGAAGGGGACTGCGGTGAACACCGGAATCGGTCCGGATTCGTCCCATGCTTCAACCGCGGACGCGTGCGTCTCTCCTGCACGAAAAGCCCCATCACAGAAGTTCTTGATTGCTTCGCACAATGCTGGATTGTCTTTCGTCCAAGACGAACGCACCGACAGGCTGCGGTCCGTGGGAACCATCCAGGCATCGCACGCCACATGAGTCAGGTCTCCGCGCGTGACAAAGACATGCGGCATCGGGGAGCGCGAAGGACTCGAGGCGCGCGGATAGTCGTTCATGATCCAATTATGACCACGAGCAAGTCAGAGGTGGAAAGTCCCTGCTGTGAGCGTGAAACCTTCAGTCGGAAACCACGGCAGTCTGTTCTGCATCCGAAATTCCCATTCGGTGTATCAGCCCTGTGAGTACGCGGACGCGGCCAGACAGACAGACTCGCCAGTCACCCCTGCAGGGTTGCTCGATTCAGTTCTGCGTTTAGGTTTTCGCCGCCCCGGAGGGATTGGGTCGTCAGCCAGTGCCGAATTTGGAGACGGCAAGGCTAGCTCGTCGATCACCACCACGTGGCGATGCCATCCAGTTCCAGATTGATACCGAGCTATCCGGAGCTCCAATTTCTCAGTTGGATCACTGCGGACTCGCTGTGCACGTCCCTGAAACCAGACATTTGTGATGCCGCAGGGCAACTCCAAGTTTGCAATTTGTTCGACTGGACCATTGTTGTACTCGTCAGATAGGCGATAGAAGTAGCTACCTTGGATTTCGGTCCTGGCGAAAAGATATAAGTGTCGTTGTTCCGCTGATTGCGCCTGAAGCTTTTTGATATTTTCAGTCGCCCAGTCCTGCTCTAACTCTTCCATCAAGTGAGCTGCTAGCTCGTTGATTCTTGCAGAGTTCACTCCGCTTTCCGAAAGTGGTTCGTTTGCTCGCTTCGAACTCGCCCATTTTGCTAGCTGGTCTGCTGCAGGAGGTGATGTTACCTCGACAATCCCGCGTCCGTCAGCAGTCGACCAAGCCCCGTCAGGCATGCTGTTCCCACCTCCGGCATCAGCGAGCTGGATGTTGATTCCAAGTACCTGTTCCATGGCGAGGAACGCAATCTCTTCTTCGCGACTCGTAGTAGTTTCAGCGCTGTTGCTCATGCTGTCGATAGTATCGACAATCGCGTCCGACTTGTTTTGTGCCCCGCGCTGTTGTCGCCGAACTTGTTAGTTTTGTCCCGGTTTTAGAACGGTCGCTGGAGCAGTCGGTATCCCATCACCACAAAGCACCTCGACGGTCGACCAGGAAGTTCCGCGTGGCATGGAGCAAGCGTTGAGACACCTGGTCTTAATGCCATTTCCCAACGTTAGGATGGTTGTAAAGTAGCGTGTCGAGTCACTGATGATTGCGCTCCCAGTGAATTGGCCGTCGTTCGTGACGGTATCGAGTCTTTGAGCAGGATGGGTGAACAGGATGGCGAGACTGAGCCTTAAGGCAATCGAGGAACGAGTTTCTCCCTTGGCGGGTCGTGAGTCGTATGACCGTGTATTCATCTTCGACTTGCTGCTCGCTTATGGGAAGCCTCAGAGCAGCGTCACTCGCCTGCGTAATGGCGACCTAAACGTCGCCGCCGATCCAGTGAGCGAGGTCGCTCAGAAGAAGGTCGTCTACTTCAAGGAGACGACGGGGGACCCGCTCGAAGTCCTTGAGGACCTTAAGACGTCGCCGGAGGTCGTCCGCTTCAGCACGCGCTTTGTCATCGTCACAAACTTTGCTGAACTTGTTGCAGCGGACACTCAAACCGGTGAGACGGTCGGCTTCCCTATTCGAGAGATTGACCAGCACTTCACCTTCTTCCTTCCATGGGCCGGGATGGAGAAGGCGCAGTACGTCGCCGAGGCACACGCTGATGTGAAGGCTGCTGAGCGCATGGGTCAGCTCTTCGACGAGCTCCTAAACGCGAACCCCGACCTCCTCGAACAGCCGCATGGACGCCACGCCCTGAACCTGTTCTTCACGCGCCTGCTGTTCTGCTACTTCGCCGAGGATACAGGTATCTTCTCTGAGAATCAGTTCACGAACGCGGTCGGGTCCCACACTCTCGACGACGGATCGGACACGGCAGAGTTCCTCACCGACCTATTCAGAGCACTCGACACGGCCCAAGCGGCGGACAAGCCTAGTCACCTCGCAGCGTTTCCCTACGTCAACGGCCGACTCTTTACTATGTCGCCGGACCACATGGTCCCGAGGTTTACGAAGAAGGCCCGGCACGAACTTATCAATGCCGGCAAGCTCATCTGGCGCGAGATTAACCCCGACATCTTCGGGTCGATGTTCCAGGCCATCGTCACCCCCGGTACCCGCAGTGACCTCGGTCAGCACTATACTTCTGTCCCCAACATCCTCAAGACGATCGAGCCGCTGTTTCTCGACGCTCTGAAGGATCAGTTCAACGTAGCGCGCGATTCGGTCAAGAAGCTCGAAGTACTCCTCGAACGCATCAGCGCGATCAAGGTTTTCGATCCTGCCTGTGGCTCCGGGAACTTCCTCGTCATTGCGTACAAGGAATTGCGTAAGCTCGAGCACGCCATCCTCGAACGACTAGCCGAGCTGGATGACAAGCACCGTGTCCTGTTCGCGGAGTCGAAGATCAACATCGAGAACTTCTACGGCATTGAGATCGATGACTTCGCCGTTGAGGTTGCGATCCTGTCCCTGTGGATCGCGAAGCACCAGATGAACGTCGAGTTCAAAGACAAGTTCGGAGTCTCGATCCCCCTGATTCCGCTTAGGGAAGCGGGACAAGTCAAGCAGGGCAACGCTACTCGAGTCGACTGGAACGAAGTCTGCCCGAACGACTGCAGCGAGATCTACTTAATTGGGAACCCGCCATACGCAGGGTCGAAGACTCAGTCCATGGAGCAGAAGGCTGACTACGGCTACGTTTTCAAGGGGCGGCCGTACTCAAAGAACCTTGACTATATAGCGCTTTGGTTCGTAAAGGGAGCCGAATACATCGTGGACACACAGGCTGCGCTTGCGTTCGTTACGACGAACTCGGTCGCCCAAGGAGAACACGCCGGGATCATGTTCCCGATGATCTTCGAGAAAGGCATTGAGATCGGGTTCGCCTATACCTCGTTTAGGTGGGAGAACAACGCGAAGCGCAATGCAGGAGTGACCGTGGCCGTGGTCGGATTGAGGAGGACGTCGTCCGCACCCAAGTACATTTATGCAGGTGATTTGCGGATCGCGGCGACCAACATTAATGGCTACCTAGCCGATGGGGATAACATCTCCGTGATGAAACGTACGAAGCAATCATCGGGGCTGCCGGCTATGTCATTCGGAAGCATGCCGAACGACAAGGGGGCACTCCTGCTGAGCCCCGAGGAACGAAGTCGACTTCTTGAATCGAGACCCGATGCGGAGCGGTTTATCAAGAGGTTCTTGGGGGCGAGTGAGTACATTTCGGGTGTCGATCGCTTCGCGTTATGGATCGAGGATCAGGACGCGGCGCAAGCGGCTGCGATTCCTGAGATCGCCAATAGGATCGAGCGGGTTCGTACATCGCGTTCGGAAAGCGGCAGGGCTTCGACGAAGAAACTCTCCGCGGTCCCACATCGTTTCGGTGAAGTCCGTTTTAAGCCGACCGAGTCGATCATCGTCCCAAGTGTTTCGTCGGCGCGTCGAGAGTACATCCCGATTGGCTACCTAGGTCCGGATACGGTGATCTCGAACGCTGCGTTTGCGGTGTACGACGCTGAACCTTGGCTGTTCAGTCTTCTCACTTCGAAAATTCACATGGTCTGGACTGCTGCCGTCGGCGGACAGCTCAAGACCGACTACCGGTACTCAAACACGATTGTCTACAACAACTTCCCAGTGCCGCCACTGTCGGACGCGGCAAAGGAGAATCTCACGGAAGTCGCGCTCCGCGTACTCGATGTGCGGGAGTACCACTGCGAGAAAACCCTCGCTGAGCTTTACGATCCGGACAAGATGCCCGACGACCTGCGGGAGGCTCACGTTGAGGTCGATGCGCTGGTCGACTCGATTTACTCCAAGAAATCTTATGAATCAGACGAGCAGCGTCTCGCGGACCTGTTTGCGATGTACGAACGTATGACTGCCGAGGAAGTTGCGAAGGCTCCGGCGAAGAAGTCTCGAAAGGCAACCAAATGAACGCGCATAAGAAACCCGTCAACATCGTGGACGTCACCTATGCCCAGACGAAGGCGTCCGTGAACACAGATGCCCTGGGCATGCGCGAGATGCAGCAGCGGGTGTTCGCCAAGCGCGACGCCCAGCATCTGCTGGTCAAGGCTCCGCCCGCCTCCGGTAAGTCGCGTGCGCTCATGTTCGTGGGCTTGGACAAGCTCTACAACCAGGGCCGCAAGAAGGTCATCGTCGCTGTGCCGGAGCGCTCGATCGGAGCATCGTTCGCCTCGACGAACCTCACTAACTTCGGCTTCTTCGCTGACTGGGAGGTCAAGCCGGAGCACAACCTATGCGACGCCGGCTCCTCGGCCGGCAAAGTCGACGCGTTTATCAAGTTCCTCGAAGGGCCTGACGCGACCCTCGTGTGCACCCACGCCACGCTGCGGTTCGCATTCGAGAAACTTGCCCCCGACGCCTTCGACGGCGCAGTCCTCGCGATCGACGAGTTCCACCACGTGTCCGCGGACACGGGATCCAGCCGCCTCGGGGCCCTCCTGCGCGACGTGACGAACGGCTCAGACGTGCACATCGTCGCGATGACGGGTTCGTATTTCCGTGGAGACTCGGTTCCTGTGCTTTCGGCCGAGGACGAGGCGAAGTTCACGCCGGTCACGTTCAACTACTACGACCAGCTCAACGGCTATGAGCACCTTCGTTCGCTCGGCATTGGTCACCACTTCTACCAGGGCCGATACACGGATGCGTTCGGCGAGGTCCTCGACCCCGACAAGAAGACTATCGTGCACATCCCGAGCGTGAACTCGGGCGAGTCGACGAAGGACAAGCTCGAGGAGGTTGGACGCATCATCGACGCGATCGGCAGCGTCGAATCTACAGACACGGAGACTGGCGTCATCAGCGTTCGTCGAAGCGATACTGGAGCCATCGTTCGGGTAGCCGACCTTGTGGACGATACTGACCAGAAGAAGCGCGCCGATACTCTGCACTACCTCGCGCACACAGCTTCGAAGGGCCGCGACGCGATTGACATCATCATCGCCCTCGGCATGGCTAAGGAGGGCTTCGACTGGCCGTTTGCCGAGCACGCCCTCACCGTCGGCTACCGTGCCTCACTCACCGAGGTCATCCAGATCATTGGCCGCGTCACCCGTGACAGCCCTGGAAAGTCCCACGCCCAGTTCACGAATCTCATCGCCGAGCCTGACGCCACCCAGGGCGAGGTGAAGGTCTCGGTGAACAACATGCTCAAGGCCATTACCGCCTCGCTGCTCATGGAGCAGGTCCTCGCCCAGAACTTCACGTTCAAGACGAAGAAGTTCGACGGGGACGGCTCGGCCGTGTCGGGCGAGCTGAAGATCAAGGGATTCAAGGAGCCCTCGAGCGAGCGCGTGAAGCAGATCGTGGAGACCGACCTGAACGACCTGAAGGCGACCATTCTGCAGGACGACACGTTCGCGCGGGCGGCGGCTGGTTCGGTGGACCCCGAGACGACGAACCAGGTGCTGATTCCGAAGATCATCCGGGAGAAGTATCCGGAACTCACCGAGGAACAGGTCGAGGAGGTCCGCCAGCAGGTGGTCGTGGACTCGGTGATCAAGAACGGGGAAGTCCGTGAGGTCGGCGACAAGAGGTTCATCAAGATGGCCGAGAAGTTTGTCAACATCGACGAGCTCCACATCAACCTCATCGACTCGGTGAACCCGTTCCAGCGGGCGTTCGAAGTCATGTCCAAGTCGGTCACACCCTCCGTGCTGCGAATCATCCGGGACTCGATCGCGGCGACGCGCATCGAGTTCAGTGAGGAAGAGGCAGTATCGCTCTTCCCGAAGATCCAGAACTGGGTCAAGGTCAATGGCGGACGTCGGCCGAACCCGCGCTCAGAGGAACCGACTGAGAAGCGCTACGCGGATGCCCTGCTGTTCCTGCAGCGCCTCAAGCAGCAGCGCGAGGCCGAGAAGCGAGCGATGGCGATGGTGGAAGACGGTGAGTGACTTCATGGAGAACGGTTCGCCAACGCCTCTGAGCCTGGACGACATCCTCGACGGGGACGTCGACGGCCTGCTCGATGCGCCGGACAAGCCGAAGAAAGTTACATCCTCGGACCGGCTCGAGCGGGCGTTTCTCGAAGTCGTCGAGTTTCGGCGGACCCATGGGCGCGTGCCGAGCTCGGAGACCCGGGAGATTGCCGAGCGGAAGCTCGGTGCACGCCTTGACGGCATTCTCGCAAACGACCAGAAGGTCGAAGCGCTCAAGCATCTCGACGAGTTCGGGCTGCTGGATGCGACGGAGCCGCCGGAGTCGCTGGACGACCTGCTCGAAGGAGGGGGCCTAGACGACCTCCTCGGCGACGACGGCGGCGTTCTCGATGTCTCGGACCTCCCGGTGCATCGCAAGCCCGAGTCGCCGGACTCGGTCGCCAAGCGTGTCAAGGCCGAGGACTTCGAACAGTTCGAGCATTTGTTCAAGGCCAAGCACGCCGAGCTCGCGGATGGAACCTTCCAGCTGGTCGCATTCACCGGCCTCGACCTCATTCGGGAAGGCGTATTTTTCGTCCTAGGCGGTGTGATGTGCTTCGTCGCCGAGGTCGGTGAGGACGTGGACCTCGTCGTTGGGGGCAAGCCGAAGCAGAAGCAGCGCCTGCGAGTCGTGTTCGAGAACGGCACTGAATCCAGGATGTATAAGCAGAGCTTAATGACGCGCATGTATGAGCAGCAGGGCCAGGTCCTCGCACGGACCGGGGTCGACACAAGCGAGATTTTCGACGCCGATGTGGAGAGTGGGCACATCTACGTCCTGCAGTCGCTGAGCGAGGACTCTGCGATCTCTGGGCTCAGGGATCTACACAAGATCGGTTTCTCGACCACGAGCGTCGAGCAGCGCATCAGGAACGCGGAGTCGTCGCCGACATACCTGATGGCACCGGTACGCGTGGTCGCGGACTACCGCCTCTACAACGTGAAGCCATCAGCACTCGAGCACCTGCTGCATCGCGTCTTCTCTGCGGCGCGCCTAGACCTGACTCAAATAGACCGCAAAGGCAGGGACTACGACCCGTCTGAATGGTTCATTGTGCCTCGCGACGTCGTCAATCGAGCGGTTGCAATGATCATCTCTGGTGAGATTGTCGACTATGCTTATGACCCTGCGCTCCAACAGCTTTCTCCGCGCAGGTAATAGTGAAGCTATCGCGACTAGATCAATATCAATGTAGAGGACCTCGTACTCCCGGGTATTGCGAATGATGCCGGAACGCAGGCAAAGTTTATTTACGCCGATGCTCGGTGGGAATTCTCCAAGATTTGCGCAGGAGAGGGTTGAGCTCTATTGGCGATGTTTACCAATGTAAATTGGTTTTATTGAGTTCGAAGTCTTGTCATATGTAGGCTTTGCGGATTCGGGGGAAGTGAATCCGGATTCATCTGATTGTGGTTTTCCGATTTCTATTCCTAGCGCATATTCTTTAATTCTATATCCTGACTGTTTGCAGACTTCAACGGACCACTCCGACGCTTGATGACTGTATACTTCCCCATTGACAAGACTGACCTTGACGGCTCTGCTACATGAAGGGCATTTTGTGATTTCATAGAGAATTCCCTGTCCTCGTTTTTTGGGATTCATTATACTGTCCTGTGATTCTAAATAGTGATAATCGGTTTATCATTAGAGGCTGTTTGGGGGCTCAGAATTGCGCGGCAACGCTCGACGCCGAACAGATTCCGTTCAGCGCAAGCGTGCCGTAATTTGGATGACCAACTTTGGGGTTAGGCCGTCAACAGCACAACCTTCCCGGTCGTCTCACGCCCCTCAAGCGCCCGATGCGCATCCGCCGCATCGGCCAGAGCGAACTTTGCACCCACACGGAAGTTGAGCCAGCCGTGTTCGATGCCGTTGAAGAGCATGGCCGAACGCTTGGCAAGTTCTTCCGACGAACGCACGAACCATGCCAGCGACGGACGGGAGAGGAAGATTCCGCCCGAGGAGTTCAAACGCTGAATGTCGAACGGCGGCACCTGACCCGACGCTCCGCCGAAGAGCACCATCGAGCCCAGCGGTTTGATCGAGGCCAGCGACGCATCGAACGTGTCCTTGCCGACCCCGTCATACGCCACATCGACACCTTCGCCGTCGGTGAGCTCCTTGACCTTCGCCGTGATGTCGACACCTTCACCGTAGAGGAACACCTCATCGGCGCCGGCCTTGCGGGACAGCTCAGCCTTCTCTTCGGTGCTCACCGTCGAGATGGCATTGCCACCCAAATGCTTGATGATCTGCGTCAGCAGCAGCCCGACACCACCGGCACCGGCATGCACGAGCGCCGTCTGGCCCGGCTTGATCTCATGTGAACTCGTTGCCAGGTACTGCGCGGTTAGCCCCTGCAGCGGCATCGCCGCAGCCACCTCGGCGCTCACACCCTCGGGAACGCGCAGCAAGTTATCCGTATTGACGACGACCTGCGTCGCATACGACCCCGGAGCCTCATGCCAGGCGACACGGTCACCGACCTGCCACGACTCGACGCCCTCGCCTACCTCGGCGATGCGGCCCGTGCCCTCGGACCCAGCGATGTGCGGGTACTCCATCGGATACACGCCCGAACGACGATACGTATCGATGAAGTTCACGCCCGCCGCCTCGACATCGACGAGCACCTCACCGGCACCCGGCTTCGGGGTCGGAACCTCACCGAACTCGAGCACCTCGGGTCCACCAGCCTGCATCGCACGCACTGCCTGGGTCATCACGCCTCCTGCATATAAATTAATTGCCTGGTATGGTTATACATATGAACGATCTTACGGTTGCCGTCTCCGGTGCCACCGGATACGCCGGGGGAGAGGTCCTCCGGCTGCTGAGCACTCACCCCCACTTGAACGTCACGACGGTGTGCGGACATTCCACCGCTGGCGAGAAGCTCGGCCGACATCAACCCCATCTTGCCCGATATTCCGACTTCGTGGTCCAAGAGTCCACCGCCGAGGTGCTCGCCGGCCACGATGTCGTCGTTCTCGCGCTCCCGCACGGACAGTCCGGACAGATCGCCGCCGAGCTCGAATCCACGAGCCCGGACACCCTCATCGTCGACCTCGCCGCCGACCACCGGCTCATCAGCGCAGCCGCTTGGGAGAAGTTCTATGGCTCCGAACATCAGGGCACCTGGACCTACGGGCTGCCCGAACTGCTCACCGCCGACGGCACGAAGCAGCGCGACGCACTGACGGACACGAAGCGCATCGCCGTGCCCGGCTGCAATGTCACCGCCGTGACCCTCGGCCTCGCGCCACTCATCCAGGCCGGACTCGCCGCACCGGCCGGCCTCAACGCAGTCCTGGCCAATGGCGTGTCCGGAGCCGGAAAGGCGCTCAAACCGCACCTCACCGCCGCCGAAGTCCTCGGCGACGCCTCGCCCTACGGCACGGGCGGGACGCACAGGCACGTGCCGGAGATCGAACAGAACCTCAACGGCGTCATCGGCGCCGACGCCGCCGAGGGCCCGACCCGGATCTCCTTCACCCCGACACTCGTGCCCATGGCCCGCGGGATCCTGGCCACCATCACCGCCGGTCCGGGGGAGTCCGCACCGAGAACCGCCGAGGGTCTCCTCGACGCACTGGCACTAAAGCACCAGCTGGCTGGGGCCTTCGAACAGGCCTACGGCGATGAACCCTTCGTGCGTGTTCTGCCCGAGGGCCAATGGCCGCGCACCTCATCGACCACAGGCTCGAATCTCGCGCAGATTCAGTTCACCGTCGATGAACGGGCGGGCAAGATCCTCGTCGTCGTGGCTTTGGACAACCTCGTCCGTGGCACCGCCGGCCAAGCCCTGCAGTCCATCCACCTGGCCCTCGGTCTCGACGAGACCACCGCACTTCCCCTCGAAGGAGTCGCCCCATGAGCGTGACCGCACCACTCGGCTTTACGGCCGCAGGCCTGACCGCCGGGCTCAAGCCCAGCGGAACAAAAGACCTCTCACTCGTGATAAACACCGGCCCCGACACCGCCGTCGCCGCCGTCTATACCTCGAACCGCTGCAAGGCCAACCCCGTATTGTGGTCCCAGAAGGTCTCCGCCAACGGTCAGGCCCGCGCCGTCGTCCTCAACTCCGGGGGAGCCAACTGCTACACCGGTGACTTCGGGTACGAGACGACGACGCTGACCGCCCAGACCACCGCCGAACTCCTCACCGAGGCCGGCACCGCAACAGCGGCCGAGGACATCCTCGTCTGCTCGACCGGGCTCATCGGGGTCGGCGGTCAGGACTTCCGCGATGCCATCGTCGAGAACCTCCCGGCACTCGTGGCCGCCGCCGAGGACACCGTCGACGCCGGAGCCCACGCCGCTGAGGCGATCATGACCACCGACACCGTCGCCAAGACCGCGACCCGCGAAGGCTCCACCGGGTACACGATCGGCGGCATGGCCAAGGGCGCGGGCATGCTCGCCCCGGGACTGGCCACCATGCTCGTCGTCATCACCACCGATGCGAAGGTCGACCAGACCGTGCTCGACCAGGCACTGCGGGCCTCGACGAACCGCAGCTTCGACCGCCTCGACACCGACGGATGCATGTCGACGAACGACACCGTCATCCTCATGTCCTCCGGAGCCCACGACGCCGAAGTCGACACGGAGGAGTTCACGAGCCTCCTCGGCGAAGTCTGCCTCGACCTCATGCACCAACTCCACGTCGACGCCGAAGGCGCGCACCACGATATTGCGATCACCACGCAGGGCGCGGCCAGCGAAGACGATGCCGTCGAGGTCTCCCGCTCGGTGTCACGTTCGGCCCTGTTCAAGGCCGCGATCTTCGGTCAGGATCCGAACTGGGGGCGCGTCGTCGCTCAGGTGGGAACCACCTCGGCGACCTTCGATCCCACGCTCATCGACGTGACGATCAACGGCACGCAGGTCTGTCAAGCCTCCGGACCCTATGAAGACCCGGAGAAGGTCGAATTCGACCGCAACGTCGACGTCGTCATCGACCTCCACGCCGGAGACCACACCGCCACGGTCTGGACCTCGGACCTCACCCACGATTACGTCGAAGAGAACAGCGCCTACTCCACATGAGCAACAACCCCCACGACATGTCCACGAAATCCACGGCCGCCCGGCTCGCCGCCGCCCAGGTCAAGGCCGAAGCCCTGACCGAAGCGCTGCCGTGGATCAAGACCTTCACCGGTGCCACGATCGTCATCAAATACGGCGGCAACGCGATGATCTCCCCGGAGCTGCAGCAGTCCTTCGCCGATGACATCGCCTTCCTCCGCTTCGCCGGCATCCGCCCCGTCGTCGTCCACGGCGGCGGCCCCCAGATCTCGGCCATGCTGGCCCGCTTGGGCATCGAGTCCGAGTTCAAAGCCGGGCAGCGGGTGACCACCCCGGAAGCCGCCGAGGTCATCCGCATGGTCCTGTCCGGCCAGGTCAACCGCGACATCGTCTCCCGCATCAACCAGAACGGCAACGCCGCCATCGGACTGTCCGGTGAGGACGCAGACCTCCTGCTGGCGAACAAGACCCACGCCGAGGCCGACGGAGAAGTCATCGACCTCGGCCGGGTGGGCGAGATCGCCGAGGTCAACACCACCGTGCTCACCGAACTCCTCGACGCCGGACGGGTGCCCGTCATCTGCTCGATCGCCTCGGAGATCAACGGGGAGGCCGGAAAACCGCTCAACATCAACGCCGACCTCGCCGCCTCCGCAGTGGCCAAGGCACTCAAAGCCGACAAACTCATCATGCTCACCGATGTGCCCGGCCTCTACGCGAACTGGCCCGACACCTCTTCACTGATTTCGCGCATCGGACCGGCCAAGCTGCGCGAACTGCTGCCCAGCCTCGACGCGGGCATGATCCCGAAGATGACCGCCGCCCTCGAGGCCATCGAGCACGGGGTGCAGCAGGCCCACATCATCGACGGCCGGATGGCGCACTCGCTGCTGCTCGAGGTCTTCACCTCCGAGGGCATCGGCACCATGGTCGAAGACACCATCGTCGAACCCGCACCCTTGGGCGACGGACACAAAGGCGAAGGCCACGAAACACTCAAGGAGGACGAGAACGATGAGTGAGACACCAGCCCAGACCTGGCGGGACGACTTCTCCCGCGTCCTGTCCCCGGTCTTCGGCTCCCCGCAGCTCGACCTCGTCCGCGGCGAAGGCTCGTATGTCTGGGACGCCTCGGGCCAGAAGTACCTCGACCTGCTCGCCGGCATCGCCGTCAACGCACTCGGCCACTGCCACCCCGCCTGGGTCAACGCGATCACCGAGCAGGCGAACACGCTCGGCCACATCTCGAACTTCTTCACCTCCCCGGCCCAGATCGGCCTGGCCGAGAAACTCCATGAGGTCCTCGACCTGCCGGCCGGGTCCGCCGTGTTCTTCTCGAACTCGGGCACCGAAGCCAACGAGGCGGCCTTCAAGATGGCCCGCCGCGCCGCCGGCGGGGGACGCCCCTTCATCATCGCGATCGACGGCGCCTTCCACGGCCGCACGATGGGAGCCCTGGCGCTGACGGCGAAGGAAGCCTACCGCGCCCCCTTCGCCCCCGGAGTGCCCGGAGTCGTCCACGTCCCCTACGGGGATGTCGAAGCGCTGGCCGCCGCCATCAATGAGAACACCGCCGCCGTGTTCATCGAACCCGTCCAAGGTGAGGTCGGGGTCCGGACCCATCCGGCCGGCTACCTCACCGCCGTGCGGGAACTGACGACGAAGGTCGGGGCACTCATGATCCTGGACGAAGTGCAGTCAGGCATCGGCCGCACCGGATCCTGGTTCGCTCATCAGGATCCCGAGATCGGCGAGGACATCGTCCCGGACATCATCACCTCGGCGAAGGGCCTCGGCGGCGGCATGCCGATCGGTGCGACCATCACGTTCGGCGATGCGAACACCAAACTGCTCGAAGCCGGGCAGCACGGCACGACCTTCGGCGGCAACCCGATTGCCTGCGCCGCCGGACTCGCAGTCCTCGAGACCATCGAGAACGAGAAGCTTCTCGACCACGTCGCCGAAGTCAGCGACTGGCTCCAGACCGAACTGGCGAAGGTCGACGGCGTCGGGACGATCACCGGCAAGGGACTGCTGCTCGGGCTCGAACTCACGGCCGGCGCAGACGGTCAGGTCCCAGACTCAAAGGCCGTGGCCGCCCGCGCGCTCGAGGCCGGGTTCATCATCAACCCCGTCGCCCCCGGACGCCTGCGGCTGGCCCCGCCGCTGACGATCACCACTGACGAACTCGCCCCGTTCATCGCGGCCCTGCCCGGCCTCATCGCCGGCTGAGCCCCACCCCACCTCCGAAGGACACCCCATGACACGCCACTTCCTCAAGGACACGGATCTCAGCCCCGCTGAGCAGACGCACGTCCTCGACCTCGCCGCCGAACTCAAGGCCGCCCCCTACTCGCGCACCCCGCTGGCCGGACCGCAGACCGCCGCCGTGATCTTCGACAAGACCTCCACCCGGACCCGCGTGTCCTTCGCCGCCGGCATCGCCGCCCTCGGCGGGCAGCCGCTGATCATCAACCCCGGTGAGGCGCAGCTCGGGCACAAGGAATCCATCGCCGACACCGCCGAGGTGATGTCGCGGATGGTCTCGACGATCATCTGGCGCACCTATTCCCAGGCGGGGCTCGTGGAGATGGCCGAGCACTCGCGTGTGCCCGTCATCAACGCCCTGTCCGATGACTTCCACCCCTGCCAGATCCTCGCCGATCTGCTGACCATCCGCGAACACCGCGGCGATATCGCCGGTCAGACGATGACCTACTTCGGCGACGGGGCGAACAATATGGCCAACTCCTACGCCCTCGGCGGAGTCAACGCCGGCATGCACGTGCGCATCGCAGCACCGGCCGGCCACCAGCCGGCCGCCGCGGTCATCGCCGAGGCCGAAGCCCTGTCCACCCAGACCGGAGGATCCCTGACGGTCACCGACGACCCGGTCGCCGCCGCGAACGGTGCCGATGTGCTCGTCACCGACACCTGGGTGTCGATGGGCCAGGATGCCGCCGGCCGCGACGACGAGGCCTCACCGTTCATGCCATTCCAGGTCAGCCAGGAGCTCATGGACGCAGGCAACGACCCGATCTTCCTCCACTGCCTGCCCGCCTACCGCGGCAAGGAGGTCACGGCCGAGGTCATCGACGGACCCGCCTCGGTGGTCTTCGACGAGGCCGAAAATCGCCTGCACGCGCAGAAGGCCCTCATGACCTATCTGCTGGAGCGATGATGGCCGAGACGAACAGTCCCGCCTCGGCGAACTCCGCGCCGCTGACGAAGACTGCCCGGCAGCAGAAGATCATCGATCTCATCACCCGCCAATCCGTGCGCAGCCAGATCGAACTGGCCGAGGCGCTGGCCACCCAGGGCATCACCGTCACCCAGGCGACCCTGTCGCGCGACCTCGCCGAGGTGGGCGCCGTGAAGATCCGGTCCACCGCCGGATCCGTGTACGCCGTCCCCGGCGAGGGTGGGGACCGCTCCCTGCAGCAGTCGACGGGGGACAGCCTCGATGCGAAGCTGCCTCGGATCCTCGAGGAACTCCTCGTCTCCGCGGTCTCGCAGGACAACACGGTCGTGCTGCGCACCCCGCCCGGGGCCGCACAGTATCTCGCCTCGGCGATCGACCGCTCCTCGATGGTCGGGATCTTCGGAACCCTGGCCGGCGACGACACGGTCCTCGTCATCGCCGACGCCGCCGTCGGGGGAGCGGCCCTGGCCGAGACCTTCCTCGAATACGCGGCCGGCGGGCTCGTCGACGGGTGAGGAATCCGCGCTCACGCTGGGTCGATGAGCCGCCTCGGCGATGATCGGACCGAGGAAATCCTGCGACAATGACAACTGAGCTTCTCCACGACAACGAATGGGCCGAGGCATCTGCGACTCGGTGAAGAAAGGACGATCTGTGAGCGAACGACTGAGCCTGTGGGGCGGACGATTCTCCGACGGTCCGGCCGATGCCCTGGCCGCGCTGAGCAAGTCCACGGACTTCGACTGGCGCCTGGCGAAGTACGACATCGCCGGGTCGAAGGCCCACGCGAAGGTCCTCCACCACGCGGGTCTGCTCACCGACGAGGAACTGTCTGGGATGCATGAGGCTCTCGACGAACTCCTCCGCCGCGTCGAGGCCGGCGAGTACGTCGCCGCCGAATCCGATGAGGACGTGCACTCCTCGCTCGAGCGCGGACTCATCGAGATCGCCGGGCCGGAGCTCGGAGGCAAGCTGCGTGCCGGTCGGTCACGCAATGATCAGATCGCGACGATGGGGCGCATGTACCTGCGCGACCATGCCCGTGAGGTCGCCGGTCTCGTGCTCGACACCGTCGAGGTGCTCATCGCTCAGGCCGAAGAGCATCCCGAGGTGCCGATGCCCGGACGCACGCACCTCCAGCACGCTCAGCCGGTGCTGCTCGCTCACCATCTGCTTGCTCATGCCTGGCCGCTGCTGCGCGACGTCGCGCGCTTCGTCGATTTCGATGCGCGTGCCGGTGTCTCTGCCTACGGTTCTGGTGCTCTGGCTGGGTCGTCATTGGGGCTTGACCCACAGGCCGTGGCCGCGGACCTCGGGTTCAACGATTCGGTGGAGAACTCCATCGACGGCACTGCGTCGCGCGATGTCTTCGCCGAGTACCTGTTCATCACGACGATGATCGGCATCGACCTCTCCCGTCTGTCCGAGGAGGTCATCGCGTGGGCGACGAAGGAGTTCTCCTTCGTCACCCTCCACGACGCGTACTCGACGGGGTCGTCGATCATGCCGCAGAAGAAGAACCCCGACGTTGCCGAGCTCACGCGTGGCAAGTCCGGTCGTCTCATCGGTGATCTCACCGGTCTGCTGTCGACGCTCAAGGCGCTGCCGTTGGCGTACAACCGGGATCTGCAGGAGGACAAGGAGCCGGTCTTCGACGCCACTGACACTCTCGAACTGTTGCTGCCGGCGTTCACCGGGATGGTGGCGACGCTGAAGTTCGACACCGAACGCATGGCGTATCTGGCTCCGCGCGGATTCGCGCTGGCCACGGACATCGCCGAGTGGCTCGTACGTGAGGGCGTGCCGTTCCGTGTGGCTCACGAGCTCTCGGGTGCGTGCGTGCAGTTGGCCGAATCACGCGATGCCGAACTGTGGGACCTGACCGATGAGGACTTCGCGGGGATCTCCGAGCACCTGACGCCCGCGGTGCGCGAGGTGCTCACGACGCTCGGCTCGATCGATTCGCGCAATGCCAAGGGCGGCACGGCTCGGTCCGCAGTGGATCAGCAGATCGCCAACGCGAAGGCAGAGGTCACACGCCTGCGTGAGTTCGCAGGGTCGACCCGCAGCGTGTGAGCTATACGTCCCTGCGACCGAAGCTTCCGGTCGGCTGATCGGAACTGTGTCAGCGGTGCTCTGATCGTTCGGCGATCGGAGCACCGTCCGTCTTTCGTGACTGTGTTGAGTGTTGCTCGGGGCCGACCGCGAGTTGTCGGCAGCTGTTTTTCCTCGTTTAGGGATGCGTGAGCTTCGGTGTTCGGCTCTGGTGTTTCCACCGATGAGGATCGGTATCTGCGGCGGTCTTCCGAAGGATTTCCAATGCCGCAGTGAGCTTCTTCGACAACCGCGCTCCGGTCATTGTCACTCCAACAATCGTGTTGGCGAATTCCGGGTTGGTCACCGGCAGATATCGCACTGGCATGCCCTGAAAGGTCAGGGTGTTCGGGTGAGGAACAGCGTTGGCCAAGGAAAAGCCGAGTCCTAACCCCACCATCGACCTGATTGTCTCCGCATTCGGAATGAGCCAGCGAACAGAAGGCTCATAACCGATTCCGCGGATCTGGCTGATCAAGAGGTCCGCGGTCGGCGGAGAATCGAGCAGAATGAGCGGGTCGTCGATGAGCTCGGCGATATCGACACCGTCTTGTTCAGCTACAGGATGATCAGCAGAGACGATGGCGTGCAGCTGCACCTCGGCGAGGTCGTGCCTGGTGACTCCCTCGATCTGGATCTGCTTGCGGTACATGACAGCAACATCTACCTCACCGTTGAGAACCATCTGTTGAACGGCCAACGGATGGGCTTCGACAAAGCTGACGTCAACCTGCGGGTGGTGTTTGACGAACTGAGCAGCCGTAGCTGGAAGCATCCGTGGCCCCGCCGTCGGTATGCAACCGATGCGCAAGGGCCCCTGTAAGGCAGCCGACTCGTCGTTCAGAGATTCCACAGCGTCCGAGACATTTGAAAGGATCTCTCTGGCCCGAACTCCGAATTCCCTGCCAGAGCTCGTCGGACGGGCGCGCCGAGCCGGACCACGCGCAATAAGCGTGACTTTGAGCTGCTTTTCGAGTTGGGCGAGAGCCGCAGAGACCGTCGCCTGTGACACTCGGCAGTCTTTTGCCGCGTCGCTCACCGAACCACGATCGAGAACGGCGAGAAAATACGCGAGCTGGCGGAGTGTGAGGTCAGTCATAGCTAGAGTCTATATTGAAGCCAGTAAAAATTTGCTTTTCTTTTTGATGTCAACGGGAAAGACTGAGGAGGTCAAAGACGCAACAACGTGAAAGTGCCGGGTAATGAACGATTCGAAGATGAAAGTAGTCACCCTAGGAACCGCAGGTGGCCCGCGATGGTGGAAGGGCGATTCCAAGGATCGAGCGGGTATCTCAACCGCGATCGTCGTTGAGGATCGCTTCTATCTCGTGGACGCCGGTCACGGTGTCGGGCGTCGCATTCGTCAGGCTGATCTCGAGCTCGGCGATCTGGGCGGAATCTTCATCACTCACCTGCATTCGGATCACACCATCGATCTGCCGTCACTTGTTATATTCGGGATGCACGAGCTCCAGCAAAGAGTCGACAATCCGGTTCCTCTCCTTGGACCCGGTCCACGTGGAGCGCTTCCTCCGGTCTCTCCGCGGGCAGTCGTCCCGCCGCGACCTGTGGCACCAGCGAACCCCACCCCCGGCATCGCCGACATGTTTACAAACATCGTCGGGGCGTTTGCCACAGACCTCAACGACCGCGTGCTCGATTCGCTGCGTCCGTCACCTGAAGTTCTCTTCGACCCCCGCGACATCGAGATCCCAGAGGGCATCGGATATCACCCGAACACAGCTCCGACCCCGGATATGGAGCCTTTCGTCATCTTCCAGGATGATCTTGTCACCGTGACTGCGATCCTCGTTGAGCATCCGCCAGTGGCGCCAGCGTTCGCTTTCAGGTTCGAGAGCGAGCACGGATCGGTGACCATTTCAGGTGACACGTGTGAGACCGCCAATCTCGTCAAGCTGGCGCAGGGAACCGATCTGCTTCTTCACGAGGCGATCGACTTCGACTGGGTTGATCAGATGTATGCGCACCGTGACGACGATGAGGGCAGCGCCTCCCGCGACCACCATTACAAGTCACATACCTCGGTCAATGGGGCCATTCGCATTGCCGCCGCGGCACAGGCTCGTGCACTGGCCCTGCATCACCTTGTTCCCGGGTCCGCCGATGACACCGTCTGGCACAAGGGGCACACCGGATTCGATGGAACATTCCTGGTGCCAGAGGACCTCGACACCATCAACATCACCACAGCCGCACAAGCCGCGATGAGGAGCTGAAGCAACTATGAATAGCAACAAAGACGTTGTTGACAAGGACGGACTCCAAACCTCCTTGAAGACGCCGGAGATGCGGAGGATCCTCACCTCGAGCTTCGTCGGATCGGCCATCGAGTTCTACGATTTCATCCTCTACGCGACAGCCTCGTCGATCGTCTTCGCGAATCTCTTCTTCGAAGGGCTCGGACCCGGTCTGTCGCTGTTCGCCTCATTCAGCACCCTGGCTGCGGGATACCTGGCCCGGCCGCTGGGCGGAGTCGTCTTCGGACACTTCGGAGATCGCGTCGGACGGAAGAAGGCCCTCATCGTCTCCATGGTGATGATGGGAGCCGTCACCGTGATCATCGGCCTCATGCCGCCGACTGCGTCAATTGGGATGATCGCACCCGCATCCCTGTTCACCCTTCGGATCATCCAAGGCATCGCCGTCGGCGGAGAATGGGGCGGTGCTGCGCTCATGGCGCTCGAGCACGCACCGAAGTCCCGACGCGGTCTGGCCGCAGCGTTTGCGAACGCGGGCGGTCCCGCGGGAGCCATTCTGGCGACTCTCGTCCTCTCGCTCACGGCCGCTCTGACCGGTGAGAACTTCGACACGTGGGGATGGCGACTGCCGTTCCTCCTGTCTGCGGTCCTCATCGTCGTCGGTCTGATCATCCGGCTCAAAGTCAGCGAGACCCCCGCCTTCCGGCAGCTCGACGAGGAGAGCGAGGAGAGGAAGGTGCCGCTGCTGACCGTCTTCAAGCGATACAAGCGTCAGGTCCTCATCGCGCTGTTCGCAACGATGACGATCTACGTCACCCAGGGCCTGACGACCGTGTGGGGTGTGTCGGTGGCCGTGGCTGCCGGCGAGGACAAGTCCGAAGTCCTCAACTGGAAGGCCGTCGGGGCCCTGACAACGCTGATCGTCACTTTCGTCATCGCCCGACTCAGCGACCGGATCGGGCGTAAACGCTCATTGATCGGTGCCCACATCGTTGCTGCCGTTCTTGCCCTGCCGCTAGTCCTTCTCATCATCAGCGGTGAGGTCCACCAGTACGCTCTGGCGATCATCCTCGGCAACGGAATCGTCCAGGGTCTGTGCTTCGGACCGATCGCGGCCTATGTCTCAGAGCTCTTCCCGCCTGCAGTGCGATATACGGGTGCCTCGGTAGGCTACCAGTTCGCCGCCGCCCTGGGCGCAGGACTGTCGCCGATGATCGCATCTGCGCTCATCCTCATTCCCGGCAGCGGACCGTACCTCATCGGCGGAATCTGGGCCCTTGTCGCCCTCGTCGGAGCAGTCGCCGTCGCGCTCGGCCGTCCCGATCCCGACGAAGACGCCCAACAGACGCTGGAACCCGAAGAATCTGATGTGACGCGCCGGACTGATGACACGGTGAAACAGTGAGCTCCCGGGAGCTCAGGTCCTTATTGTGAGCGATCGGCCGGTGCCTCGCGACCACGGCGAACCGCTTTCGGCACCGTCGTGGCCCGCGGCATCGGCACTTCGCGGAACACCGTAGAATTGACCCCGTCGGTGCCGCACCGACACTGGCAAATGATTCGAAAGGACCGAAGTGACCGACATCTTCAGTGAACTCAAGGCCCGCGGGCTCGTCGCGGTTTCGACCGACGAGACCGCCCTCCAGAAGGCTCTGGCCGAGGAGTCGCTGACCTATTATGTCGGTTTCGATCCGACGGCGCCGAGCCTGCACATGGGCAACCTCGTCCAGCTGCTCACCGCGGCCCGCCTGCAGCAGGCCGGGCACAACCCGTTGGCTCTCGTCGGCGGTGCCACCGGCCTCATCGGTGATCCGCGGATGTCGGGGGAGCGGACGCTCAACCCGCGCGAGGTCGTCGAGGAATGGGTGGCGAAGATCCGCGCCCAGGTTGAGAAGTTCCTCGACTTCGACGGCCCCCACGCGGCGCAGATCGTCAACAACCTCGACTGGACTTCGCAGCTGACGGCCATCGACTTCCTCCGCGACGTCGGCAAGCACTTCCCGGTCAACCGGATGCTCGCGAAGGAATCCGTCTCCGCACGACTGAACAGCGAAGCCGGCATCTCCTTCACCGAGTTCTCCTACCAGATCCTCCAGGGCAACGACTACCTCGAGCTCAACCGACGCTACGGCTGCTCCCTGCAGACCGGCGGATCCGATCAGTGGGGCAACCTCACCTCGGGCGTCGACCTCATCCGTCGCGTCGAGCAGAAGTCCGTCCATGCGCTGGCCACACCGCTGATCACCAAGGCTGACGGCACGAAGTTCGGCAAGACCGAATCCGGCACCGTGTGGCTCGACTCGTCGCTGACCAGCCCGTACGCCTTCAGCCAGTTCTGGCTCAACGCCGACGACCGTGACGTGGTCAAGTACCTCAAGGTGTTCTCGCTGCGATCGCTCGAAGAGATCGAGGCCATCGAAGCCGAGTTCACCGCCGCACCGCACACTCGTGTGGCGCAGAAGGCCCTCGCCGAGGATGTCACCACCCTCGTCCACGGGCGCCCAGCCTACGAGCAGGCGATCGCCGCGGCCTCGGCCCTCTTCGGCGGGGGAGAGCTGGCCGGACTCGACGCCGCTACCCTCGGTGCCGCCACGTCTGAGCTGCCCCGCGGTGACGTGTCCGCGACTCAGCTGGCCGAAGGCATGCCCGTCGCCGACGCGTTCGTCGCCGCCGGCATCGTCAAGTCCAAAGGTGAGGCCCGCCGCGCCATCAAGGACGGCGGTGCCTACGTCAACAACGTCAAGGTCAGCGGAGACGACCAGACCCTGACCCCCGCCGAGGTGCTCCCCACCGAAGCCGGGGGAGTGATCCTCCTCCGCCGGGGCAAGAAGACCCTCGGAGCCGTTGACGTCGTCAGCTGAGCCGAAATCGTCGCCGACAGCACCGTGCCATCCCTGGACAGGGAGGCACGGTGCTGTTGTATTCCCCGGAGACAAGCTCCTGGCTTGTGAAGGCGGGTTACAAGCACAGAACTTGTTCGCAGGGTAGACATGAGATGCGACCCTGTCGCAGGCCAACCGCACGACCGGACGCGGGAAAACATCATGGCGAGGTCAAGCAAGATCAGCCAGACTGGAATCACGTCCACACCTGTGACGTCGAGACGAGATCGCGCCGACCTCGAACGGCTCGCCCCGACGAAGACCAGCTGCACCGACTACGAACGAACTGCACCGACAGCGAACGAGGAGTTCATGCGCACTCTGCTCAACATCATCTGGTTCATCTTCTCCGGCCTCTGGCTTGCACTCGGCTATTGGGCCGCCGGCATCATCGCCTGCATCTTCATCGTCACGATCCCCTGGGGGATCGCCTCCTTTCGAATCGGCAACTACGCACTGTGGCCCTTCGGCCGGGAAGTCATCGAAACACGACCCGCCGGCGTCGCCACCACACTGGGCAACATCATCTGGCTCGTCGTCGCCGGGATCTGGCTGGCCATCGGACACGTCATCACCTCGATCCCACTGTTCGTCTCGATCATCGGCATCCCGCTCGGCTGGGCGAACATCAAGCTCATTCCCGTCTCGCTCATGCCCTTGGGCAAACAGATCGTCAACAGCGATCGGCTCATGCCCGGCTACCGGGGAGCCTGAACCCCGCACTTCCACGGGTGCTGCGACACTTCCATGGGAAGTCGCGGCACCTTCGTGGGATGTCGCGGCACGTCCACGGGATGCCGCGCTGCGTCGCGTCGGCGCCCGGAGGCCCGCTCTTTTCTCGGCCCCACCGGCCACGGTGACCGGTGTCACAGCGCGAAGTCCGCTTTCGAGTTGCACCGCCTGGCTGGAGTGGTCTAGAGTTATATCTCGTTGCCCCGCCGGGAACACAGTCTGAAAGACAGGGTTTCCACCGGGCCTGACCAGGACAAACAGGGTTTGTCGCGGTGGTTGGGGATCGGGTGGGTGACGATAAATGAAACTGATGCCCCCAGTGAACACGCCCTTTTTGTTGGGTTGTGGTGATGGGTGAGTGTTTGTGGTTTGAGAATCCAATAGCGTGTTTGTTTGAACAAGTTGTGATGCCAGAAACATTATTTTTCTGGTGAGACAATCACACGGTCGGACAGTCTGGTTCGCCTCCTTGAGGTGGGTGGTTCTTTGTTGAATCGTTCACTGGGGTGGCGGTTGGGGTGTTTGATCGTATTTTTTGAAGCCGGCTGGTCACCCCGTGACTGGTTTGGCTGTCTTGCTGGGATTCATACGCAACATAATTTTTTTATGGAGAGTTTGATCCTGGCTCAGGACGAACGCTGGCTGCGTGCTTAACACA
>NZ_JBNBZD010000030.1:0-37137 GCF_049804075.1 Brevibacterium sp. FAM 24630
AGGCAGACGAAGAACGCGTCGAGGTGGTCGAAAGGGACTGGTCGCATGATGGGCTCCTTCTCAAGTGCTGTCCCGACCCGACCGTGCTGGTCAGGCCGGGTGTTGCACTAGAAGATAGAAACCGCCCCGCCAGAAATGTCCGATGGTGACCTATATTCTTCATTGCAGCCCGAGGTGGTGGCGGATATCGCGCTCGAGTTGCTGACGACTGGTCGATTTTGTCACCCGAATGACGGTCCAGCCAGCTGCTCTCAGCGCGTTGACTCGATCGATGTCGGCGGCCCATTGGTATTCGGAGATTCGGTGATGATCTCCCTCGTACTCCAGCGCAAGCTTCTTCTTCGGGTAGCCGAGGTCGGGATGCAGGGTGCGATCGATCGTCGGACAGTACACGGCAGGGTGGACCTCTGGTTCAGGCAGGTTTCGGGAGATGGCCCAGAGGCGGAGGTCTGTTTCCATCGGCGAGTCGACGTCTTCTCGAATGAGGTCGACAGCGGCTTCGAGCTTTGGCCTGGCCCTGAGGTGTTTTGTTTCGGAGATGTGCTCGGTCAAAGTCGCCAACGTGAATTGGGGTGGGCTCTTCCAGTTGCCGATCGCCGCGTCACCAACTTTCACCAGCGACTCCACCGAACAGACGGAAGCGAGCTGGCTGAATACCTGAAGTGGGTTCAGGACCGGCAACTTCAACCACTCGATTGATCTGAGCGTTCTCATTCGATGCAGTGTGATGCCTCTTCTGCGAATGCGTTTGTTGATGTCCGAAGTTCCCAGATGAAGAATGTCGCTTCTGAGTGAGCTGGGCAACGGCCACCCGAATAGGCGTGCAGCAGTTTCTCTGCAGGCGACGACCCCCGGGTGTCTGTAGACGATGGCCGTCAACAGCTGCGCCTCATCGATCCATGCGTCATCTGCCCAAGTGGGTATCGGGAATTCGGTGGAGACAGAGCCGTCGAAGCGGATACCCCACGTGGCAGGAGGAAAACCACGCCCGGACCTGATGTCGTACTCGGAGGCTCCTCGCGCTCGCGCTTCCGAAACCGAGAGGACTGCTGGGTAGTGCGCATAGTTCACCGGATGCTTCATGCACAGATAGTTCACGGGGGTTCTGGGCGAGGGAAGACCTGCCCGAGGCGGTTGTGGTCGACTGTTGCCCATCCACAGGCAGTTCACGCTCGAGCCGCGATGGTGTCCACAGCTGAATGGAGGTGAGTCGGACAGTTGCCTCGAGCAGACCATGGATGGTTCGCGAGCCGCATACGGGAGGATCCGGGTGGCTGTGCCGACCGCACCCTGAACAGGAGATTCGCTTCGAGGGCGGGCCTCTGCGGACTCCTGGGTTGCATTCGTGCCAAAGGTGAGGCGGCCACTCCCGGTCGATTCCGAAAGCGAAAAGTATCCGGCGGTGTTCCTTCAGAGCAAAGCGCAAACGAGTGGGTCGGGTGTGGTCGCGAGAGCAGTGGCGAATCTTTGCACAGGTATGAGTGTCCAAGTGGGTTCTGTGTTGACCAGGTTGGCTCAGCGATGTGCGCCATCACGGCCATGCCAAGCGAGCAGAAAGGAGGCTGCTACTGGATTCTGCTCGCGAAACTTAGGTCGCAAACGGACATTCGGGCCGAAACTTAGGTCGCAAACGGACATTCGGGCCGAAACTTAGGTCGCAATCGGACACTTCGGAGGTCAGAAAATGTCCGATTGCGACCTACATTCGTGAGTGGTGTCCGTTTGCGACCTACGTTCGAGGGCGGTGTCCGATTGCGACCTACGTTCGTGAGAGGAGTCCGTTTGCGACCACTCTTCGGGGATCCCAGTGCGCCCGCCCCTACATCTTCGCCCGGCGGGCTCGAATCGCCTCGGCGACGGCGATGGCATCATCCTCGGGGGCGTCGGACTTCCGATCGGGGCGGGCGATGAACAGGTAGATGAACCCGACGACGAGGACGACGACGAGGCCGATGAGGACGATCCAATCGGCGAAGAACGATCCGGAATCCCCTGGCAGCGAGAGCAGGATCATGGCGAAGATCCCGTAGGCCAGAGCCGCAAAGTTGACGACGATCCCCCACCCGCGCAGCGACCACGGCCCGGCGGGCTTCCAGCCCTTCAGCCGCTGCCGCAGGGCTCCGGCGACGACCATCTGGAATGCCAGGTAGATGCCGAGGATCGCAAAGGAGGTCACGGCCACGAGGATTCCGTCGTTGAACCAGATGAGCACGCAGATCAGCGCCGGTGCCGTGCAGGCGACGATGAGCGCGTTGTGCGGGATCTTCGTGCCGTCGGTGACCTTCGACAGCCAGCGGTGACCGGGCATCATGCCGTCCCGGGCGAAGCTGAAGATCAGCCGCGAGGCCGCGGCCTGGAGACTGAGCACGCAGGAGATGAACGCGAGGATCGCGACGAGCAGGAAGAGCTTCGCGCCGACGGTGCCGAGGCTGCCCTCGAGGATCGACGGAATCGGATCCTCGACCTCACCGGCGACGATCGCCTCCAGATTCGGGGCGGCGAGCACGTAGCCGCCGAAGGAGAACAGGGCGGAGATCGCGCCGACGAAGATCGTCATGAGCATCGCCTTGGGGATCCCTCGCGCCGGATTCGACACCTCTTCGGCGACATCGCCGCAGGCCTCGAAGCCGTAGAAGAGGAACAGTCCTGCGATCGCGGCGCCCATGAACACGGGCAGATAGCTGCCGTCGCCGGCGGTGCCCATGGTGTCGAAGAAGACGGAGAAGCTGTGCTTGCGTTCGAAGATGAGGAGGAAGAGGCCGAGTCCGATGACGCCGATGAGTTCGGCGAAGAGACCGATGCGGGCGATCCTGGCCAGCCATTTCGTGCCGGAGAAGTTGATCGCCAGGGCCAACACCAGCAGGGCGAGGCCGAGGACGAGGGTGGTGTTCCGGTTGAGTGTGAGTCCGAAGAGGCTGGCGAGGAATCCGCTGCCGAACTCGGCCACCGAGGTGATGGTGACGATGAGCGCGCAGATGTAGACCCAGGCCGCCATCCACGCATAGCGCTTGCTCCACAGGCGACGCGCCCATGGGTAGATGCCGCCGGCGATGGGGAACTGGGAGACGACCTCACCGAAGACGAGTGCGACGAGCAGCTGCCCGCAGGCGACGATGACGATCCACCAGATCGCCGGCGGCCCACCGGTGGACAGAGCGACGGCCAGCAGCGAATAGACGCCGACGAGCGGGGAGAGATAGGTGAAGCCGAGTGCGAAGTTCGCCCACGGACTCATCGACCGTTCGAAGGAGTCGCCGTAGCCGAGGACCGCGAGGTGGTCGGAATCGGAGAGATGGTCGCCCTGCGACCCGGCGTTGCGGTGGCCGCCAGCGGAGTTGTGATCGCCCGAGGGATGGTGGGCGTCGGAGAGATGATCGGACATGGTGATGTTCCTTCATTCGAATCGTCGTTGATCCTGGTTCTGTCGGTCATCGTATCCCCGATTCCTCCGCACGGAGACGAAAGCGTTCGCGCGCGTCTCACTGGCCCCGATTCCGGGGCGCTCGGCGGATCTCGTCCACGCGACTGAGCGCGATTTCATCCTCGCGGCGGAGGTGGCAGACCGCTGCGGGACATAGGTTGGAACCAGGAAAGCACCGGAAGCCGAGTTCTGGTCACCGGTGAGGAACGAGGAGGAGCCGTGAACATGTACACGGAAGCCAACCGGAAATCCGCCGAGGCGGCCCGCCCGGCAGGTGCCGAAACACCGACCGAAACAGCAGCGCCACCCGAAACCCCAGCATCGCTCGCGGCTGCCGAACCTGCGGTCCCGGCGGCCCCGGCCGTCGATGCGAAGGGCCGACCGCTCGCTGTGGTCCCTGCGACGGTGCCGTGGCTCGAAGTCGCCGTCTTCGTCGTCATCGCATTCGCACTGGCCTGGCTCGTCTGCCTGCCGCTGTGGATCTCCGGCAAGGGACTCAGTGATCCACTCGCCGTTCAGGTCTACGGGGCCGTGATGATGTTCTCGCCGCTGGTCGCCGGCATCGTCGCGCTCACCGTCCAGCGCAAACGGGCCAAGCGTGCCGGCCGACCGATGGCGAGCGTGCCGCGCTACCTCGGAATCGGGCCGCTGCGCCCCATCGGCCGAGTGATCTGGATGACCGTCGCCGCGTTCTTCGGCACCTTCGTCCTCGTGGTCCTCGGCTACCTCGTCGCTTCGGCCCTCGGTTGGCTCACGCTCGACCTCACCGGGCTGTCCGGCTTCAGGACTCAGCTCGCGTCCATCCCGGGTGCGGAATCGCTGCCGATCATCGCCGCCCTTGCGATCTATCTTGGGCTCATGCTCTTCGGTTCACTGTTCAATGTGATCGTCACCTTCGGAGAGGAATCCGGGTGGCGAGGCTGGCTGCTCACCAGCCTGCGGCCCTTGGGCACCTGGCCGGCGCTGCTCATCGTCGGTGTCATCTGGGGCCTGTGGCACGCACCCCTGATCCTGCTCGGATACAACTTCAACCGCCCCGACATCACCGGACTCGGATTCATGGTCGGCGGATGTGTGATGGTCGGCATCCTCTTCGGCTGGCTGCGTCTGCGCACCGGTTCGGTCTGGCCGGCCGTCTTCGCCCATGCCGCACTCAACGGTTCGGCCGGCATGCTGCTCGCTCTGGTCATGGGCACGTCCGGACCGACCCCGGATCCCGCGCTGATCACTCTGCTCGGAGTCTCCGGATGGATCACCTCGGCGATCGTCATCGCTGTTCTCATCGCCACCGGTCAGTTCCGCAGGCAGCCCGAACTCGGCATCAAGATCAAACCCGCCCCTGCCGGTGCTGAGGTCCCCGTCGAACCGGCCACGGCTGCGCCAGGAGCGCCGACCACGCCCGAGATGGCCCCGAGAGACTGAAGCCGATCGGACCTCTCGCCGAGGTCGCCCCCGATTTTGAGGGGCGACCTCGGCGTCCGCTAGGCTCGACTCCTCACAACCCAAAGGAGAACTCCATGATTTTCGGACCATCGCTGCTGCAGACGGCAGGACGCATGCTCACCGCCCCGATCTTCATCAACGGCGGACTCTCGGCCGTGAAGGACCCGGCCGGAAAGGCGGCGATGGCCGAGTCGACTCTCGACACCATCCGCGAATACGTTCCCGCACTGCCCGATGACAACGAGCTGCTCGTGCGCATCAACGGCGGCGTGCAGATCCTCGCCGGTGCCACCCTGCTGCTCGGCATCAAGCCACGGCTGTCAGCAATTGCGCTCGCCGGTTCGCTCATCCCGACCACTCTGGCCGGACACTCCTTCTGGGAGATGGAAGGCGGCGACGCGAAGGCTCACCAGACCCAGTTCTCGAAGAACCTCGCCGCACTCGGCGGGCTGCTCCTCATCGCCGGAGACGGCGACAGCACCAAGGCGATCGAGAAGGCCGCGAAGAAGGCGGCGAAGAAAGCCGAGAAGCGTGCCCTCAAGCAGGCCTGAGCCTCCACCCGCCACCGGCCACCCCGGCCACCCAGCCCATGGAGCCTCAGGCCCGGAAGCTCCGGGCGATGTGTTCGCTGACCCGATGTACGCCGAGACGGCCGACATCGTCACCTTCAACGACGTCACGGACCCCGACCTCTGGGTGCGGCCGACTGGGAATCCCGCCCCGATCGAGATCGTCGATCATGATCCCGCGTGGGCCGACCATTTCTCGGAGGTGGCACACCGGATCCGTCGGGCGCTGTCCCCGATCGGAACGTTCGTCGGCCTCGAGCACGTGGGGTCCACCTCGGTGCCGGGGCTGAGAGCGAAGCCGATCATCGACATGGCACTCGTTGTCACCGATCCCCGGGATGAAGCCGGCTACGTTCCCGTCCTCAACTCGATCGGATTCGGCCTCACCGTACGCGAGCCCGCTTGGTACGAACATCGCATGCTCAAGCGGCTCGATCCGGACCCGGGACAGCTCGATTGCCATCTCCACGTCTTCGGTCCTCGCTGTGCGGAAGTCGCGCGGATGCGGCTGTTCCGAGATCACCTTCGCAGGCACGGGGATGACCGTGAACGCTATCAGGCGGTGAAGTCGGCCGCGGCCGAGCAGTCGAATGCTCTCGACGAGACCGGCATGGACTACAACGCTCGCAAACAGGCGGTGGTCCGCGAGATCTATCGCCGCATTTTCGAGGCCGAAGGGTGGGAGTGAGTATCTGAGCCTCCACCCGCCACCTCCCGCCACCCGCCACCTCCCGCCACCCGTCACATACTCCCCGTCACTTAATTAGGGTAGGCTAAGCAAAGTGCGGATACGGGAAAGGTGGGCACATGGTCAACTGGCAGCGCGGGGTGATGCGGCTCTTCCGCATCACCAACCACGAAGTGGTCGTCACAGGCATCGAGGACTTCACCCCGACCTACCGTCGGATCCACTTCTCCGGCCCCGAGCTGCTGGCCCAGCTCGACGATGTCTTTCCGACACTGTGGACCCGCCTGTGGTTCCCGCATCCCGAGAAGGGCGACGGGCATCTGAGCCAGCGCGGCTACACGTTCTCGGCCATCGATCTCGAGGCAGGGACCTTCGCCCTCGACTTCGTCCTCCACGGCGACCTCGGGGCGCCACGTCCGGTCGACGTGGGATCCAGTGCTGACGAAACGACGAGCCTCCACTCGGCAGCAGCCGCCGACCGGCAGACCGCCGCCACCGATCACACCGCCGACATCGGCCCGGCTGCGCGGTGGGCGGCCCACGTCCGCCCCGGTGAGAGGATCGAAGCAGCGCTCACCCCGGCCCGCATCGACCTGCCCGAGAACACCTCTCACCTCCTCCTCGCGGGGGACCTCACTGCGCTTCCGGCGATCAACTCCTGGTGCGAAGCCGTCCCCGCCGAGGTGGCAGTGACCGTGGCGATCGCCGCCGCTGCTGACGAGGTGTCCGGACTCCCGCAGTCCGAGCACCCGAACGCGACATGGCACTGGGCGCCCACGGAATCCGCCCCCTCGCTGGCCCCGCAGAACCGCGCGGGCCGTTCCCTGACCTCCCTCCTCGGCGGGCTCGACCTCGATACCGAGGGCCTCTACGTCTGGGCGGCGGGGGAGCGGGGACTGATCAAGGATGTCCGCCAATTCGTCAAGGGCGAACTCGGATTGGGCCGATCGCAGCAGTTCTCCCAGTTCTACTGGTTCGCCGACAGAGCCACCGGCTGAACGCCGTCGTCGTTCCCGCACCCAGGTTCCTGCGCACACTCGTGTCCCCGCACCCCTGGAATTCGACAGAGAAACGCCTATGCTCGAAGCATGGCCAAGGCACTCCTCATCGTCGATGTCCAGAACGACTTCACCGAAGGCGGCGCGCTCGGCGTGACCGGCGGCGACCGCGTGGCCGAAGGCATCAGCCGCCACCTCGCCGCCCACGCCGGGGACTACGATGCCGTCATCGCTTCCCGCGACTGGCATGATCCCGACAGCGACAACGGCGGCCACTTCAGCGACACCCCGGATTTCGTCGACAGCTGGCCCGTCCACTGTGTCGCCGGCACCACCGGGGCCGAATACGACCCGCTGCTGTCCACCGCAGTGATCACTCACCACGTTCGCAAGGGCCAAGGCAGACCCGACTATTCGGCCTTCCAAGGGACCACGGAAACGGGGAGCAGCCTCGGCGATCTTCTTCACGACCTCACCGTCACCGAGGTGGACGTCGTCGGCATCGCCACCGACCATTGCGTGCGCGCCTCCACCCTCGACGCTCTGGACTCGGGTGTGGGTGTCCGCGTCCTCACTGACCTTGTCGCCGGGGTCGGTGAGGACACGAGCGCGGCCGCGCTGAGAGAGATGGAGAAGGCCGGAGCCGGCCTGGCATGAGGCGCTGACCCGCCGCCCCCGGTCAGAGCGTCTGCCCAGGTCAGTGCGTTCTCTCCATCGAAAGTTGCAGACCAGGTCCGAACTCTTTGGCGATGTGCCCCGGGAGGTGAATTGATGGACTTGAGTCATGAACTCATTCCTCGCGAAATCCGCACACGCACTGACATCGAAGCGCGGTTCGTGGCTCGTCCTCGGCGGGGTCGTCGTCCTCGTCGCACTGATCTTCGGACTGCTGTCCGGAGCAGGCGAGGACCGGGCCAACGAAACCGCTCCGGCCGACTCCGAATCCACCCAGGCCCAGCAGACCCTCGACAAGTTCCCCGATGCCGACAAGCAGTCCGTCATGGTCGTGGCCTCGAACGACGACGGATCCGAACTGTCCGCCGACGACCAGACGCAGCTGAAGAAGCTCGGCACCTCGCTCGGCCAAACCGTCGGGGACGAATCCGATGAGACGGTGACCGGACCGATACTCAGCGACGACAAGCAGGCCGCCCTGCTCATGGTGCCGATCACCGTGGGCCTGACGAACTCGGACACGGCCGAGACCGTCGACGATCTGCGGACCGCCATCGCCGATGACCCGACCGCCTCAGGACTCACAGATGAGGGCATGTCCCTGCTGGTCACCGGCGGTCCGGCGATCGGTGCGGACATCGCCTCGGCGTTCGACGGTGCCGACTTCACCCTCCTCATCGTCACCATCGTCATCGTCGCCATCCTGCTCATCATCACCTACCGCTCACCCATCCTGTGGCTGCTGCCGCTCATCGTCATCGGCACCGCCGACGGGCTCGCCTCCACCGTGACCGCGGCCGTCGGCGACTGGCTCGACCTGCAGTTCGACGCCGGCATCATCAGCGTCCTCGTCTTCGGCGCCGGAGCGAACTATGCGCTGCTGCTCATCTCCCGCTACCGCGAGGAGCTCAGCCGCCACATCGACCACCGCAAGGCACTCGCCGAGGCCTGGACCCACACCGCGACGACGATCCTCGCCTCGAACCTCACCGTCGTCCTGTCCCTGCTCAGCCTCGTCTTCGCCGTCATCCCCGGCACCCGCGGTCTGGGCATCACGGCCGCGGTCGGCCTAATCATCTCCGCTGCCGCGGTGCTCATCGCCCTGCCGCCCGTGCTCGCGATCTGCGGCAAGCGAGTGTTCTGGCCCTTCGTCCCGAAGGCCGAAGACGCCATCGCAACGCAGAGTTCGGATGAGGCCACCACCCCCGCCGAGGCAGCCCCGCACTCGGCGCGGGAGCTCGCCGACCGCGCGGCCGGCACCAAGGACAGAGCCGCCTCGGCGAAGCCCTCGGTCTGGCGCACCATCGCCACTCGCGTGGTCCGGAGACCCGGGCTCCACCTCGGCGCCGGCATCGTCATCCTCGGCGTCATGGCCACCGGCTTCATCGGTTCCTCGATCGGACTCGACCAGACCGAGAAGTTCCGGGTTCAGTCCGAATCGGCGCAGGGCCTCGACGTTCTGTCCGAGCACTTCCCGCCCGGCGAATCGCAGCCGATCTGGATCGTCGCCGACACCGACCACGCCGACCAGGTCGTCGATTCGGTATCCGATATGGACGGCGTCGTGCGCGCCTCGGCGATCGATGACACGAGAATCAACGGCACTTCGGTCACGAAGATCATGGTCACCGGCGAGTTCGCGCCCGACAGTGTGAAGGGGCTCGACCTGGTCGAGGACATCCGCAGCGACGTCCACGCCATCGACGAGGCGAACGCCGAGGTCGGCGGGGCCGCGGCGACGGAACTCGACGCCCGCGACGGCAACCAGCAGGACTTCCTCACCATCGTTCCGATGGTCCTGGCGATCAGCTTCCTCATCCTGCTGGTCATCCTCCGGGCTCCGATCGCGGCGTTCGCCCTGCTGCTGGTCAACGTGGTGTCCTCGGCGGCGGCGATCGGACTCGGTGCCTTCCTGTCCCGGACGTTCTTCGGCCAGTCAGCGCTCGATGCGCAGGTGCCGATCCTCGCGTTCCTCTTCCTCGTCGCGCTCGGCATCGACTACTCGATCTTCCTCGCCCACCGGGCGAAGAAGGAGTCGGTCCTCCACGGCGGCCGGCAGGGCATGGTCGAGGCCGTCGCCCACACCGGCGGTGTCATCACCAGCGCCGGCATCGTCCTGGCCGGAGTGTTCGCGGCACTGGGCATGCTGCCGCTCATGGTGCTCGGTCAGCTCGGCCTCATCGTCGGAGTCGGCGTGCTCGTCGATACGATCATCGTGCGCACGATCATCGTGCCCGCGATCTTCGGACTCGTCGGCAGCAGGATGTGGTGGCCGAACAGGTCGATCACGCACTTCGGCGAAGATTCGGACCGCACCCACGCGCCGGCCGACGGGGAGTATGCGTCCCTCGGTTCCGGATCGCACCACGGCAAGCACTGAACCGGTGAGGTGTGCCGGTGAGAATTGAGGCGGCCGAGGCGTTGAGGACACTCATCGCCTCCGGCCGCCTCGGTTCGCACCCCGTCGGCATGCATTTCCTCTCCCGCGTGGGTTCGTGATGTGGTTGAGTTGGCAGGAGGACCATGAGACCAGACGATCATTCCTTCGGCGCTTCCACCGCCGAGGCAGGTCTGCAGGAAGGCGGCAGCGTGGGCGCACGCAAATGGACGGAACGGACGATGGAGTTCGGTCAGCACGCCATCGCCCTGACGCTGACGCTCATCGCCTGCATCCGTTCCATCTCCGCCGGTGCCCCGCTGACAGCCGCCATCGCCGTGAGCGTGGTCTTCCTCGCCTGGTACGCCCTCGGCGCCGTCCGCGCCGCCCGCACAGGAGCGCTCGTACTCGCCAAATGGTGGCTGATCGTCCTCGCCGCCGCCTGGATGTGCACCCTTCTCGTCTCCGCCGAATTCATCTGGATCGCGTTCCTCCTCTGGCTGCTCGCCGGCCACCTCTTCTCTCTGCGCATCGCGATCGTCTTCACGGCTCTGACGTACATCGCGACGATCATCGCCCCGCTCGGCCATTACGGGCAGGTGCCTACGCCGAGCATCATCGGCTCCCTCATCGGCGCCGTGTTCGCCCTCGGGCTCTCCCGCGGCTACATCGAACTCCTCCGGGAGGGCCGCCGTCGTGAGGAGCTGCTGCGCTCACTCGAACTGGCCCACCAGAATCTGCTCGACCTCCAGGACGAGCTCGCCCTGACCCAGCGTCATGCCGGTGAGATCCAGGAACGCACCCGCGTCTCCCGGGACATCCACGACACGATCGCACAGTCGGTCTCGTCGATTCGTCTCATCGCCCACGCCGAGGCGGAGCGGACCTGCGACGACCGCTCCGGCACAGTGCTCGCCCAAGTCGAAGACCTCGCTGCGCAGAGTTCCCGCGACGTCCGCCGCATCATCGCGGCCCTGGCCCCGACCGAACTCGAGGACGGAGCGTTGACCGCCGCGCTTCGCCGTCTGCTCACCAGGCTGGAGGAGGACACCGCCATCCGCGGCCGACTCGATCTCGACGAGACCCTTCCGACGCTGTCCGCCGAGGTGGAGGTGGCGCTTCTGCGCACCGCGCAGTCGGCGCTGGCCAACGTGCGCCAGCATTCGCAGGCCACCCGCGTGATGATCAGCCTCATGGATCTCGACGGGTCGATCAGAATGGACATCGTCGACGACGGCATCGGCATGGCCGACCCGCAGAACCGGCAGCGCAACCCGCAGTCGGGTTTCGGGCTGGACTTCATCGCCTCCCGGATGCGCGAACTCGGAGGCGAACTCGTCATCGAGACGAGCCCCGGATCCGGCTTCGCGATCTCCGCAACCCTGCCGAGCCAATCCCAGCTGCGCACCCGCGGTGGGGGACTCAGCACGCCCGCGAACGATACGGGCACGGGTGGCCCGGGCCACCTCGGTGACGGCACGGGCAGTGCGGTTCGCCTCGGTGAGAGCACAGCCAGTGCGGGCCACCTCGGCGAGGGTGGCAACGGCACACACGAGAACACGGACACCGATCCAGGAGAGAACGCATGAGCATTCGAGTCATCCTCGTCGACGACCACCCGGTCGTGCGGGCGGGTCTGAGGTCCGTCATCGACGCCCCTGACCACATCGCCGTGATCGGTGAGGCCGGCAGCGGCGAGGAGGCGCTGACTCTCGTCGATGAGCTCGGCCCCGACGTCGTCCTGTGCGACCTGCGGCTGGGGGAGGGCGTCGACGGCATCGAGGTGACGAGGCGGCTGCGAGCGAAGGCGAACCCGCCGGCAGTGCTCATCCTCACGACCTTCGATCTCGACTCGGAGATCATCGCGGCACTCAACGCCGGTGCCTCGGGGTACCTGCTCAAGGACATCGACCCCGGTGACATCTCAACGGCGATCGAAAAGGCGGCGAAGGGTGAGACCTATATGCCTCCGGAGATCTCGTCGAAGGTCTTCGCTGCGATGCGCAATCCCGGCCCGAAGCTGACCCGGCGAGAGCGCGACGTGGTCAAACTGCTGTCCACCGGTGCTTCGAACGCGCAGATCGCGCAGGAGCTCTTCGTCACCGAGGCGACCGTGAAGAGCCACCTCGTCAACGTCTTCACGAAGCTCGGCGTGGACTCGCGGGCACGGGCGATCCGCGTCGCCGAGGACCAGGGGCTGGTGTAGAGGGCAGGTGCCAGCGAAGCCGGTTTCACCGAAAAACTGGTTGAGCGACGAAACACGGGAGCGCGCACCCGTTTCTCGACACCCAGCCCGTTTTTCGCTGAATGACAACTGATGCACCCATGACACCCGAAGTGAAGGCGAGGCTGTGACCGCACTCGCCGCCACGATGTGGGCGGTGGTCGATGCCCGAATGTCAGCTGAATAACTGATAGGTAATGATCCTCGGCGTCGCCCCTGGTCAGGGGTCCAGGCGATGACGAGGAGAGGGCCGGCAGCGTTCGAGCTGAAACGGTTCGGCTACGGAGTTCCCGCTCGTCCAGGTAGTCTGTTGCGTGCGTATCGGGACAGCCCTGCGCACATGCAGAGCCGTTCGGGACGAGACAGTGGAGGTGCTATGGCGGGCGAAGACGAGTCGCTTCCGCCCAGGCCGGTGACCTCACAGAACCGTCGCATCGGTGCCCTGTCCGGCAATACGAAGGGCATCGGCGTGGGAGCGGCCGCCGACGCCGAGGCGGCAGCGCCGGGAGAACCGGCGAACGAGCACTCGGCGCAGACTCCGATGCCCCCGGTTGCTCCCACCGACCGGACCGCAGACAACGCTGTCCCCGCTCCGGCGCGGGATATCTCACTCCCGCACGTCGGCGAACTCGCCTCGGCGAGTGAGGACGCGATCGTCGATCCCTCGGAACCGGTGCTCGAGAGCATCGACCTCGACTCCTGGAAATGGCCGGAGTACTTCGCGTTCGCGCTCACCCGGATGCAGGAGATCTTCCCGACCGGCGGCATCCCGCGCGGCATCGGACCGGTGCGCGAATACGTCACCGAAGATCACGATTTCCGCCCGCTGACGATCGACCGGCAGCGTTGGCCCGCCGCCGATGAGGACTGGTCCACCGTCGGCGACGTCCTGGCGAACACCCACACCGACGCCTGGCTCGTCACTCGCAACGGCGTCGCCTTGGCCGAGGAATACGCGTGGCCGATGAAGCCCGCCCGACAGCACATGCTGTTCTCCGTGAGCAAGTCCATCGTCGCCACAGCCATCGGCGCGCTCGCCGACGCCGGGCTGCTCACCCCCGCCGACCTCGTCACCGCACATGTGCCGGCCCTGGCGAAGAGCGGCTACGCGGGAGCGACCATCCGCGACCTGCTCGACATGCGTTCGGGCATCAGATTCTCCGAAGAATACCTCGAGGACGGGTCGGAGATCCGGGCCCTGTTCGAAGCGGTCGATTTCGCGCCCCGGACGGCCACCTCGGCGAATGGGATCAAGGACTTCCTCACGGGGCTGAGCCGCGAACGCGAACACGGATCGTCGTTCGTCTACCGCAGCTGTGAGACCGACGTGCTCGCATGGATCGCCGAGGCGGTCACCGGCCAACCGTTCTCCATCGTCGCCAGCGAATACGTATGGTCGAAGATCGGCGCCGCCCACGCCGCCCAGGTCTGTCAGGACCGGTGGGGAGGATCGATCGCCGACGGTGCCATCAGCGCCACCATCCGCGACCTCGCCCGATTCGGCGAGATGATCGCCCGCGGCGGGACGACCGAGAACGGCGAACGCGTGCTCTCGGCGGAGTGGGTCGAGGACATCTTCACCGGCGCGGCAGACTCGGCGAAGGTGTTCGCAGCCTCCCCCTCGGGGCGGTCATATCCGGGTGGAATGTACCGCAGCCAGTTCTGGCTGCCTTCGGCCCGCCGCGACGTCGTCATCGGCATCGGCATCCACGGTCAGATGCTCTACATCGACCGCTCCACACAGACCGTCGGCGTCAAACTCTCGAGCGACCCCGAACCGGTGAGCCTGGCCGCCCAACACGGAACCTTGGCGATGTTCGAGGCCATCGCCGAGGCGGTCGCCCCGCAGCCGTCGACCGCCCCGCAGCCGTCGACCGCTTCGCAGGCACCGACCGCTTCGCAGGCACCGACCGTTTCGGGACTCGGTTTCGCATCGCTGGTCGGTCAGAACACGCTTTACTGAGACGCTGGCCCGCCAAGTCGGGCCAGGTGCCTCGGCAGTCCGGTCGGCATCGGAACTGCAGCCCGCATGACACGTCCGACCGCGTCCGGAACTGCAGCCCGCATGACACGTCCGACCGCGCAACCTGACGTCCATGTGACGAAACCAGTGCGACGATTGCGCGGACTCGGTAGCGTGAGGATCGGAACGACACCGATCACAGGAGGCACCACGATGACTGACTTCTTCGACCGCGAGAACGACGCGAAGTACGACAGGGCCTACAAGGAGACCACTCCCGACATCCTCCAGGCCTTCGGCGGCTTCAACGACGCCGTCTTCGCCGCAGAGGGCCGCGAGATCCCGCTGAAGTATCGCGAACTCATCGCCTACGCCGTCGGCCTCACCACGCAGTGCGCCTACTGCATCGACGCGCACGCGAACGCCGCCGTCAAGGCCGGGGCCACCGAAACCGAACTCGCCGAGACCGCGTGGACGGCCTCGGCGATCCGTGCCGGCGGCGCCTTCGCCCACGGTCGGCTCGGATTCAAGCTCACTGGTACTCACGAGCACTGAGCTTCGTCCCGATGCGGGGCCCGATTGCCTAGACTGAGAGGCGATCATGACTGACGAGCCCCGCACCACCCCACGCAGAGCACCCCGTTCGCGCCCGCACCGCATCCTCGTGCTGGCGTTGGACGGGGTGTCTGCCATGGATCTCGGCGTCCCCGTTCAGGTGTTCGGACGCGAATCGAATGCCGCCACGGCACGCACCCGCACCGAGGCGGCCCCGCGGTCCCAGCCGACCGCCGGCACCGCATTGGCCGCCGTCGACACCGCGGAGGCCGTTGCCGAGACCGCGTCGACTGACGTCGTCCCCGGAGTCCGACCGGCGACGGCTGCTGTTCCCGGAGTCCGACCGGCGACTGCCGCCGTCCCCGGAGTCCGACCGGCGACTGCGCCGGCCGGGATCTGGCCCTACGAAGTCGAGGTCTGCGGCATCGCCGCAGGCACGATCACTGGATCGGACGGACTCGACTACTCCGTCGAGCAGGGACTCGAGGCACTGGAGACCGCGGACACGATCATCCTCCCGGGAGCCACCTCGGCGGTGGTCGAAGAACCGCCCGCGGCGGTCATCGGAGCTCTGCTCGCGGCGTTCGAGGCGGGGACGCGGATCGCCGCGATCTCGACGGGCACCTTCGTCCTCGCTCGCACGGGACTGCTCGTGGGGCGCCGCGCAACCACGCACTGGTCGACGGCGAAGGAACTCGCCCGACGCTTCCCGGCGATCAAGGTCGACGAGAACGTCCTCTTCATCGACGAGGGCCAGCTGCTCACCTCGGCCGGAGCCGCCTCGGCGATCGACCTGTGTCTCCATCTCATCCGCAGCGATCACGGGGTGGGCCTGTCCAACCAGGTCGCCCGGCGGCTCGTCGCCGCCGCCTACCGCAGTGCCGGCCAAGCTCAGTACGTGCCGCGCAGCGTGCCCGACCCGCTCGGCGAAGACTTCGCCGACACCCGCGAATGGGCTCTGCAGCACATCGGGGAGAAGATCACCCTGAACGATCTCGCGGCCACCGCGGGAGTGTCCGTGCGCACCTTCTCCCGCCGCTTCGTCGAAGACACCGGTTATACGCCCATGCAGTGGGTGCTCCGGGCTCGCGTCGACCTGGCCAGGGAGCTGCTGGAGAACTCCGATCTGGGCATCGAGCAGATCGCCGACCAGGTGGGACTCGGCACCGGAGCGAATCTGCGGATGCATTTCCAGCGCATCCTCTCGACCTCACCGAACGACTATCGGCACTCCTTCCAGGGGTGAGCTTCCGGCCGCGGCGAACCCCAGCGGCCAGTCGAACCAGTCCGTCCGGAAAGATCCCGCTGGACCGTTCCCGACCCCTTTTGGCGCTCATTTCGGCGACCCCGATCACACTGGCGTGAAACTTTCGGCATCTGGCAATAAGTCTGGCGAGAACCTTGTGTAGATTGTCTGACTGGCCACTGTTGTCGATGGCTGAGATCGCCCATGATGGAGATATCAAGACGAATCCCCGTGATCAAGGAGTGACATTGACTCGCATCGCCATCAATGGTTTCGGTCGCATCGGACGCAGCACCCTGCGGGCACTGATCGAGCGCGGCAGCGAGCTCGAGGTCGTGGCCATCAATGACCTCGGCCCCGTGAGCGACCTCGCCCGACTGCTGAAGTTCGACACGACTCTCGGCCGCTTCAACCACGACGTCGAAGCGACCGAGGACTCCATCATCATCGACGGCAAGTCGATCAAGGTCTTCGCCGAGAAGGATCCGGCAAAGCTGCCCTGGGGTGAGCTCGATGTCGATATCGCGCTCGAATCCAGCGGCCGTTTCACCAAGGCCGATAAGGCCCGCGCCCACATCACCGCCGGCGCGAAGAAGGTCCTCGTCTCCGCTCCCTCGAAGGGTGCCGACGTCACCCTCGCCTTCGGTGTGAACAACGAGGCCTACAAGCCCGAGCACACCGTCATCTCCAACGCCTCGTGCACGACGAACGCGCTGGCTCCGCTGGCCAAGGTCCTCGATGACCTCGCCGGAATCGAGCAGGGCTTCATGACCACCGTCCACGCCTACACCGGCGATCAGATGGTCCAGGATGGTCCCCACAAGGATCCCCGCCGTTCCCGGGCGGCCGCGGAGAACATCATTCCGACCTCGACGGGCGCGGCCAAGGCCATCGGCCTCGTCCTCCCGCAGCTCGACGGCAAGCTCAGCGGTGACGCGATCCGCGTGCCGGTCCCGGTCGGTTCGATCGTCGAGATCAACACGACCGTGTCCCGCGAGGTCACCCGCGACGAGGTGCTCGCCGCCTACGAGAACGCCGCCGCAGGCGAGCTCAAGGGCATCCTCGACTACGAGATCGAGCCCATCGTCTCCTCCGACATCGTCGGCCAGCCCGCTTCCTCGATCTTCGACGCCGCGCTCACCCGCGTCGACGGCAAGCGCGTGAAGGTCGTGGCCTGGTACGACAACGAGTGGGGCTTCTCCAACCGTGTCGTCGACAACCTCGAGTTCATCGGCAAGAACTGATCACGCTCCGGCGGGCGCGGCTGACATCATCAGTCGCTGTCCGTCGGCAAGTGATCCGGCACCGGCCTGGTTCCTCCACGGCATCGGATGCACCTGTGGCCTCGAATCCGCGTTGAGCGGGTTCGAGGCCACAGGTGTTTTGTGCAGGAGTGCAGGGCTCAGCGGTGCGGGGGCGCAGTGGTGCGGGAAACAGACTCCTTCGCCGAGGCTGCCCTCCCGGCCTTCGTGCCCGAACTCAGACATCGTCGGCGCCGGTCGTGCCCGAGCTCAGACGTCGTCGGCACCGGTCGTGCCGCCTTCGCCCTCCCAACGTTCGATGGCCCGGACCTTCGAACGACTGAATTTCAGGCGGACACCGTAACCGCCCTCGTCGCCGTCGGGGATGAACCGTGCGCCGTACTGTTCGAGCGCGAGGACGAGGCGACGCTCCTGCTCGGCGGTGAGGTCCTCGCGTCCCTTCTCGTAGTCCTTGAGTTCGGACTTGTCGAGCTCCGCCTTTCCGGCGACGTCCTTGGCCGAGACCTGGCAGAGGATCCGGGTCGCTCGTGCCAGGGGGCCATCGATGATGATCTCTTCTGTGCTCATGGCACCACCATGCCAGAGCCCTCAAGGTGTGCCAAGACGAAGAGTTCCTCGTGAGACGGGGCGTGACCGCATTGCGACGGACACCATCGACGAGAGTGAAGGCATATGTCTGTCACATTCGATTCGGCACCGATCAGGCTGTGTCAGTGCCGTCCAGTAGTGTCACGAACATGCTTCCGGCGATGGGGTCGGCGGCGCGCGCCGCAGGGTGCGGTGCATGACGGAAGGTCAGAACAATGGAGATCACGACCAGCAGTATCCGCGGTTTGGCTCACCGCTGCGAAGAATTCCTCGACGACCGCGGAGAGTCGTCGGCAATCAGCTACCCGGGCAGTCTTGCTCTGTGCATCCTCGACTCGGTCTATTCGACGGGGTCACACCCGAATGCGGTCGACAACGTCGTCGACCGATACATCGCCCGCCATGGCCGTGAGGACGGCGCGAAGTCGCTGCGGTATTCGATCGCCGCGGCCGGTGGAGCAGAGGTGTGGGCGGAGCAGGTGGTCTGCAACCTCAAACCTGCGAGCACCCATCCCGGAGCCGTGCTCAAAGCCGAGGTCGTCGACCAAGCCACCCGATTGATGGCCGAGTACGGAATCGACACCGTCACCGACCTTCTTGAGACCCTGGTCGACGAACCGTCGCCGGGGCGCAGCACCACCGGGTTGGCTCGCCGGTGGCGGGATCTGCCCAGCCAGAGATCGGGGATCTCCTGGAAGAACCTGCTCATGCTCGCGGGATCACCGCATTTTGAGATCGACTACCGGGTGACGAACTGCATCGCCGAGGTCGCAGGCTTCGGCATCGACGTCACCGACGACTATGTCCTCGTACTGATCGAAGAGGTCGCTGACGTCCTCGGCGCCGAGGAGCAGGAGGTCAGGCGGATCGTCTGGCAGCTCTCCCACCGACGGCTCCTGTCGAAACGGAAACCCGAGAGCACCGCCTGGCGGTACGGTCTTGACGCTGATTCGGACGTTCTCGTCGAGGCCGGGGGCGAGGGGTGGCACGGCGGAGCAGAAGCTGCTGATCCTGCGTGGGACCACGATTGGACGATGCCGTATTCGACGCCGGGCGCATCCGGCGCGGCCCCATTCTGAGCGGGTCGCTGCCGGTTCAGATTCCTGCGTTGCGTCGGTGCTGGGCTGCCAGCCGCACGGGCGCATTCGGGGCACCGTATCCCTGGTAGCCGCCTCGGCGTTCGACCATTTCGAAGAACACCGACCCGATCGTTGACGTATAGAAGTGGAGGAACTCTCCGTTGTCGTCTCGGTCGTAGAGGATGTTGTTCTCCCGCAGCCGATCCAGCAGCTCCGGCGCGAGGTCGAAGCGGGCGGCCAGGTCCTCGTAGTAGTTCTCGGGCACGGGCAAGAACTTCAGACCCCGTGAGACCGCTGTCGCGGCCGCTGAGAAGATGTCATCGCAGGACAGAGCCACATGTTCCGGGTAGCTGAGAGTCTCCGGAGACTCCGCCGGACGCGGGGCCAGGTTGAGCGGCATCCGAATCGTCCCATCGGAGCTTGCCATCACCTGTGAACGGACGAGACCCGAGGGGCTGGGCACATCGTTCGCCGCTTGAGCGTGGAGAGCAAGGAGGGAGGTGTAGAAGAGCACCGCTTCGTCGTAATGGTGGGCCGGCTGGGCGAGATTGACGTGATCGATCGTCGAGCATCGGTCGTCGGGGACGGTGCCGAACTCCTCGGTCCACGTCGGATCGACGCCGGTTCCGTTGCTGAAGAAGACTTCCGAGCCGTCGGGGGAGCAGACTCCGCGCAGGACCGCCTCGTCATGGGCCTGATCGCGAGGGACTTCGGTGGCATGGAGGAGGATTGCGCGTTCCATGGCGGCGTCGGCATCGGTGACAGCGAAACCGATGCCACGCAGGTGGGTTCGGGATGCCGCGGCGCCGTCCTCCTGTTCGGTCGACTCGGTGATGACGATGCGGGCCTGCCCACGACGCCACAGCTGCACATGCGGTTTCGTCCGGTGGTAGCCGACGAAGCGGAAGCCGAGCTGATGGATCTGCCGGGTCAGGGCCCCAAGATCACCGGTGTCCAATTCGACGTAGTCAATGCCGCGAGGTTCGGCGACCTCCGGCAGAGGCTGCAGATCGAGGCGCACACGGTCGCGTCCCGCGCGATCAGCGGCCGGGCCCGAAGTCTTGCCGCTTGGATCTTCGGCTCCTGAGCCGAGAGCCGCGGCCACATTGGATTCGAGCCAGCGCAGCGACCGCAGACCGTCGACAGCGGTGCGCTGTGTGTCGGCCTGCCGGAACGAGTCGTTGAAGACCTCGAGTGAGACCGGTCCGGAATACCCGGTGACGGCCACGCGCGTGAGGAAATCGGTGAGATCCCAGGCGCCTTCGCCGGGGAAGACCCGGTGGTGACGAGACCAGCTGAGCACATCCATCGACAGTGCCGGAGCATCGGCGAGCTGGAGGAAGAAGATCTTCTCCCCGGGAATCTCGGCGATCCGGGACAGATCCGTGCCGCGGGAGAGGATGTGGAAGCTGTCGAGGCAGGTGCCGATGCGCGGATGATCAGCGGCCTTGACGAGGTCCCAGGCCCGGTCGTATTCGGAGACGAAACGTCCCCAGGCCAGTGCCTCGTAGGCGATATCGATGCCGTACTTGTCGGCGAGATCGCCGAGGCGGCGCAGCTGACCGACGATGACCGCATCATCGTCGATGGTGGCGGTGGCGACGTTCGAGCACAGCAGGATCGTCGTCATACCGAGCCGCTGCATCAGCTGGAACTTCGCCTCAGCGCGGGCCAGGTTGGCGGCGAACTGCTCTTCGTCGACGCCCTCGAAATCACGGAAGGGCTGATAGAGATCGAGGCTCAGCCCGAGCGTCCCCGCCAAAGCGGCGATCGCCTCGGGGGAGTCGGGGGAGACGGTGAGGTCCTGTTCGAAGATCTCGACTCCGTCGAAGCCGGCTTTTGCCGCGGCCCGCAGCTTCTCTTCGAGTGTGCCGGACAGGCATACCGTGGCGATCGATGTTCTCATCGTGACCTCTCCTCATGGGCAATGTCGATTTCTTCCAGTGTCAGGCCCTTCGTCTCCTTCGCGGTCATGGCGACGAGTCCGACGAGGATGCAGACTCCGGCGGTGAACGAGGCGACGGACAGCCAATTCTCCCCTTCGGCACCGGCGACGGCAGATGCGAGCACCGGGGCCAGCCCGCCGGAGACGGCGAAGCCGATCTGGGTGCCCAGGGCCAATCCCGTCACACGTGCCGTGGTGGGGAACATCTCGGCATAGAACGATGGCCAGATCGCATTCGCCAGCGAGTAGGCGCAACCGGACATGAGAGCTCCGCAGATGAAGATGAGCGTCCAGTTTCCGCTCGAGACCGCAGCCAGGTACGGGAACATCATCAGGCCCGCGCCCACGGCGCCGGTGATGAAGACGGGTTTGCGGCCGAACCGGTCCGACAGCAGTGCCGAGGCCGGGATCGCGAGCAGCGCCACGGCGTTGGCGATGACCGAGACGAGCAGCATGGTCGAGCGTTCGAGGCCGACGATCGAGGTCGCGAATGACAGCGACCAGACGGTGAAGACCATGTTCACGGTGTTGATCATGGCACACACGGCCACGCGCAGCACCGCAGCTTTGTGCCAGCGGAAGACCTGCATGAGCGGAGGGTTGTCGACCCGGGCCTCCTTGAACGCCGGCGGCTCCTCGAGTCCGCGACGGATGAGCCATGCGGTGAGCACGACGAGGGCCGACAGCCAGAACGGCACACGCCAGCCCCAGCTGAACAGGGCCTCATCGGGCAGGAACGCGGTGAAGGGGATGAAGACTGCGGTGGCCAGCAGAGTGCCGAACTGGGTTCCGTGCAGTGTCCAGCTCGTCGTCCACGAACGCCTCTCCTCCGCTGAATGCTCGAGTGAGACAGAGATCGCGCTCGCCTGCTCACCGGAGGCGGAGAGCCCCTGAATGATGCGGCAGAGCACGAGCAGCGCCGGCGCCAGCATTCCGACCTGGTCATAGGTCGGCAGGCAGCCGACGATGAACGTCGAGATGCCCATGAGGAAGAGGGTGAGCATGAGGACGAACTTGCGACCGAAGCGGTCACCGAGCGGTCCCATGATGAGGGCGCCCAAGGGCCTGACCACGTAGGCGACGCCGACGGTGCCCATGGCCAGGAGGATGGAGATTCCCGGAGCGGTGGTCTCGGGGAAGAACAGGGTGTTGAGCACCAGTGCGGCTGCGGTCCCGTAGACCGCGAAGTCGTAGTACTCGAGTGCGGAACCCGTCCAGCTCGACAGGGCCGCACGAAGCGGCGTCTTCGGCGGGCGAGCTTCCTCGATCGCGTTGTTCATGCTTCCTCGCATTTCTCATTCACTGGGTGCGTCATCGGCTCATCGAATCGACGTTTAATTGCCATAGTGTGGCAACAATTGTTACATGGTGGTTTACAGTGTGATTGAGATGACATAGTCTGTCAACGTGCGCCACGGGAATTCTGCATCACGGACACCCGACCCGGCACCATCGATCCGATCCAGCAACGCAAGGAGGCGAAGCATGCCGCCCAAGGGCTCGAACGCGGTGACGAAGACCTTCGAGATGCTCGACCTGCTCGGCGAATCTCCCGAGGGAATCAGCGCCGCCCAGGCCGCCGACGTCACCGGCTACCCGTTCTCGACGGCCTATCGCCTCCTCGGCGGGCTCGTCGAATCGGGGTACGCGCACTTCGACGCACGCACGAAGATCTACACCCTCGGCATGGAGGTCTTCCGGCTGGCCCAGAAGGTCGCGCATCGACGCGGGCTGTCCGGAGCGACGAAGGAACTGCTGCGGGAGCTGACGGAAACCACCGGCGAATCGAGCATCCTCGCCATCCGCCGCGGAAACGCCGCACTGACAGTGCTCACCGTCGACGGCCCGCAGTTCCGCACGACCACGGACCCCGGCGATGAATCTCCGCTGCACACCTCTTCGCTCGGCCAGGCCCTGCTCGCCCATGACCCGAACGCCGACGCCACGATCGAGGCTCTCGACCTCGTCGCCCGCACCCCGAACTCGATCACCGACCCGGCGAAGATGCGGTCTCGACTCGAGCGGATCCGCACCGACGGCTGGGCAGGCCAATCCGAGGAGAATGACATCGGCATGAACGCCCTGGCCGTGCCCGTCTTCGACCTCGACGGGACACTGCTGGCCTCTCTGGCGCTCGCGGCTCCGGTCTTCCGGCGCACCCTCGACGAGCTCATCGACTTCGTCCCCCAACTGACCGAGACCGCCGCGGCCATCGCGGCCCGATTCCCGAGGTGAGCATGCCCGAGATCCTCGTCCTCAACGGACCCAACCTCAACCTCCTCGGCGAACGCGAACCTGAGATCTACGGCCGCACCACCCTGGCCGACATCGAGGAGATGTGCACCGATGCCGCGGCCGAGGCGGGACTGACTACTCGCTGCATCCAGAGCAACCATGAGGGCGGGCTCATCGACGCCGTTCATGAGGCCCGGCACTCCACGGTCGGGGCGATTATCAACGCCGGAGCGTACACGCACACCTCCCTGGCTCTGCACGATGCGCTGAAGTCCTACGATCATCCGATCATCGAGGTGCACCTGAGCAACCCGCATGCGCGGGAAGCCGTGCGCCACCATTCCTTTCTCTCACCCGTGGCCTCAGCCGTCATCGCCGGAGCCGGCGCGAAAGGCTACGTCCACGCGGTGGAGATCCTCATCGACCTCACTCTGAACACGAAAGCGAGACTATGACCGCATCCCTCCTCCTCGGCCTCATCGGCGAAGGCATCTCCGCCTCCCGCACCCCACGGATGCATGAGAACGAAGGCGCCGCCCACTCCATCCCCACGATCTACCGCACCATCGACGTCGCCGAACGTCGCCTTACGAGCGCCACGCTTAACGAACTGCTCACTGCGGCGATCCGACTCGGGTTCAACGGGCTCAACATCACCCACCCGTTCAAGCAGCAGGTCATCGGTCTCCTCGATTCCGTCGATCCGGTCGCGGCGCGCATCGGTTCGGTCAACACCGTCGTCATCGATGAGCAGGGCAGCACGACCGGGTACAACACCGATGTCACGGGTTTCGCCGCCGGATTCCGTGCCGGTTTGGACGGCGCCGACACCGAGGCGGTCGTGCAGATCGGTGCGGGCGGAGCCGGCCGTGCGGTCGGGTTCGCCCTCGCCGAAATCGGGGTGGGTCAGCTCATCATCGCCGATACCGATGTCGACCGGGCCGCGGGCCTGGCCGCGGACATCGGGGAGGCCGCGGATTCTCCGAACCGGGCGCGAGCGATCGGGCTCGATGAGCTGGCGGGGGCGGCCGCCTCGGCGAGGGGGATCGTCAACGCCACCCCGGTGGGGATGAAAGCCTACCCGGGCACGCCCGTCGACACCTCGGTGTTCGGCGCGGATACGTGGGTGGCCGATGTCGTGTACTTCCCCCTCGAGACGCAGCTGCTCGCCGAGGCCAGGGCCAAGGGGTGCCGTACGCTCGACGGCTCGGGGATGGCGGTCAATCAGGCCATCGACGCTTTCGAACTCTTCAGCGGGCAGCAGGCGGATCCGCAGCGCATGCGCGAGACCTTCCTGTCGTTCGGGGCCTGAACCGGCTCCGAACGGTCAGCCCCCGGAGCTGTCGTCGGCAGCCTGCGTCTTCTTCTGTTTGCGGTATTCCTTGGCGAAGCTGAAGACGAAGATGCCGACGATGAGCGCCAGGGTCAGCCACAGCGCGTACTTGTCGATGACCTTGAGGACGTCGACGGCGGTCTCGCCGAGCTGGTAGCCCAGCGCGGTCCAGATGAGGGTGAAGACCACGCAGCCGAGGAGGTCGGCGACGAGGAAGAGGGACAGACGCATCCGCGTCCATCCGGCGGCGAGGTAGACGAGTGTGCCGGGAATGCCCGGGCAGCGGGAGATGACGGTCATGAGGAAGAGCGCCCAGTTCGGGATCTTCTTCAGCTGGTTGATGCGTTTGAGCTGGCGTTCGTTCTGCGCGAAGAGCCGCAGGACCCCGTCACCCCAGCGGCGGCCGGCCAGCCAGAACGCCCAATCGAGTTTCGCCATGCCGATGAATCCGGCGCCGATGACCAGCCACAGCGGGATCTCGCCGACGCGGGCATAGGCGGCCGCGGCGACGATCGAGGTCTTCGCTCCGTTGATGAACTCTTGGGCGACCGGGGCGTGGACGAGCATCCAGGGGCGAAACGGCATGAGCCCGAGATAGATGAGCGGGACGCCGATGATGATGAACAGCAACAGCTTGTCCAGGCCCTGGGCTTTGCCCTTCCAGGGTTTGATCGCGGCCCAGGGGTTCTCCGTGGGAGAGTCCGATGACTCCTGTGCGCTCTCCGATTCCTCTGGCTCTTCGCCACCGTGAGGGATGGGCTCGGCATCCTCACGGGGGATGCGTTCGTCGCTCATCGGGGCTCCTGCCGGTCGTCTGGGAGGTCGGCGCTTACGGTATCACAGGCGGATGAGCCGGTCCGGGTGAGCGCCGGCACGTCACTGCGCGGTGCTGCGGCGGGCATCGCCCCAGATGTCGACGCCGGAGTCGACGGCGTATTCGTCGATCGCCTTCAGCTCCTCGGCGCTCAGGGGCGCTGCGTCGAGGGCCGCGACATTGTGCTCGAGCTGTTCGACCCGGCTGGCCCCGATGACCAGGGAGGACACGCGGTCATCTCGCAGTGCCCAGGCCAGGGCCATCTGGGCCAGGGACTGGCCGCGGGCGGTCGCGATGTCGTTGAGCGCCCGGATGCGTGCGAGGTTGTCGGCGTTGAGGAAGCCGTCCCTGAACGACGGGGTGCTCTTTCCCGCCCGCGAATCCTCGGGGACACCGCCGAGGTACTTGTCCGTGAGCAGGCCCTGTGCGAGAGGCGAGAACGCGATGACACCGAGGCTCTCGCCCTCCGTGGTCTCGAGCAGTCCGTCGTCTTCGATCCACCGATTGACCATCGAGTAGGAGGGTTGGTGGATGAGCAGCGGTGTTCCCAGATCCCTGGCGATCTGAGCGGCCCGGGCAGTGTCGGCGGCGGAGTACGAGGAGATGCCGGCGTAGAGCGCACGCCCGGAACGGACTGCCGTGTCGAGGGCGCCGATCGTCTCCTCGAGCGGTGTCGAGGCGTCCGGCCGGTGGGAGTAGAAGATGTCGACGTAGTCGAGCCCGAGCCTGCGCAGCGAAGCATCGAGGCTGGCCAGCAGGTATTTGCGGCTGCCGCCCGGACCGCCGTAGGGGCCGGGGTGCATGCCCCATCCGGCCTTCGTCGAGATGATGAGTTCGTCGCGGTAAGGGAGGAGGTCTTCGCGCAGCAGTCGTCCGAAGTTGGTTTCGGCCGAGCCCGGAGGAGGTCCGTAGTTGTTCGCGAGGTCGAAGTGCGTGATTCCGAGGTCGAAGGCCCGGCGGACGATATCGCGCTGATTCTGGAAGGCGACGTCGTCACCGAAGTTGTGCCACAGCCCCAGTGAGAGTGCGGGCAGGAGGAGCCCGGATCGGCCGACTGGGCGGTAGGTCATCGAGTCGTAGCGGTTCTCGGCGGCTAGGTGCACACGTACTCCTGGGTTTCGCGCGGATGGCTGTATCCCCAGATTAGTACGGACCGCACCCGAAGGCACGGTTCGTACTCGGCCGTGCCGTTCGTGGCCCCAGCTTGCCGGTGCCCGGTGCGGTGGCGGTTGCGCCCGTCAGTCCGCGTTCGGGTCCGCCTTCACCCCCGCCGAGGCGGCCAGCTGGCTGATCGTGCCCGCGAGGTCGAGGTCGCGTTCGGTTACGGCATTCGTGTCGTGGCTGGTCAGCTGGATGTCGACGTGGGGGAACGTCAGGGTGATGTCGGGATGGTGGCCGGCATCCTCGGCGGCTGCGCCGATCTTATTGATGAGGTCGAGGCCGGTCGCAAAATCACCGGTGAGCAGTCGAGTGCTGATCGTGTCATTCCGAGCCTGCCAGTCGGCCAGACCATTGTTGTTGAGGGCGGCAGTCAGGTTCTGTCCGGTATATGCAGTCATGGCTTCATGCTAGGGACTTCACGGTCGCGCGTGAACCCCTTGTGTCTGACTCCCGTAGGCCGGGGCGTAACGTTGCGCCAGTGATTGGCTCAACCGCATACCTCGTGACGCTTCTCTTCGCGTCGATCGCGCTTCTCATCCTCCTCATCAACTGGAAGACGAAGCTGCATCCGTTCCTCGCCCTCCTCATCACCTCTGCGGTGACGGCGCTTGCGGCCGGAGAGGAGGTCGGCAAGATCCCGGAAACGATCGTCGCCGGAGCCGGGGACACCCTCGGCGAGACCGGTGTCGTTGTCGCCCTCGGCGCGATGCTCGGTCGGCTCCTGGCCGACAGCGGCGCCATCCAGCGGATCGCAAACCTCGTCATCGAGCACTCCTCACCGAGGGTCGCCCCGTGGATCATGACGGGGGTCGCCTTCATCATCGGTATCCCGATGTTCTTCGAGGTCGGCCTCGTCGTTCTCATTCCGGTCATCTATGCGGTCGCGTCCCAGCTGGAGAAGAAGACCGGCCAGAAGAAGCTGTGGTACCTGCGGATCCTCGTCCCCGCTATCGCCGCTCTCGCCTGCCTCCACGGCATGGTCCCGCCCCACCCGGGACCGCTCATCGCCGTGTCCGGACTGGGCGCAAACGTCGGAACGACGATCGGACTCGGCCTCGTCTGTGCGATTCCCACCGTCATCCTCGCCGGCCCGGTGTACGCCCGCTGGATCGCCCCGCGCGTCAAGCTCGAACCGACCGCCGACCTCATCGACCAATACACCGGAGCCCGCGCCGAGGTGGACTCACGGGAGCTGCGAACGATCCCCATCTGGCTCGCTTTCGTCACCGTCCTCGTCCCCGTCGTCCTCATGCTCGTGCACACCGTGGTGCAGCTCGTGGCGCCGGAATCGTCCTTCGAACCCGTCGCCGAGGTCATCGGCAACCCGGTCATCGCCATGCTGGCAGGAGTCATCTTCGCCGCGATTGCGCTCGGGTGGACCTCGGGCATGGGCGGAGAGCGGATCCGCAGCTCCTTCGGCGACAGTCTCAAATCAATCGCCGGAGTCATTCTCATCATCGGCGGAGGTGGTGCCTTCAATGAGGTGCTCAAGGATTCGGGAATCGGCGACGCCGTCGTCGGTGCGACCTCTCACCTGGAGCTGAACCTCATCCTGCTCGGCTGGTTCATCGGCATCCTGCTGTCGTTCGCCACAGGATCGGCGACTGTGGGAATCACCTCGGCGACCGGCATCGTCGCACCTCTCATCGGTGATCACTCCGGGGCATACGTGTCTCTGGTCGTCATCGCGATCGGTTCGGGCTCGATCGGCCTGAACTGGGTCAACCATGCGGGATTCTGGTTCGTCAAGGAGAGCTTCGGCATGACGATCGGCCAAGCGACGAAGACTCACATGATGGTCCAGACCCTCGTCAGCGTCTTCGGGCTGATCTTCGCCTTCCTGCTCTCGCTCCTCTTCGTCTGACCGCCGTCAGGGAGCCACCGTCGGGCACTCAGAATCCGCCGCCCAAGGCATCCCTCAGGCGGAAAGTGCGTCAGGTAGCGCGAAGCTCGAAAAAGTCGTCGCCAGTGAGAACTTTTTCGAGCTTCGCGTTACTTGAGAGGTGCGTGCACGGAATTTACGTGAGTGGTGACAGGCGGAACGCCCAGCCGCGCCGCGCGCCGCCCGGCCCGGCCTCACCCAGTTCCGCTTCGGCTGGGTTCACCGCGTCGCGTGCTGCGCGGCTCCGTCGGCTCTGCGGCACAAAATAGACCAGTGGTCTTGAATTCAGTGTGTGACCTGTGACTCAATGGTGGGGTGACGAAGTTCCACTCCATCCGGGATCAGCTCCTCGACCGCCTCGAAGAGATGGTCGCTGGCGAACAGTTCCCGCCCGAACGCCAGCTCGCCGAGACGCTGGGCATCTCACGGATGACCCTGCGCCGGGCGATCGACGAACTTGTGGCCAAAGGCGTCGTGAGGCGTCGGCACGGCACCGGGGTCTTCGCCCTCGGCCCGAAGCTCGACCAACCGCTGGCCGCGAGTTCCTTCACCGAGGACATGCTCGCCCGCGGGATGCGACCGGGCTCCCGTGTGCTCAGCTTCGACACCGCTGCGGCCGGAACGCACATCGCCCGCAGGCTCCACCTCGATGCCGGCGAGGAGGTCGTGGCGATCGTGCGCCTGCGGCTGGCCGACGAGGAGCCGATCGCCCTCGAAGAGCTCCATGTCCCGTCCTCCCTGGTGCCGGGGCTGTGCGCCGAGGACCTGGAGAACAGTTCGTTCTACGTATTGCTTCGCGAGCGCTTCGGCATCAGCCTCAACCACAGCGTGCAGACGATCGAACCGACTCTTCTCGACGCTGCCGAGGCCAAGCATCTCGGCGTGGACGAACTCTCCGCCGCGCTGCTGTTCGAACGCACCTCCCGCGGCTCGGGCGATGTGCCCTTCGAGTTCGTCAGGTCCGTCTACCGCGGTGATCGCTACAAAGTCCGCACCGAACTCACCGTCCCCGACCGCACATCCGTCGTTTCGGGACCAACCGACACCGAAACCGACCATGTGAACCCCGACTACACACCCGTCCGTTCGGGACCGACAGACAACAAATCCGACCACGCGAACCCCGACCACACGGGAGACGACCAGCCATGATCATCGCCGGACTCATGACCGGAACCTCCGCCGACGGCCTCGACCTCGTCATCGCCGAGTTCCTGCCCGACCCCACCGTCGGCTCCGACCTCGTCGGCGCGGACCCGAGCACTCTGGACGTGCGCATCCTCGCTGAACGCGAAACCCCGTTCGACGAGGAGCTCGGCGCCGACATCCTCCGCCTCCTGCAGCCGGCCGACATTCCCCTGTCCCTGGTCAGCAGCGTCGACGCTCGGCTCGGACGCTTCTCCGCCGAGGCTCTGTCCGAACTCTGCGCCGAGCACGACCTGCGCCCCGACCTCGTCGTCTCCCACGGGCAGACGGTCCGGCACGACATCAGCGACGGGCACGTCACCTCGACCCTCCAACTCGGGCAGCCGGCCTTCATCGCTGAGAGGCTCGGCGTTCCCGTGCTCTCCGACGTGCGTTCCCGCGATGTCGCCGCTGGCGGTCAGGGTGCTCCGCTCGTCGGGATGCTCGACTCCCTGCTGCTGGCCGATGCCTCTGCTGCCACCGCGGTGCTCAACCTCGGAGGGATCGCGAACATCACCGTCGCTGCCCCCGGTCAGGACTCCATCGCCTTCGACACGGGACCGGCCAACGCCCTCATCGACGTCCTCGCCCGCCGCATCACCGACGGCACGCAGAACTGCGACCGGGACGGTGCGCTCGCCGCTTCGGGCACCGTCGATGAGGCGCTGCTGAGCGACTTCCTCACCGAGCCCTACTACGGGCTCCCAGCCCCGAAATCGACGGGCAAGGAACTCTTCCACGCCGTCTACCTCGACTCCTTCCTCGACGCCCACCCCCACCTCGGCGAGCGTGATCAGATCGCCACGGTCACTGCGCTGAGCGCGCGCACCATCGCCGAGGCGTGCCGACGTCACGATGTCACCACCGTCATCGCCTCCGGGGGTGGGACGAGGAACCCGGAGCTCATGCGCCTCCTCGGCGAGGAGCTGGGTGCAGGGGTCGAACTCACGAGCACCGACGTCGCTTTCGGGCTGCCCGAAGGAAGCAAAGAGGCTCTGCTCATGGCACTCATCGGGTGGCTGAGCTGGCATGGCCTCGACGGCACCGAACCGAGCCTGACCGGGGCGACCGGCCCGCGCATCGCCGGGCGATTCACCCCCGGGCCCGGGCCGCTGCGCCTGCCCGAGCCGCTCCACCGACGACCGATTCGGCTGAGACTGACCGACTGATCAGGCGGCCCATCCAGCAGCGCATTCCATCCCGGCCACAGCACGACCCGCCCCAACCACAACACGACCCACCCGATCCACCCCCTCTATCAAGGAGAGACCAATGCAGATCATCGACCTCCTGGTGATCATCGCCTATCTCGTCGCAACGGCGTGGCTGGGACTGGCGTTGAGCGGAAAGCAGAGCAACCTCAAGGGCTACTTCCTCGGCGGCCGCGACCTGCCGTGGTGGGCGGTGTGCATGTCCGTCGTCGCCACCGAGACCAGTGCCCTGACGGTCATCGGCATTCCGGTCATGAGCTACCTCGGCGACCTCAACTATCTGCAGCTGGGCTTCGGCTACATCCTCGGCCGCGTCATCGTCGCCTTCTTCATGCTTCCGCGCTACTACGACGGTGAGATGGTCACCGCCTACGCCTACCTCGGCAAGCGCTTCGGCACCTCGACCCAGACGACGGCGGGTGTGACCTTCCTCTTCACCCGTCTCCTCGCCGACGGCATCCGGGTGCTCGCCTGCGCCATCCCCGTCAAGGTCATCCTCGACGGGCTCGGCATCCACACGAACTACTTCGTCATCATCGTCGTCCTGTCCGTGGTCACGATCGCCTACACCTTCATCGGCGGCATCAAGGCCGTGGTCTGGGTCGATGTCGCACAGATGTTCCTCTACGTCATCGGCGGTCTGCTCACGATCGTCGTCATCTCTGCGGCGGTGGGCGGCAGCTGGCTCACCGACGCGATCGACGCGGGCAAGCTCAACGTCTTCGTCTTCGAAGGCAACCCGCTCTCCGCGGACACGTCGTTCATCCCCTCCTTCCTCGGCGGTGCCGTCTTCGCGATGGCCTCCCACGGCTCGGACCAGCTCATCGTCCAGCGTCTGCTCTCCTGCCGGTCGAAGCTCGAGGCGCAGAAGGCCCTCATCTGGTCCGGTGTCGTGGTCGTCGTCCAGTTCGCCGTCTTCCTCGCCGTCGGACTCGCTCTCTGGGCCTACTACAACCACGCGCTGCCCGCCGATCTCGGCCTGACCCGCGACGACGAGATCTTCCCCCGTTTCATCATCGAAGGCCTGCCCACGGGAGTCTCGGGGCTGCTGCTGGCCGGCATCCTCGCCGCCGCGATGTCGACGCTGTCCTCCTCGCTCTCGGCACTGTCGTCCTCGACCGTCAACGACGTCTATGCGAAGCTCAAGCGCACTCCGATGACCGATGCGCAGGGCTTCACGGTCGGGCGTTGGGCGACGATCGGTTGGGGCGTGGCCTTCATCCTTCCGGCCACCGTGTTCCAGTCCGATGAGGGCAACATCGTCATCCTCGCCCTCGGCATCGCCGGCATCACGTACGGCGGTCTGCTCGGCGCGTTCGTCTTCGGCATCGTCAACAAGCGGGCCCGGGCCGTGGACGCGAACATCGCATTCGCTCTGGCCGTGGCCGTCAACGCGTTCTTCTTCGTCATGGAGAAGTACGTCACCGGTGAGGTGTGGGTGGCGTGGCAGTGGTATCCGCTGCTCGGCGTCCTCGTCACCTTCGTCGTCGGCGGCCTGCTCGGCCTGCGTCACAAGACGCGGGTCGTCGAAGAGTCCACCATCGCCGAGGCGGAAGGAAGCAACCGTCCATGACCTCCTCCCAGCGTCGGCTCTCGCCGACCGAGCAGCGCAATCCCGCGAGCTCCGGACTCGACGACCTCGACACCCTCGGGGTGCTGCAGGTGCTCAATTCCGAAGACCGCGCGGTCATCGACGCGGTCGCCGCGGCCCTGCCCCAGTTGGCCGAGCTCGTCGACATTGCGGCAGAGCGCCTGCGCCGAGGCGGTCGTGTCCACTATTTCGGCGCCGGTACGTCGGGTCGGCTCGGTGTCCTCGACGCGAGCGAGCTCCTGCCGACGTTCAACCTCGAACCCGGCCGGGTCATCGGGCATATCGCCGGCGGCCGGGCGGCCCTGGTCAACGCGGTGGAGAACGCCGAGGACTCCGAGGCCGACGGACGCGCAGTCGGGACCGAACTCGGACCCGATGACGTGGCGATCGGCATCGCCGCCAGCGGGTCGACGCCCTACGTGGGCGGGGCACTCGACGCGGCTCGGACCGCGGGCGCGCACACGGTGCTCATCTCGAACAACCCGTATGCCTCCCTGGCCGAGAAGGCCGAGGACCACATCGTGCTGGACACCGGGCCCGAGGTGATCACGGGATCGACGCGGCTCAAGGCCGGTACCGCGCAGAAGCTCACCCTCAACGGGTTCTCGACCGCGCTCATGGTCGCGTTGGGGCGGACGTGGGACAACCTCATGGTCTCGGTCGTCGCGACGAACGACAAGCTGCGCGAACGCACCGTCCGCATCCTCCGGGAGGCCGCTGACCTCGACGATGCGGAAGCGAGGTCGCTGCTGGAACGCTGCGACGGCGATCTCAAGACCGCCATCGTCGTCTCTTTCACCGAGGCGGCCCCCGCCCGGGCGACTTCGACACTGGAGTCCCATGACGGATCCGTCAGGGCCGCGATCGCTGATCTTGTCGGGACGAGCACATCGTCCGAAGCCGGTGACAGCTCCGGACCGGACAACGCCGGCCCGGGTACCGTGGGCGCATGACCCTGATCCTCGGCATCGACATCGGCGGCACCGGCAGTCGCGCCGCGCTCGGCGAGGTCGATGAAGCGGGCTCTGCCCCACGCGTCATCGACCAACTCACCGGCCCGCGGATCGAGGTCGGGCCGAGCGGCAGCAACGTTCTTCATGTCGTCCGGGAACTTGTGAGAACGGCGTCGGAGACGTGGACTGACCGCTTCTGCGAAGTGGGCGGCATCGGCATCGGTGCGACCGGCATCGCCTCTCTTGCCGAGGATCCGTCCGATGTCCTGGCGGAGATCTCAGCCGACCGCTGTGTGCCTGCGGTCGCAGCCATTGACGCAGTCACCGCCCAGCTCGGAGCGCTCGGCGGGACCGGTGGGGCGATCACTGTGCTCGGAGCAGGGGCGATTGCCATCTCCCATCCGGGCCCGGACGAGACAGGTAACTGGTCTGCCGACTGGTCGCGAGCCGACGGCTGGGGCCACCTCTTCGGCGATCGCGGGGGAGGAGCGTGGCTGGGACGTCATGGTCTCGAACTCGCTCTGCGCACTCACGACGGAATCGACGAACACGGGCGCACACTGCTCGAGGCGGCCACCCGAAGATTCGGTTCTCCCGCCATGTGGCCGAGCCAGTTCTATACGCGCAGCGACCGAGCCGGGCTGCTCGCCGAATTCGCCGTCGACATCGCCGACTGTGCTTGCTCCGGCGACGCGACATCTGCCGATCTGCTCCGCGAGGCGGGGAGAGAAGCCGCCCGCAGCGCGCTCGCCGTGGCACGCGCCGCCGACTCCGGTGGCCGATCATTCCCGATTGGCGAGGGCAGCACATCCAGTGCTCCCGTATTCTCGCTGCACGGCCGGACTGCCGATTCGCCGATCCGCATCGCGCTCACCGGGGGACTCGCGGCCGCCGGCGGCCGCCTCGTCGAGGGATTCCGCACCGAAGCAGCACGTCTGCACCCGAACGTCACCATCCTCGAGCCCGCCGGCGGGCCGCTTGATGGCGCACTCACGCTCGGCCGCCTCGGTGCCGGTGGGAAGCTGAGTGCACAGGAACGGACCGTCTGGACCTGACAGGGCCTCAGGTAACGCGAAACTCGAAAAAGACGTCGCTGGAGACGACTTTTTCGAGTTTCGCGTTACCTGAAGCGAATCAAGCCCGTCCCGGCCGCACCATCCGCACCTCGCGGACGCCGTCGTACTCGTCGGTCTTGACGGTTCCATCGGCGACGAACCCGTTCTTTGCATAGAACGCTTGGGCCCGGGGGTTCGGGTCGGCCACCCACAGAGCCGTTGTTGCAGAGGGGTCGAGGACGGCGTCGAGGAGGTCCTGCCCGACACCCGTTCCGTGTACGGATCGATAGGCATAGAGGACGTAGAGGTGCCGATCCTCGGGGCGAAGCGCCTCGGTGCCTCCGCCGGCGGGTTCGCCATCGTTTTGCGGGGGACCGGACATGGCGATGCCGACGATCTCACCGTCGTGCTCGGCTGCCGCGCAGATAAACGCAGATGGGGCCGCCTCGGTGAGGATGTTGGTCCACATCTGCCGCCGTCGATCGATGAAGTCGGGGGCGTCGAGCAGCTTGTCGGGCATGATCCCGCGGTAGGTCTCGAGCCACGTGTCGACATGGACGCGCGCCATGGCGGCGGCATCGGCGGGGACGGGGCGTCGGACAGTGGGAGCCATGACTGGATGTTACCTGAGGGCACAGGCTGCCGGAGTGCGCTTCGGCGTAGCGGTCCCGCAGACCGACGCCCGAGACCTATACCCAGCAGCAGCCCCGAGGTCTACTCTGGACACTGGAACCAACCAGCGGAGGAGGGTGTCATGGCCGACACCGAACACGCAGACTGCATCATCGCCGGAGGTGGTCCGGCCGGCGTCGTCGCAGGGCTTCTGCTTGCCCGCGGCGGGGTGAAGGTCATGGTGATCGAGAAGCACACCGACTTCTTCCGCGACTTCCGCGGCGACACCATCCATCCCTCAACCCTGCGGCTGCTCGACGAGCTCGGACTCTACCGCGAGTTCGCCCGCATCGCTCACCGCCGCGTCGAAGGCGTGACACTCATCGGACGAGACGGCAACGATGTCCTCCTCGCCGACTTCACCCGCCTCGACCTGCCCCACCCGTTCATGACGATCGCACCCCAGTGGGACTTCCTCAACCTGCTCGCGAAGGCCGGGGAAGCCGAACCGAACTTCGACCTGCGGATGGGGGTCGAGGCCACCTCGTTGATCTGGGACGGCGATCGTGTGGTCGGTCTGCGTGCGCGCAGCACCGCCGCCGAGGCGGTGCCTCCGACCGAGGCCGGCACCATCCCGACAGAGGGAGCCGCCGCGAGACCATCTGATATCGCCCAGGCAGGGCCGTTCGAGTTCCGGGCCCCGCTCGTCATCGCCGCCGACGGCCGGTGGTCGAAGGCCCGCGCCGAGGCGGGGCTGTCCGTGCGTGAGCTGTCGTCGACGATCGACGTGTGGTGGTTCCGCATCGACACCGAGGCGGATCTGCCCGACTCCGTGGCCCCGCGAGGTGGTGACGGCAAGGTCTTCGTTGCGATCCCGCGCAGAGGTCATGTCCAGATCGCCCGCATCATCCCGAAGGGTGCCGACGCCAGACTCCGCGCCGAGGGCATCGAGGCGCTGCGCGACGCCGTCGCCGAGACCTACCCGCAGCTTGCCGGGGACGTCGGCGCCGTCGAACTCGACGATGTGAAGCTTCTCGACGTTCGCCGGAACGAGGCCAGGCGATGGTTCGCCGAGGGGCTGCTGTGCATCGGCGATTCGGCGCACGCGATGAGTCCGCTCGGGGGAGTCGGGGTCAACCTCGCGGTGCAAGACGGAGTCGCCGTCGCCCGGGTGCTCGCAGAACCGCTGCGCTCAGGAACGGTCAGCCCGGCGGATCTGCGACGTCTCCAGCTCAGACGGCTGCCGACCACCCGTGCCGTCGAAATTCTGCAGTCGGGCATCCACCGGATGGTCGAACCCGCCGTCCACGGTCGGCGCCCCATCCGCCCACCTGCACCGATCGAGTGGCTGCTCACGACTTTTCCCGCACTCACGCGCGTGCCGGCGAGAATCCTCGGTGTCGGCATCACGCCCGAGCACGCCCCGGACTTCGCTCGGCGTGAGGAACCGGCCTTCGAGGGAGCACGATGACCGAGGACCGCGGACTCCGGTTTCCCTCACTCTGCTTCGACGGTCAGCACCAGTGCCTCAGCACATACGGGTCCGTAGAGTCTCAGGTATGAACTCAATCTTCGACTCCATCCGCAAAGTCAGTTTCCGACGCGGGCCCGACCGCATCCTCGGTGGTATCGCCGGGGGCCTCGCCGAGGTGACCGGCATCAATGTCTGGCTCATGCGCCTCATCGTCCTCGCGTCGTTCCTGCTCCCCGTGCTGGGAATCGGTGCCTACCTCGTCGCATGGATCCTCACCCCGTGGCAGGACGATTCGATCCCGCTTCAGCAGGTCTTCGGCGGCCCTTCGATTCGCTGACATCTCATTACCTGATTCGGTGAGTGTGTCTGCGAACGTGCAGTTCAGGCCGGGTACCGACGATGTGGGTTGCGCTAGCATAATAAACACGGAATGGTACCGTGAAAAATGCAAAGTGAAGTCCCACGCGTGACGAAGGAGAATCTCAATGAAGTTGTCAAGTGCTTCACCCCGGTATCGGGGAGATTCCTTGACCGAACATTGTGCGGTCTCGCAGCATCGCCCAGAGCACGTTGATGCGTCGGCGTGCCAGGGCGAGGA